>JBIOEW010000006.1:0-147387 GCA_044446425.1 Solirubrobacterales bacterium | reverse complement strand
GTCTTGAAAAAGGGGGATTGATAGCAATGGCATATACGTGTCAGGCGACGAGGAGCCTCGTGTATATGCCATTGCTATCAACACGCGAAAGACGAATACAGATACATCCTCTCCTTTAGGTCCGGGCCGCATGCGGCCCGGCCAGAACGGTCGCATGCGACCGTTCCTCGAGGGCGCACATGTGCGCCCTCGCCAGGTGGCACATGTGCCACCTGGAACAGCACCTCTCGCGTCGGGGCTTGCCGTACGGCCCTCTGCGCTAGCGCGGCAGCCCGCGCCCAAAGGCCCGCGCGCCGATCCGCCCGAGCGCGAGCGCGCCGTTGCGCCAGGCGTGCTCGCGGTCGGCCTCACGCCCAGAGCGCATCTTCGCGACGGATCTCGCCGCGCGCGTGGTCAACTCGTCGTAGGGGCCCCACCAGAGCCCGCGCGCGGCGGGCGGATCCCACGTGATCAGCTTCTCCTGCGCGCACGCACGCAGCCCGGCCTCGCCGAGCGTGCGTCCGAGCCCGCCGCCGGCCGCGGCACCCCACGGCCCACGTGAGACGGCAGGGCCAGGCAGGTGGTCGTTGCACCAGACCATCCCGGCGTGCAGCTCGCGCGCGATGCGCAGTGCCTGATAGCGATCGGCGCTCCAAACGGACGCCCCCAGCGCGTAGTCGCTGTCGTTTGCCAGCGCGATCGCCTCGGCGACGGAGTCGACGGCCATCACGCCGAGTACGGGCCCCTCGAGCGGTTCGCGCATCAGCGCCATCTCGTGCGTCACGCCCGTGATCACGGCAGGCGCATAGAACGAGCCCGCCTCACAGCCGGCCGGGCTGACGGGACCGCCGCAGTGCAGCGTCGCCCCCTGCGCGAGCGCGTCCTCGACCAGCGCCTGCACGTGCGCGAGGCGCCGAGGCGAGGCGAGCGGGCCGAGGTCGGTGCGGGGGTCGGCCGGGTCGCCGACGCGCAGCGCCCGTGCCGCGGCCACGAGCCCCCCGACGAAGCGTTCGTGCAGCTCGCGCGCCACGTACACGCGCTCGACGGCGCCGCGCGCCTGCCCGGCGCCGGCGCAGCCGGCCCACAGCGCGCCTGCGATTGCCTGCGGCAAGCGCGCGTCGGCGAGCACGAGCATCGCGTCCTTGCCGCCGAGCTCGACAGTCACCTCCTTCTCGCGCGAGACGCCCTCGCCGGCGACCACGCGCCCGACGGCCGGCGAGCCCGTGAAGAGAATCTTCTCGACCGGCGATTTGGCCAGCGCGATGCCGACGTCGGCGCCGCCGTGGGCGATCCGCACGAGCCCCTCGGGCAGCCCGGCACGCGCCAGCACGCGCCCGATCCGCTCTCCGGCCAGCGCGGCGCGGGCGGCGGGCTTGAAGGCGACGCCGTTGCCCGCCAACAACGCGCCGGCGATCTGACCGAGCGGCTGTGCGAACGGCGCCGAGCCGGCGCCGATCACGCCGACGACGCCGTACGGCTCGTAGGCGACGCGGGCTCGCTTGGCGATCGCCATGCCGCGGCTGATGCCGACGCCGCGCGGGCCGAGCACATCGGCGCCGTCGTCGGCGATCCAGATCAGCGCGTCGATCGCCGGCAGCAGCTCGAGCGCGGCGATCTCGGCCGCCGGGCGCCCCTGCTCGCGCGCGAGCTCGGCGGCGAGCTCGTCGAAGTCGTCGATCACGGCCTGCGCCATGCGGCGCATGTAGCGCGCGCGGTCCTGCACGCGCAGCAGCGCCCACAGCGGCTGCACCTTGGCCACGTCGGCCGCCAGCTCGGGGATGTTCGACGGCGCCGTCGCTGTGACGCTGCCGAGCGGCGCCCCCGTGGCAGGATCGCGCGCCCGCAGCACGCGCTCGCTGCCCGCTTCGCTGCCGGCCTCGCCGACGGTCGCGCTCATCGGCCGATTATGGCTGCTTCACCCCGCGCGCCGCGCGAATCTGCGAAAGCCTGCGGGCGAGCTCGGCCTCCGCCTCGTCGGGCTCGTAGAAACGGGAGCCCTCGACGCGCTCCGGCAGCAGCGGTTGCGAGGCTAGGTGGCCGGGGTGGTTGTGAGGGTTGTCGTAGTCCTGCTTGTCCATCCCCGGTCGGGGTCCGGAGCGAAGCCACGCGGGCGCGGGCTGAGCACCATGCTCGCGCACGTGCGCCCGTGCTGCTCCGAGCGCCCTGCCGGCGGCGTTTGACTTCGGCGCGAGCGCGAGGTAGATAGCGGCCTGCGCGAGCGCGTATGTCGCCTCGGGTAGCCCCACGTGCTCGACGGCCGCCGCAGCAGCCGTCGCGAGCGACAGCGCCTGTGGATCTGCGTTGCCGATGTCCTCGGAAGCAAGGATCACCATCCGCCGCACGATGAAGCGCGGGTCCTCGCCGCCCTCGAGCATCACGGCGAGGTAGTACAGCGAGGCGTCGGGGTCCGAGCCGCGCGTCGCCTTGATCCAAGCCGAGGCGTAGTCGTAGTGGCGGTCGCCGCCTTTGTCGTAGAGCACGGCGCGCCGCTGCAGCGCGTCCTCGACGCGCGCCAGCGTGACGCGGGCTCCCCTGGCTCCGGCCGGCTCGGCGCTCTGCGCCGCGGCCTCGGCGGCAGTCTCGACGGCCAGCTCGAGCGCGTTGAGCGCCGTGCGCGCGTCGCCTTCGCTGCGCGCGGCGAGGAACTCGATCGCGTCCTCGTCGACGTTCGCGTCGGCCGCGCGGCGAAGCAGCGTGGCGACCTCGTCGGCGCTGAGCGCCTGCAATGCATACACACGCACGCGCGAGAGCAGCGCTCCGTTGACCTCGAACGCGGGGTTCTCGGTGGTGGCGCCGATCAGCGTCAACAGGCCCTCCTCGACGGCCGGCAGCAGTGCGTCCTGCTGGGCCTTGTTGAAGCGATGGATCTCGTCGAGGAACAGCACCGTGCGCGCGCCGCCGCCGGACGCCGCGAGCGAGCGGCGGTGCTCGGCGCGCTCGATCACGGCGCGCACCTCGGCGCGGCCGGCCTGCACGGCGCTCAGCTCCTCGAAGGCCGCCTGCGAGTGCTCGGCGATCATCCGCGCGAGCGTCGTCTTACCGGACCCCGGCGGGCCGTAGAGCACCATCGAATGCGGCCTGCCCTGCTCGATCGCGGTGCGCAGCGCCGAGCCCTCGGCGAGCAGGTGCGTCTGGCCGACGAACTGCTCGAGCGTGTGCGGGCGCATCCGTACGGCCAGCGGGCGCCCGGCGTCGATGCTCTGCTCGTCGAACAGGGTGTCCGCCATCGCCTGAGTATCGCGCGAGCGGTGGCGATCCCGAATAACAACGGGGCAAAGTGGGAAAAGGGGAAGGCGGTGCTCCGCGACGGGGCAGCTCGAGCGGGGGCGGCGCCGGCCCGGCGCGAGCCGGGGATTGGACGCTTGTGTATGCGATTGCAGCAGGAGGTTGGCCAGCCGTGGGTGTCGAACCTGTACGTCCGATGTTTATCTGGGGTCGAGTGCTGCGCGTGAACGGGAGCGGTCGCTGAGATGGCCACGGCCGAGCTGTTCCCGCCCGCGGGCACCGGGTTCGACCTGGTCGAGTCCGGCGAGGGCATCGCCGCGCGCTCGCCGCTTCAGCTGTTCTGGCGGCGGTTTCGCAAAGATCGCGTCGCGCTGGTCTCGCTGGGGTTCGTCGGATTCCTCGTGATCGTGGCGATCGTGGCGCCGCTGATCGTGAAAATCCTCGGGCTCCCCGGGCCGTACGTGCAGAACCTCAACCTGACCGACGAATTCGGCAGCCCGCTCGGTCCCAGCGGGGCGCACCCGTTCGGCGTCGATCAACTCGGCCACGACGTGATGTCTCGCGTGATCTACGGCGCGCGCGTGTCGCTCGAGGTCGGCATCCTCGGCACGGCGATCGCGACGGTGATCGGCGTCACGCTGGGCACGATCGCGGGCTACTACCGTGGCTGGGTCGACACGCTGCTCTCGCGCACGGTCGACGTGGTGCTGTCGATCCCTGTGCTGCTGCTCGGCCTCGGCATCGGCGCGGCGTGCGCCGTGCGCGGCTGCCTCGGCGGGGCGATCTCGCCGGGCACGAGCGTGATCATCTTCCTGATCGCGCTGGTCAACTGGACCTACATCTTCCGCATCGTGCGCGGGCTCGTGCTGTCGCTGCGCGAGCGCGAGTTCGTCGACGCCGCACGGGCGCTGGGCGCCTCGAACGCGCGGATCATGTTCCGCGAGATCCTGCCGAACCTGGTGGCGCCGGTGATCGTCTACGCGACGCTGCTGATCCCGCTGAACATCCTGATCGAGGCCTCGCTCTCGTTCCTCGGCGTCGGCGTGCGCCCGCCGACGGCGAGCTGGGGGCAGATGATCGCGGCGGCGACGCCGATCTTCAACACGGCCTGGTGGTACATGGTCTTTCCCGGCGCGGCACTGCTCTTGACGGTGCTCGCCTTCAACTTGCTCGGGGACGGATTGCGCGACGCACTCAACCCGAGGACGGGGCAGTGAGAAGTGACACACGACAAGCAAAGGAGGCGTCCCGATGAGGTCGCTTAGAACGATTCTGCTGCCGGCGGTTGCGGCGGCACTCGCCGCGGGGCTGGCCGCGTGCGGCTCGAGCAGCAGCAGCAGCTCGAGCGGGACCGCCACCTCGGGTGGCTCGATACCCGCGGGAGTGCAGACGCCGGTGACGGAGTCGCTCACGGGCGGCAAGCGAGGCGGAGTCCTGAACGAGGTCCAGAGCGAGGACTTCGAACATCTCGACCCCGGTCTGTCGTACTTCCAGCTGGACTACCAGATCACGGACGCCACGCAGCGCTCGCTCTACTCCTACAAGCCGAACACGTTCACTGAAGCGACACCGGACATGGCCGAAGGCCCGGCGAAGATCTCGGATGGGAGCAAGCTGATCACGATCAAGATCCGCAAGGGCGTTCACTTCAGCCCGCCGGTCAACCGCGAAGTGACGGCGGCGGACGAGGTCTACGCGATCGACCGCGTGGCCAATCCGAACGTGGCCAACCCCTACTACCCGGGCTACCTCGACTCGGTCGAAGGGATGAAGCACTCCAAGGGCGGGCAGATCCCGGGGGTGAAGGCGATCGACAAGTACACGCTGCAGATCAAACTGACCGAACCGCAGGCGGCGATCGTGGTGCTCTCGATGGTGCTGCCCTACACGGCCCCGGTGCCAGAAGAATACGCAAAGAAGTTCGACGCAAAGAAACCGAGCGAATACACGAACTACATGGTCGCGACGGGCCCGTACATGCTGAAGGCCAACGGCGAAGGCAAGATCCTCGGCGTGGGCTACCAGCCGGGCAAGTCGGCGACGCTCGTGCGCAACCCGAACTGGAACGCGAGCACGGACTTCCGCCCGGCCTACCTGGATCAGATCAACATCTCGATCGGCGGCGACGCGAACGTGATCGGCCGTCAGGTGCTGGAAGGCAGCGACATGGTCCAGTCGGACGCGCCGGCGGCGCCGATCGTGAAGCTCGCGCTGCAGCAGCACCGCAGCCAGCTGATGATCTCGGCCGGCGGCGGCGCGGGCGACCGCTACATCGCGATCAACAACAGCGACGGGCCGTTCAAGAACGTCAATCTGCGCAAGGCGCTGTGGGCGGCGACCGACCGCGAAGCGCTGAACAAGCTGCGCGGCGGCAAGACCGTGGCCGACTTGATGACGCACTTCCTCTGGAACGGCATCTCCGGCTTCGAAGAAGCGGGCGGCTTCCCGGGACCCCAGGTCGACTACAACGAGCACCCGCAGGGCGACTTGAGCGTGGCCGAAAAGTACATCAAGCTCGCCGGCTATCCGAGCGGCAAATACACCGGCTCGGAAACGGTGCAGGTCGTGGGTGACTCCTCGGCGCCGGCCAACAACGTCGCCGAAGCGGTCAACCAGACGCTGAAAAACCTCGGCTTCAAAACGAAGCTGAACCTGGTCGAGCACACGGTCATGTACTCGAAGTACTGCGGCGTGGTCAGCGAAAAGATCGACGTCTGTCCGAACGTCGGCTGGGTCCCGGACTTCGGCGATCCGCAGGCGGTGCTGGACGTGCCGTTCAACGGCAACCTGATCGTCAAGAACGGCACGAACTCCAACTGGGGCCTGGTCAACCACCCGAAGATCAACGCGGCGATGGAAGCGGCGGCGAAGGTCGTGGGCGAGAAGGCACGCGGTGAAGCGTGGGCGAAGATCGACCGCGAACTCGTCGACGAAGCGGTCGTGGTCCCGTACCAGTGGGCGAAGGAAGCGTATGTCGAGTCCAAGAACGTCGCGGGCGTCGGGCAGTACTGGAACTCGGGGACCTGGGACTACGCGTTCACGTCGCTGAAGTAGCCGGCAGAGCTGCCGAGGGGGCGGGCCGCAGTCGGTCCGCCCCCTCGATGTAGCTTCGCAGCAGCCGTGGGGCGCGCGCTCACGGAGCCGTCGCACAGAACTGGAGCCGAGCCGATGTCGATCGACAGACAATGACCCGCTACATCATCCGCAGGCTGCTGTGGGGCGTCGTGCTGCTGATCATCGTGCTGGCGCTGCTGTTCGTGATGTTCCGTGTGCTGCCGACGGCCGACCCGGCGAAGCTCAGGGCGGGTCGCCTGCAGAGCCCGAAGATCATCGCCGAGATCCGCCACAACCTGGGGCTCGACAAATCGCTGCCGGCGCAGTTCTGGCTGTACATCAAGAACCTCTTCCTGCACTTCGACCTGGGCTACAGCTACTACAGCAACGCGCCGGTCAAGGAACTGATCTTCAACCGCCTGCCGGCGACGCTCTCGCTGGTCTTCGGCGGCGCGGTCGTGTGGGTCGTGACGGGCCTCAGCGTCGGCATCGTCTCGGCCAGGCGCGCCGGCTCGCGCCTGGATCGCGCGAGCATGGGCACGGCGCTCGTGCTCGTCTCGGCGCCGGAATACTGGCTCGGGCTGATCGTCCTGTACCTGTTCGCCTCGGACATCGGACAGGTGCGCATCTTCCCCGGCGCCGGCAGCTACGTCGGGCTGACGAGCGATCCGGTCAAATGGTTCGAGTCGTTGATCCTGCCGTGGGCGGTCGTGGCGGCCGGCGGGGCGGCGATCTATGCGCGACTGATTCGCGGCAGCCTGATCGAGACGATGGGCGAGGACTACATCCGCACGGCCCGCGCCAAGGGCCTCTCAGAGCGCCGCGTGGTGCTGCGCCACGGCCTGCGTTCGGCGATCAACCCGATCGTGACGATCCTCGGGCTCGACATCGGCGTGCTGCTGGGCAGCTCGGTGCTCGTCGAAACGGTCTTCAACATCCCCGGCATCGGGCGCCTCAACTACACCGCGATCACCCATGCGGACTTCCCGATCGTGCAGGGCACGGTGCTGGTCGCGGCGCTGTTCATCATCGTCGCCAACATCCTCGTGGACATCGCCTATGCGTTCCTCGACCCCAGGGTGCGGTACTCATGAGCACGCCCGATTACGCGACGACCCCCGAGCCGCTGCTGCGCGTCGAGGACCTGCGCGTCGAGTTCCCGACCGAAGACGGCGTCGTGCACGCGGTCGACGGGGTCTCCTACGAGGTCGCGCGCGGGCAGACGCTGGGAATCGTCGGCGAGTCGGGCTCGGGCAAGACGGTGTCGTCGCTGACGACGCTCGGGCTCACTCGCACGCAGGGCGCGCGCGTGTCGGGGCGGATCCTGTTCGAGGGCAAAGACCTCGTGGCGCTGTCCGACCGCGAGCTGCGCACGATCAGGGGCAACGAGATCGCGATGGTCTTCCAGGACCCGCTCTCCTCGCTGCATCCCTTCTTCAAGGTCGGCGCCCAGCTGATCGAGGCGGTGCGCGCGCACCAGGACGTATCCAAGTCGGCGGCGCGCAGCCGCGCGATCGAGCTGCTCGGGCTGGTCGGCATCCCGGACGCGGACAGGCGTGTGGATCACTATCCGCACGAGTTCTCCGGCGGCATGCGCCAGCGCGCGATGATCGCGATGGCGCTGGCCAACGAGCCGAAGCTGCTGATCGCGGATGAGCCGACGACGGCGCTGGACGTGACGGTGCAAGCGCAGATCCTGGCGCTGTTGGAACGACTCCAGCGCGAGCTGGGCATGGCGATCGTGATCATCACGCACGACCTCGGCGTGGTCGCGGAGATGGCGAACGAGATCGCCGTGATGTACGCGGGGCGGATCGTCGAGACGGCCTCGGCGGAGATGATCTTCGCGGGCCCCGAGCATCCCTACACGTGGGGCCTGTTGAAGTCGATCCCGAGACTCGCGGCCGGGCGCGAGGAGGCGCTCACGCCGATCCCGGGCACGCCGCCGAGCCTGATCAGACGGCCTTCGGGGTGCCACTTCAACCCACGCTGCTTCTACGCCCAGCCCGATCACGCGCGGATCGACCCGCAGCTTGAGCAGGTGGCGGGCGAGCCGAGCCACCAAGTCGCATGCCTGCTCGAGTCCGAGCTGCGCCGGCGGCTGTGGGCGGAGCTGCAGCGCGGCGGGACGCCGGAGCAGGCGCGCGAGGCGGTCGGCCTGCCGCCGCCACCGCAGCAACCGGACCGTCTTGCGCCGGCAGCTGCGGGCGCGGGCACGCCGGGCGCGGCAGAGACGACGGGCCCCGTGCCGGAGGTGGGGCTGTGAGCGCGATCGAGCCGCCGGCGCAGCCGAGCCCGGACGCGGCGGTGGGCGAGCCGCTCGTGCAGGTGCGCGGTCTGGTCAAGCACTTCCCGCTGACGCGTGGGATCGTGATCCAGCGCAAAGTCGGCGCCGTGCAGGCGGTTGACGGGGTCGACTTCGACGTGCGCCGCGGCGAGACGCTGGGGCTGGTCGGCGAGACGGGCTGCGGCAAGAGCACGACGGCGCGGCTGATCATGCGCCTGCTCGACCCGACGGCGGGGGAGATCAGCTTCGACGGCCAGGACATCACGAAGCTGAAAGGCTCGCGGCTGAAGGCGATCAGGCGTGAGATGCAGATGATCTTCCAGGACCCGTACTCGTCGCTGAACCCGCGCAAAACGATCGGCGCGACGATCGGACAGCCGTTCGAGATCCATGGCCTGCTCGAGGGGAAGGCCGAGCGCAAGCGCGCGGTGCAGGAGCTGATGGAGACGGTCGGGCTGAACCCGGAGCACTACAACCGCTACCCGCACGAGTTCTCTGGCGGGCAGCGCCAGCGGATCGGGGTGGCGCGGGCGCTGGCGCTGAAGCCGAAGCTCTTGATCGCGGACGAGCCGGTCTCGGCGCTCGACGTCTCGATCCAGGCGCAGGTGCTGAACCTGCTGAGCGAGATGCAGCGCGAGCTCGGGCTGACGCTGGTGTTCATCGCGCATGACCTGTCGGTCGTGCGCCACATGTGCGATCGCGTGGCCGTGATGTACCTCGGGCGGATCGTCGAGATCGGGCCGGGCGACGCGCTGTATTCCTATCCTCGCCACCCCTACACGGGCGCGCTGCTGTCGGCGGTGCCGATCGCCGACCCGACGCTGCGCGCGGACGACCGCCATCTGCTCAGCGGCGACGTGCCGAGCCCGGCGAACCCGCCGAAAGCGTGTCGCTTCCACACGCGCTGTCCGAAGGCGCAGGCGCTTTGCTCGCTGCAGGACCCGCCGCTGGAGGCCAAGGGCACAGGGACCGACGCGGCCTGCCACTTCCCGCTGAGCCGCGAGGAGGTGGCGGAGATCGGCGTACGATCTGCGCGATGAGCGTGAGCCCTGCGGCAACTGCACGATGAGCGTGACGGCCTGGTGAGCGCGACGACGGCGGCGGCGAAGGAGGCCGAGGAGCTGCTCTCGCGTTTGATCCGCTTCGACACGGTCAACCCGCCGGGCAACGAGCGCCCGGCGCAGGAGCACCTCGCGGGGCACCTCAGCGAGGCGGGCTTTCACTGCGAGCTGCTCGGCGCCGAGCCGGGGCGCCCGAACCTGATCGCGCGGCTGCGTGCGGACGGCGCGCGCCCGGCGGGAGAGCCGCCGGGCGACGGCCCGACGCTGTGCTACCTGGGCCACGTCGACACGGTGCTGGCGAAGGCGCAGGAGTGGACGCACGACCCGTGGTCGGGGGAGGTGATCGACGGCTTTCTCTGGGGCAGAGGGGCGCTCGACATGAAGTCGCAGGTGGCGGCCGAGATCGCGGCGGCGGCGGCGCTGGCGCGCTCGGGCTGGCGCCCGGCGCGCGGCGAGCTGCTGATCGCGGCGGTCGTCGACGAGGAGACGGGCGGCTCGCTGGGGGCGGAATGGATCACCAAGACGCACCCGGAGAAGGTCCGCTGCGACCTGCTCGTCAACGAGGGCGGCGGCGAGTTCTTCGAGTACGGTGGCCGGCGCTTCTACGGCGTGTGCTGCGCCGAGAAGGGCGTGTTCCGCTTCACGGTCTCGACGGACGGCGTGGCCGGCCACGCGTCGATGCCGGGGATGGGCGAGAACGCGCTGCTGAAGATGGCGCCGCTGTTGCAGCGGCTGGCGGCGCGCCAGCCGGCGTACGCGCCGACGGCGGAGCCGGTCGCGTTCCTGCGCGGGATCGGCGAGGACCCGGACGACGCGGGCGGCTCGATCGATCACCTGCGCACGGCGGAGCCGATGCTGGCGACGATGTTCGAGCCGATGCTCGGCGTGACATTCACGCCGACGCGCATCTCGGCGTCAGAGAAGATCAACGTGATCCCGAGCAGGGCGGAGCTGAAAGTCGACTGCCGCGTGCCGCCGGGCCTCGGCGAGGAGGCGGTCAGGCGCGGAATCGCGGAAGTCCTCGGCGAGGACGGCTTCGCGATCGAGTTCACCGAGCAGGTCGTCGGCAACCGATCGCCGATGGACTCCGATTTGATGGAGATCATTAAGGGATGGATCGCCGAGCGCGACGCCGGCGCGACGGTCGTACCGGTGATCCTGCCGGGCTTCACCGACTCGCGCCACTTTCGCGAGGCGTTTCCGGAGTGCGTGGCGTATGGCTTCTTTCCGCAGCGACACCAGTCGATGCTCGAGGCCTCGCCGCTCGTGCACGGTGCGGACGAGCGGATCGACGTGCGCGACCTGCATTTCGCGACCGAGTTCTTCACGGATCTCGCGATACGAACGCTTGGCTAGATAGCCGCTGAGCGGCCGGCGCTGGCCGCTCGGTGAGCGCATCTGGTCACCGATCGGTGGCGTCCTCGGTCGCTCATGTGCCGATCGACGATCTAATGCGATCGTCTGATCGGGGGCACCGCCGCCGCAGGCGGTGGTCACACTTCGCTCCTTGCGTCCTTCACCAACGCTTCGCGGTCGGTGCCGGCTTGCTCAACGGCCCTCTGGTTATCTCTGACGAGGTATGAGCAGGTTTGATGAGGGTTAACGGTAAAGATCTCGCACCTTTGCGGGATAACCCTCGCAAACGGATATTCGATTAGACATACTTGACTGATGCCAAGGATGGTGGATGGAGTTGGACACGCGATCGCGGGGGTTGAAACCGCGGTACGCGGCGTAATCGACTCGCCGGCGCGCCATCTGGAAGCGGCGCTGACCAACTACACGAACACATTGCATCCGCTGGTTGCGGTGACGAGCTTCCGCGCGCCTGCGCCGCCGGCGGCCGCCGCGGCGCCACACACCTCGCTCGTGCAGGACATCCAGACGCAGGCCTACAACTGGTCGCCGGTCCTGATGATCCTGTTCTTCGCGGCGCTGCTGTATGTGATGTGGCGCACGCTGAAGGTGATGCCGCGGGTCAAGCCGCAGCAGATCAAGCCGGCCTCGGACCAGTCGGTCTCGTTCGCCGACATCGCCGGCGTCGACGAGGCGAAGGCGGAGCTCGAGGAGATCGTCGAGTTCCTGCGCGACCCCAAGCCGTTTCACGCGCGCGGCGCGAGGGTGCCGAAGGGCGTGCTGCTGCATGGCCCGCCGGGCACCGGCAAGACGCTGCTCGCGAAGGCCGTGGCGCACGAATCGGGGGCGCAGTTCTTCGCGCAGTCGGCGGCCTCTTTCGTGGAGATGTTCGCCGGCCTCGGCGCGGCGCGCATCCGTCGGCTGTTCGCGATCGCGCGCAAGCACGAACCGGCGATTATCTTCATCGACGAGCTCGACGCGGTCGGGGGACGACGCGGAGCCGACATCTCCGGGGAGAAGGACCAGACGCTGAACCAGCTGCTGGTGGAGATGGACGGCTTCGCGTCGAGCGGCCGCGTGGTCGTGATCGCGGCGTCGAACCTGCTCGAGAAGCTCGACCCCGCGCTGCTGCGCCCCGGGCGCTTCGATCGCCAGGTGTTCGTCGTGCCGCCGGACGTGCGCGGGCGCGAAGGCGTGCTGGCCGTGCACACACGCGACAAGCCGATGGACGGCGTCGACCTCGGGCTGATCGCGCAGCAGACGAGTGGGCTGACGGGGGCCGACCTCGCGAACATCTGCAACGAGGCGGCGATCTTCGCCACGCGCCGCAGGGCGCCGAAGCTGACGATGGCCGACTTCGACTCGGCGATCGAGCGCGTGATCGCCGGCGTGCAGTCGCGCCGCGTGCTCAACGATCACGAGAAGCAGGTCGTCGCCTTCCACGAGGCCGGCCACGCGCTGTGCGGCGAGCTGCTGCCGTCGGTCGATCGCGTGCACCGAATCTCGATCGTGCCGCGCGGCCAGGCGCTCGGCTACACGCTGAACCTGCCGGCCGAGGATCGCTACCTGAAGACGCGCGAGGAGCTGCTCGACTACATGACCGTGCTGCTCGGCGGGCGCGCGGCCGAGCAGATCGTGTTCGGCGCGATCACGACGGGGGCCTCGGACGACCTCAAGCGCGTGGCGGCGATCTCCCACCAGATGGTGCACGACTTCGCGATGGGCACGGCCGGGCTCGGCCGCTCGCCGGACGGCGACGTGCAGCTGTCGGAGACGACGCTGCGGATCCGCGACGAGGAGCGCCAGGACCTGATCGAGGAGGCGCGCCGCGCGGCGCAGCGGCTGATCGTGGCCCACCGCCGCCAGCTGGACGCGCTGGCGCACGAGCTGCTCGAGCGCGAGGTGCTCGAACGCGACGCGATCGAGAGGATCATGGACGGCACGCCGCGGATGGAGCGCGCGCCGGGCGTCGGCCTGCGCGTCGTTGCCGCCGCGAGCGCGACCGACCTGGCCGGCGGCAAGTGACGCGGCGGCGGTTGACCCCATCGCGGACGACGCGCCGAGTCGCGGCGAACGCGCTCGCACAGCAATAGACTGCGGGGCGTGTTCACCCGGATCGACCACGTAGGCGTCGCAGTCGAGCAGCTCGAGCAGGCGCTCGAGCTCTACGGAGAGCGCTTTCAACTACAGCTCGCCCACCGCGAAGTGGTCGAGGAGCAGGGCGTCGAGGCGGTGCTGCTCGACGTCGGCGAGAACCACGTCGAGCTGCTTGCGCCGCTGGGCCCGGACACGCCCGTCGGCAAGTTCCTCGCCAAGCACGGCCCGGGGCTGCACCACGTGGCCTATCAGGTGCAGGACATTGACTCGACGCTCGACTCGCTCAAGCAGGCCGGGCTGAGGCTGATCGACGAGCAGCCGCGCGCCGGCATCCGCGGCTCGCGCGTCGCCTTCATGCACCCGCGCTCGACGGCGGGCGTGCTGACCGAGATCGTCGAGCCGGCCGGGGCGCACTGATGGCCGCCGGCAAGCAGCAGATCAGCATCGGCTTCCAGGGCGGACAGGTGCTCTCGCTGCGCGTCGGCGACGACAAGCTCAAGGCGCTGCACAAGGCGCTCGGCGAGGGCGGCTGGCACGAGCTCGAGAGCGAGGAGGGCCCTGTGCGGCTCGATCTCGGGCAGGTCGTCTACGTGCGCTCCGAGAGCAGCGATTTGCGCGTCGGCTTCGGCGCCTAGAGAGCCGCTGAGCGGCGCCATACTGCGTCCTCCCTCGCTCATGCGCTCTCCCACACTTCGCTCGGTGGGTCCTTGTCTGGCTTGCCCACCGACCCTCTAGGTCCCTGTGCCATCTCTCGACGATCAACTCCTTCGCTTTGCTCGCACGTGGGGACACACGCCCGAGCGCGAGCGTGCGGTCGCCGCGTTCTCGCAGCTGGGCGAGCACGCGGCGGTATGGCTGGCGATCGGCCTGGCCGGGGGGACGATCGATGCCCCCCGGCGTGAGCGCTGGGGACGGGCGACGGCGACGGTCGCGGCGACGTATGCGCTGAACACGGCGATCAAGTTGGCCGTGCGCCGGCAGCGGCCCGAGCTCAAGGGGCTCCAGCCGCTGACGAGCACGCCAACGCGGCTCAGCTTTCCCAGCGCGCACGCCTCGACGTCGTTCGCCGGCGCGCTCGTCTACGCGCGGCTCGGGCTGCCCGCGCCGCCGCTGTACGCACTCGCCGCCGGGCTGGCCGCCTCGCGTCTGTATCTCGGCGTGCACTACCCGTCCGACGTGCTCGCCGGTGCGCTGCTCGGCACGGCCGTCGCCGTCGTGCGCGGCCCCGGCGGGGCTCCGGCGGGTGCTTCGCTCAACGGCTCCGGGCCGGTCGCTGCGAGCTCCAACGGGCACGGGCCGCTACGACCGACGCCCGCAGCCGGAGGCACGTCATGAGCACGCGCATCGGCATCGTCGGGATGCCCAACGCCGGCAAGTCCTCGCTGTTCAACGCGCTCACCAAAGCCGGCGCCGAGGCGGCCAACTACCCGTTCACGACGATCGAGCCGAACGTCGCCGTCGTGCCCGTGCGCGACGAGCGCCTGGAGCTCATCGCACAGACGGTCGACGCCTCGGAGATCGTCTGGGACACGATCGACTTCCACGACATCGCCGGGCTCGTGGCCGGCGCACACGAGGGCGAGGGGCTCGGCAACCGCTTCCTCGCCAACATCCGCGAGACCGACGCGATCGTGCATGTCGTGCGCGCGCACGGCGATGAGAACGTCGTGCATCCCGAGGGGAGCGTCGACGCGCTGCGCGACATCGAGACGATCGAGACCGAGCTCGTGCTCGCCGACCTCGAGCAGGCCGAGCGGCGGCTGGAGCGCCTGACCAGGCAGGCGCGCAGCGGCGAGCGTGCGCTCGTCGCTGAGGAGGCCTGGCTGAAGCTCCTCGTCGGCGAGCTGCAGGCCGGGCGCCCGGCACGCGGCGTGGCCGTGCCCGCCGATGCACCCAACGCGGCGCGCGACCTCGGCTCGCTGACGGCCAAGCCCGTGCTGTTCGTGGCCAACGTCGATGAGGGCTCCGAGCATGTCCCCGCCGAGATCGCCGCGCACGCAGAGTCACAGGGCGCCCGCGCCGTCGCCGTCTCCTCGCGTATCGAGTCAGAGCTGGCCGAGCTCGAGGACGACGACGCCGCCGCCATGCGCGCCGAGCTCGGCGTCAGCGAGTCCGGCCTTCAGCTCGTCGTGCGCGAGGCCTTCGCGCTGCTGCGGCTGATCGCCTTCTTCACGGCCGGCGAGGCCAAGCCGGCGCAGTCGTGGCATCTGCGCGACGGGCTCACCGCCTGGCACGCCGCCGGCGAGATCCACACCGACATCCAGAAGGGCTTCGTGCGCGCCGAGGTGATCGGCTGGCGCGAGCTCGTCGACGCCGGCGGCTACGGCGGAGCGCGCGAGCGCGGCACGCTGCGCCTCGAGGGGCGCGACTACAAGATGGCTGACGGGGACGTCATCTCGGTCAAGTTCACGCCTTAGATGATGTAGACCTGCACAAGCTACATCGTATGTTGTAGCCTGTACCAGGTAGCCCGGATAGAAAGATCGTCTATGGCGCAGAAGCAACTCAATGTCAGGATGGACGACGCGACATTCGATGTCCTCGAGGCAGCAGCGTTCGTACGAGGGGCCTCCTTGCCGGATCTCATCAGGCCCCAGATCGAAGCTCTCGCGGATTCCTTGGCCGGTGAGCATGCAATCAAAACTGCGCTCCTGGCTCGCGAGGAGCACCGCGCGGCCAAAACGGGCAAGCTCTCACCACTGAGATCGCGTCATCAGGACGCCGAGGCGTGAGGCCCGCACGCTCCGATGCGTTCGGCGCCCTTTGCGCATTTGTCGTGATCTACTGCGTCCTGGAAGGCCAATGGGAGCCACTGGCGTCCCTGGCGCTGGTGCTGGGTGCGTTTGCCGTCGCTCTGCCTCGCATGGTCGGGCGCTGGCGCGTTGGAGGTACCCCGCCGATGGTTGAGGGCGAGTTCGAACGACGGGCCAACGGAACTACGCCGCGACCGGATCAGCAATCTGCTCGAGAGAAAGGATCTGGCGAGGATTGAGGGCTAGCACGCGGCCGCTCGAGTTACGGATCTCAAGCGGCTGATCTGCGGCAAGGGCCTGGCTGAAGGCCTCGTTGATCTTCGCCAAAGTGGCGCCACGAACCACAATTTCTTCACCGCTGCTGAGCTTGATCTTGATTGCCATAGGAGCCTTGTACTTTGTAGATTCTACATCGTAAAGGCGACCCCTCCGCCGGTGCCGGCCCGCAAGTTGTCGGTCAGACCATCGCCTCCAGGCGCTCGGCCAGGCGGCGCATGCCGAGCTCGCGGGCGCAGGCCGCTCCGCCGGCGAAGTCCGTCGCGCCGTCCGGCGGGCGCTCGACGTCGATCCGCTGCAACGTGGCGATCTGCTTGAAATCGAGCAGCAGCCGCTCGTTCTCGCGCAGCGCCGCCGCGATCCGCGGGCGCAGCGCGCCCGGCTCGCGCGCCACGCGGTTCTCCAGCGCCTGCGCCGCCGCCAGCACCTGCTCGAGCGTGCCGTGCTCGCGCAAGAGCTGCGCCGCCGTCTTCGCGCCGACGCCCGGCGCGCCCGGCAGGCCGTCCGACGGGTCGCCGCGCAGCGCGATCAGGTCGGGCACCTGCTGCGGCTCGATGCCGTAGCGCTCGCGCACCTCCGCCGGACCGAGCTCGGCCGACTTGCCGCCCTTGAGCAGCTCGAGCACGGCCACGCGCTCGCTCACCGCCCCGTACATGTCGCGGTCGCCGCTCATCAACAGCGCCCGCCCGCCCGCCGCCTGCTCGGCCAGCGCATAGGAGAACATCACGTCGTCCGCCTCCAGCGCCCCGCTCGTCGCGTACGTCCAGCCGAGGCTCTGTAGCAGTTGCGGCGCGCGCTCCCATTGCCGGCGAAGCTCCGTCGGCATCGGATCGCGGTGCGCGTGGTAGCCCGGGTAGAGCGCCACGCGGTACTTCGCCTCCTCCGCCCCCATGCATGCCACCACGCAACGAATTCCTTGCGCCGACAGGCGCCCATCGAAAACGTTCAAAAGCGCATTGACAGCGCCGAGCAGCGCGTTCACCGGATGGCCCTCGCCGTCCTCGATCGATTTCGGCAGGGCGAAGTACGAGCGGTACAGCAGCCACGGAACGTCGGCGGCGAGCAGCGGCGCGGTGACGGTCACCGGCGCAGACTAACCCGCGCTCACCGGCGACCGCGAGCACGCCGCGACCTCCTCGCCCTTGCCCTCGCCCGCCGTCCCGTGACGCGCAGCAGCGATGCCGAGCGCGCGTCCTCGTCACCGACGTGTGCAGTGCTCGCAGCGAGCGACACCCTTCCCGGCGGCGCAAACGCGTTCGGCCGGACGAGCTGCGGACGTGCTGTCTGCTCTTGCGCCGGTTCTTGCTGCTCGGCCTGCGGCCCGGAGGCCGGCCGCTCGGTCGGGGCGTGCACGAACGTGACCCGCTCGCTCGCGTCTCCCAGCGCGAACGCATGACGCATCGGCCCCGGATCGGCAAGCAGCGTCATGTCGCAACCCCGCCGCGCGCACCACGCGCTGCGGTGCACGATCACCGCAACGCCCACCGAGTCGATCTCGCTCAGCTCGCGCAGGTCGAGCGTGAGCGCGACCACGCCCGTGCCGCACAGCCGTTCGATCTCCGTTTCCAGCACCGGCGCCGAGAAGCGGTCCAGTTCACCGGCCAGCACCAAAGTGTGGCCCTTCATCTCCATGCTCCTTTCGCTGCTCCGAGTGCGCAGACGCGATCGCCGCGCTGCGCCCGTCCCGCCCGATCCACCCGATCGGGCTCCGCTCAGCCGCTCGGGCGAGTCAGCCGGGACGCTCTGGAATCAGGACGAGCGGCGACAGGCGCCACGAATCGCCCAGGAGTCGCAGCACGCGCCGCGTGCGCGGAGCCGCCGGCAGGAGCAACCCCGCCAGCGTGAGCAAGATCGGCATCGACGGGCCTGCGCCTGCGCCAGTCGCAGCCGATAGGCCTCCCGGCGAGGGGGCGGGCGCCGGTTGCGGACCCGCCCCCAGTGGAGCAGTCGTGCTCCTCGCCCGCTCGGCCGCCGCCACTGTCGGGGTGGCGCTGTTCGCCGCAACCACGCTCGCCGGCGAGGCCATCCCTGTTGCCCCGGCAGCTGTGCTCCGCTGGGCCGGCATGGCGTGCGTCGCGCTCGGGCGAGCGGGGTTAGCTGCTGCTTCGTTGGCCGCACCGGCGATCGCCGGTGCGGCGTTCGATGGGCGCGAAGCGAGCTGCTGCCCGACATTCGGGCCTGCGCCTTCGTCCACGTGTACGGGCGAGACAGCCGGCCAGAGGGCTCGCGGCTGTGGGGGCACCGGTTGCTGTGGTGGCGCCGGTGGGCCGAGCGTCAAGATCGGCAGCGAGGGAAGTGACGGCAGCGGCAGTGGCGGGAGCAACGTGAGCGACGGGAGCAGGAGCGGGGCCGACGTCAGCGGACCCAGCAGCGTCGCGATCGTCAGCGGGGCTGTGTCAATCAGTTGCGCCGCCGCCTCGTCCAAACCTTCGATCCCTCGCGATGCCTCGCCCAGCAGCGCCGGCGACAGCCTCAACTGCTGCACCGCTCGAGCGGGCACCCCTGCGCCGAGTGCGCTTGGCAGATCGGCCGGCAGCCCATGGCCGGCGGCCGGACCCGGCGCGACGTGCGCCGGGTGGAACCCTCCGCGCTTCACAGCGTGTGCGGCGCCGTGTGTGAGACGTTCGCGCGGACCGGCCCGACGATCGGGAGACGACGCTGCGTCCGATGCCGCGCCGCTTCCCGACGCGCTTGCGGGGCTCGCGTTGCGCAACCCGGTTGCGGCGCCGTGTGCGCCGTCGGGCGGACGGCCCGCGCTGCCAGGTTCACCGGTCGACCCGTCCTCGGTGCCAGCCGCCCGCCGCCCGCCCGCCGCCGAGTTGCCGCTTGCAGCCGAGGCGACGGCGCTTGCCGTCGCCTCGACCGTCTGCGCGACCGGCGACGCGGCCGTCGCGCTCGCCTGCTGCGCCGCCGACGGCGACGCTGTGGCCGCCGTCGCCGGGATCACCTGCGCAACCGCCGACGACGGCTCCGCCGCAACGCGGGTCACGACGCCGAGCACGCCTTCGACGGGACCTGCCGCGCCCGCATCGGCCGCGAGCGCCATCGTGCCCGCCCACGCCGTCATGGCCGCAGCCGCGGCCGGCGCTGCTCTCGACCGCCAACCACTTCTGATCCCGCGCCCGGCTGCGCACGGGCGTTGCGCCGGGGGTTGATGAGCTTTGTCGAGCATCGACGACCTTTGTCGATGTTTCCCCGAGAAGCGGAAAAGTACGCACTCGCTGGGAGCGAGCACGTGGCTGGGTTCGCCGACGTTTCGTCAGGCCGGCGCTTCGGTGCCGCCGCCGGACCCGGCTTCGGGCTGCGAGGAGCTGCCCGAGCCACCCGACGCCGAGGCCGACGCGGCGGGTGGCGCCGAGGCGACGCCGCCACCCTGGCTCGTCGCAGGCGTCCCTGGGGCCGTGGCCGCCGCCGGCGCGCTCAGTGGCGAGTAGCCGCTGCGGTCGGGCTCCGCCTTGGTGCTCGGCCCTTCGCGAGTGCTGAAGTACGCCCACGTGCTCAGCAGGCCGAGGCGCGCTGCCAGTTCGGGGCCGCTGATCGACGTGCGCCCCGCCGAGCCGAGCACGTAGGCCGAGACGATCCGGGGGGAATAGCCGCGCTTGAGCACTTCGATGCCCTGGAAGCTGCCGCGCACGAGGCCGCGCAGCTTGCTTGCCGCAGAGGCGAAGCTGAGCGCCGTCTTCCACGTGTGCCCGTCGCCGCGCTCGTACTGGTCGACCACGCCGCGCAGCCACGGCTGCGGTTCGCTCCCGAGGAAGGAGTTCTCGACGTTCTCCGTGCGCCCGCCAGAGCTGGCGAAGAAGTATGTGATCGCCGGGCGCCCGCCGTAGGTGACGATCTGTCCCGCCGTGGCGGCGACCGCCGCGTCGGTCTGCGGCGTCTGCGCGGCCACGCCGCGATAGACCTGCGAGCGCGTGTCCGCGTAGACGTCGAACTTCGAGCCGCCTGCGTGCGCCGTCAGCGCGTACGTACGGCTGGCCACCGCCTGCGCCTCCAGCGCCGCCAGCGGCCAGCTCGCCGAGACCTCGGCCGAGACGACGCCGCGCACGTAGGTCTCGAGCGCCACCTTGTGCACCTTGCCGCCCTTCATCACGCGCACCTGGGCATGCGCCGGCGCCGTGGCGATCGACGTGCCCGTGTAGTAGTGGGCGAGGATCGCCGTGTAGCTGAAGCCGTGTTCTGCGTAGCCGAGCGCGCCCTCCTGACTCATGCCCACACCGTGTCCGAAGCCGCCGCCTGAGATCACCAGCGTGGCCGTGCTCGCGGGGGTCGCGGAACTCGCTGCGCCCGCCGTGCCGGCCCACGCCGGCAGCGTCGCGAGCGTCGCGACGAGCAGTGCCAGCCGGCGGCGGGTGCGGTGGTAGGTTGGATCGATCGTGAGCATCCGTGCCTCGTTCGTTTCTGCTGCGGCGGCCACTACGGCCCACAGGCACGCGGTCGCCGACATACCCCGAATCGGAGCCGGCCAAGCAGCGCCTGAGCGCCGCCGCCCGGCGAGGACTATTCGTCCAGTCGCTGCAAGGTTCGCTGCACCCGGCACGCGGGAAGGCGACCGCCGATGAGCGCGGATGAGAGCCGGCAGAGGGCGGTGCTCGACGGCGTCCCCAAGCAGCTCCTCATCGGCGGCGAGTGGCGCGATGCGACCGGCCGCGGCACGCTGACCGTCGAGGACCCGTCTACCGGCGCCGCGCTCGTCGAGGTCGCCGACGCGCAGGCAGAGGACGCCGTGGCGGCACTCGCGGCGGCCGCCGACGCGCAGGCCGAGTGGGCCGTCCACCCGCCGCGCGAGCGCGGCGAGATCCTGCGCCGCGCGTATCAGGCGATCGTCGCCCGCACCGACGAGCTGGCGCTTTTGATGACGCTCGAGATGGGCAAGTCCGTGGCCGAGTCGCGCGCCGAGATCTCCTATGCCGCCGAGTTCTTTCGCTGGTTCTCCGAGGAGGCCGTGCGCATACACGGTCGCTACATGGTCAACACGACCGGCAAGGGGCGCATCCTCACGATGCGCCAGCCCGTCGGGCCGTGCGTGTTCGTGACGCCGTGGAACTTCCCGACCGCGATGGGCACACGCAAGATCGCCCCCGCAGTCGCCGCCGGCTGCACGATGGTCGTCAAGCCCGCGCAGCAGACGCCGCTGTCGATGCTCGCGCTCGCGCAGATCCTGCAGCAGGCCGGGCTACCGGGCGGCGTGCTCAACGTGATCACAGCCAAGCGCTCCGGCGAGGTGATCGAGCCGCTGCTGAAGGACCCGCGCACGCGCAAGCTGTCCTTCACCGGCTCGACCGAGGTCGGGCGCAAGCTGATCGAACAGTCCGCCGAGCAGGTCCTGCGCGTCTCGATGGAGCTCGGCGGCAACGCCCCCTTCCTCGTGTTCGACGACGCCGATCTCGACGCAGCCGTCGAGGGCGCCATGCTCGCCAAGATGCGCAACGTCGGCGAGGCCTGCACCGCCGCCAACCGCTTCCACGTGCACGAGTCGCTCGCCGAGGAGTTCGCCAAGCGCCTGGCCGAGCGGATGGGCGCGCTGAAGGTCGGGCGCGGCACCGACCCCGACACCGACGTCGGACCGCTGATCGACGCCGCCCAGCGCGACAAGGTCGCCGAGCTCGTCGACGACGCCGCCCGGCGCGGCGCGCGCGTGCTGCTCGGCGGCAAGGCCGTCGGCGAGCGCGGCTACTTCTACGCGCCCACCGTGCTCGCCGAGGTGCCCGACGACGCGCGCTTGCTGGCCGAGGAGATCTTCGGCCCCGTCGCGCCCGTCGCCACTTTCTCCAGCGACGAGCAGGCGATCGAGGCGGCCAACCGCACCGAGTACGGCCTCGTCGCCTACGTCTACACGCGCGAGCTCGACCGCGCCTTCCGCGTCTGCGAGGGAATCGAGACCGGGATGGTCGGGCTCAACCAGGGGGTGGTCTCCAATCCCGCAGCGCCCTTCGGGGGGGTCAAGCAGTCCGGGTTTGGACGCGAGGGGGGGTTCGAGGGGATTTCCGAGTACCTCGAGACCAAGTACGTGGCGCTCGGGGTTTAGTGGAGAGCGTGGAGCGAGCCGACCCAAGTCGCTTTCGACGCGACCGTACACGCGCCTAACATAGGCTTGAAATGTCGGTGGGTCTTCGTGATCAGGCCATAAGGATGAGCGACTACCTCGCTGCCTCGGTACCGGGGCTCGACGGAATCTGCCTCTACGGCTCGGTCGCGCGTGGCGAAGAGCACGAGGGGAGCGACATCGATCTTCTCGTCCTTGGCAGAGACCCGGAGCTCACTCCCTCACAGCTTCGCAAGCAGCTCCCCGATGACTTGCGCGAGGCCCGTGTGATGTTTGCCTATTACACGCCGGCAACACTGGACTCATATCTCCATCGCTGGTCAAGGTTCGGGGCCCATGTGCGACGAGAAGGAGAGATTCTCTTCGACCCTGATGGTCGACTGCGCGATGTGCTCGAAGAGGATATCCCGGTTTCCTCACGCGAGGAGCTGGAAGCCCAGCTCCGTCACCTCGAAAACTATGACGATCTCAGGCGATTCGGCGGTTACTTCCTGCTGCCTCTGGCACATCTGTACAGCATCGGACGTACTGTCATATTCGCTCTACTCGCTGAGCGCGGCGTGCTCGAGTTCGATCAAACTCGGGCTACTCGCCTCTTGGAAAGAGAGGTGCCCACCGCAACAGACGAGATACGCGCCGTCGCACGGTTGCGAGCCTTTCAGGAACGAGTCAGCCGGCGAAGCCGGCGACCGCTTCCCTTCTCGCCACGGGACTGCGAGGATGAGGTTGCTCACGCTCGCGATGCCGTGCGCTCGCTGATCGGCCTTACCCAGCCGGCGGATGTCAGCCCCGGTTGAGCCCAGCCTTTTCGACTTCGTCGACGAGTTCGCGGCGGAGGTGCAGAAAGGAGAACTCAGTCCGCTTGAGACACTAGCCGCGAACGCGCGCATCATCACATTCTGTGAGAGCTTCTTCGTCCAGTTCTTCGCCAACGTCCTCGGGAAGGAGATCGAAGGCTTTGACCCGCAGGCTAAGCGCTCTGCAGCCGGCATTGCGATTGAACTCAAGGACGATCAGGCGCAGGCCCCCGTCCGGGCGCTTATCGGTTTGTTCGAGAAGTTCTGCGACATGTACGCGGACATTATCGGAGGTGCATACGGCGCAGCCGAAATAACGTACGCGAGCTTTCATCGGCTGTACGTGGGGAGATTGCTCCGCCGAGCGGCCGAGTGGGCAGCTGCCGCCGATCTGGATGAGCTGGAGACCCGCATAGTGCAATCGCAACAGCGCTACGAAGATGCCGTAAAGTCGCGCAAATGGTGACCATAAGCGGCGACGAGAGGGAGCGCGTTCGACTCGTTGAGCTCGACTATGACAAGACCAACGAGTTCATCAAGGGGGTCGTCGGCACCGGAGCCCTGCTTCGGGGTTCCGCGATCACCGTGTGGCTCGGGCTGATCGGATTCGCCTTTCAGCAGGACCTCGCGGCGCTGGCGGTTCTGGCAGCTGTCGTTGTAGTGGTCTTCTTGATCGTCGACGGATACCACGGCTGGCTGTATGCCCAAGCTGCCATGCATCTCCGAGCCGTCGAGAAGGTGACGTCGACCTATTACAACGCCCTCAGCCGTGGGGATGACGACGAAGACGCGGTACACGATTTTCGCCAGGAGCTGCGGTTCCACCGCTTCGGCTTGTTCTTGAACCTGCGCACGAAGATGCAGGTGACGTTTCTGCTGCAAGCGAAGCCCAAGGTCATCTATCGCTTCGTCTATCCATTGTTGTTCGTGCTGGCGATCGCGGCGGCCGTGGCAATCGGCCCGCTCGGCGCCGGCAAGCAAGCGCACAACGGTGCAATCCGAAATCAGGCCGTCGCGGTTGTCGATGCCCTGACCGTTTCGCAACGCACCGAGCTCACCAAGCTCAGCGTCGACTTGCGCCACAGCCATGCGCCCGAAGAACGCCGGCTTGGGGAGCGGATCAGCGACGTGCTCCGGGCGGTCCCGGGCGCCGTCGCCGCCGTCGCATCGTTGAGCCATGCTGGGAGCGGCATCGCCGAGAAAGCGATCGGGCTCATCCTTGCGGCCCTCGACAGCGCCGGCTTGTCTGCAAGTGTGGGGGTTACGTTCAACATCAACAATTCACACGTCGACAACTCACATGTGTCCGGCCCGGACTTCACGTTCGCTGGAGCTTCCTCCAACGGGTCCACAGGAGTCGAGGCCGCCCCCGACTGTGTCTCCTATCTGGTTGAGCTCGACGATCTGGTGGATGACGACCGAGCAGTGGCGAGTCGGTTGCCCGGCCGGTCGTTTCCGCTCGACGCCGGCGCCAAAGCGTGCGGCTTCACCTCTCCCCTGAGTGGCTCAAGCGAAATCCTCAGGCAGCTTGCGAAGCGGTAGACCGCCGCTCGATCGCGCTACGCGTGTAGCCTGCGCGCGATGAGCAAGGGAAGACCGCAGCGATGACGAGCGTGCGCGACGCGTCGTTCGAGTTGTTCCGCAAGCACGGGATGACGACGATCTTCGGCAACCCCGGCTCGACCGAGCTGCCGATGCTCGGAGCGCTCCCCGAGGACTTCCGCTACGTGCTCGGCCTGCAGGAGGCCGTCGCCGTCGGCATGGCCGATGGCTTTGCCCAGGCCAGCGGCAAGGTCACCCACGTGAACCTGCACACGGCGCCCGGCGTCGGCAACGGCGTCGGTGCGATCTTCAACGCGCGCGCCAACAAGGCGCCGTTGCTCGTGACCGCCGGCCAGCAGGTCCGCTCGCTGATCACGATGCAGGCCAACCTGACCAACCGCGACGCCGTCGAGGTGCCTAAGCCCTACGTCAAGTACAGCCACGAGCCCCCGCGCGCCGCCGACGTCCCCTTCGCCCTCGCCCAGGCGATCCACAACGCCGCGCTGGCACCGACCGGCCCCGCCTTCGTGTCGATCCCGATGGACGACTGGCAGCGCGAGATCGAGCCCGTCGACTACGTCACGCAGATCGCGCGGACGGTCGGCGCTCGCGCGCAACCCGAGCCGGCGCAGATCACCGCGCTGGCCGCCCGTCTGCGCGCCGCCGCCCGCCCCGTGCTCGTCGCCGGCCCCGACATCGACGCCTCCGCCGGCGGCTGGGAGGCTGCGATCGAGCTCGCCGAGTCACAGCGCCTGCCCGTGTGGGCCTCGCCGCCGACCGGCGGCGGGCGCATCGGCTTCCCCGAGAACCACCCCGCCTTCCAGGGCATGCTGCCGCCCGCCGTCGGCCCGCTCGCGCAGGCGCTCGAGGGCTATGACCTCGTGCTCGTCGCCGGCTCCTCTGTGTTCCCCTACTACCCCAACATCCCCGGCGAGTTCCTTCACGCCGGCGCCGAGCTCGTCGCGATCACCAGCGACGGCGACGAGGCCGCGCGCTCGCCGATGGGCGAGGCGATCGTCGCCGACGTCGGGCTGACGCTGCGCGCGCTCGCCGACGAGCTGAGCGAGCCGGCCGCCGCTCGCGAGCAGCCGCCCGCGCGCGTCGAGCTCGAGCCCTTCCCGCCCGGCGAGCAGCCCTCCGGCGGCGAAGTCCACAAGGTGCTCGCCGAGCTGTTTCCCGAGGACGGGATCGTCGTGCTCGAGTCGCCCTCGAGCACCGCTGCGTTGCGCAACCAGCTGCGCATCTCGCGCCCCCGCTCCTACTACTTCAGCGCCGGCGGCGGGCTCGGCTTCGGCCTGGCCGCCGCGCTCGGCGTGCAGCTGGCCGAGCCCGAGCGCCAGGTCGTCTGCGTGCTCGGCGAGGGCTCGGCGCAGTACGCGATCACCGCCTTCTGGACCGCCGCCGCCTACTCGATCCCCGTCAAGTTCCTGATCCTGCGCAACCACGAGTACTCGATCCTCAAGTGGTTCGGCGCGCTCGAGAGCATCACAGGCGCGCCCGGGCTCGACCTGCCGGCGCTCGACGTCGCCGCCACCGCGCAGAGCTACGGCGTGCCCGGCGTCAGCGTCGGCGGCCTCGACGAGCTGCTCGGCGCGCTCGGCCACGCCCTCGCCAACGACGGTCCGCGGCTCGTGCAGATCGACGTCGCTCCCGGGATGGCGCTCGCTTGACGGCGCGCGCGCCGCTGCTGACCCCTGAGACGCGGCGCATCGGCCGTCCGCCCGGTCCCGCCTTCCCCGACCGCGCGCCCGACTCGCTCGCCGCCGGCACGCCGCGCCCGCTGCGCGACGGGCTGAGCGCGCTGCTCGGTCCCGAGCGCGTGCTGCACCGCGCGATCGACCTCGTCGCCTACGCCTCCGACGCGAGCCCCTACCGCCTGCTGCCCGCCGTCGTCGTGATCGCGCACGACGCCGCCGACGTCGGCAAGACGATCGCCTACGCGCGCGAGCATGGCCTCTCCGTGAACTTCCGCGGCGGCGGCACGAGCCTCAACGGGCAGGCCCAGACCGACGGGATCATGATCGACGTGCGCCGCTGGTTCTCGCGCGTGCAGATCGAAGATGGCGGCGCGCGCGTCCGGCTCGGGCCGGGCACGCTGCTCGGCCTCGCCAACCGGCTGCTCGCGCGCCACGGCTACAAGCTCGGACCCGATCCGGCGAGCAAAGACATCGCCACGATCGGTGGCGTGATCGCCAACAACTCCGGCGGTATGCGCTGCGGCGTGGAGTGGGACTCCTACTCGACCGTCGAGTCGCTCACGCTCGTGCTCGCCTCCGGCGTCGTGATCGACACGGCCGCGCCCGACGCCGAGCAGCGCTTCGCCGAGGCCGAGCCCGAGCTGGCGCCCGGGCTGCTGGAGCTGCGCGCCGAGCTGCTCGCCGACGGGGCGCTGGCCGAGCGCGTGCGGCGCAAGTACGAGATCAAGAACGTCACCGGCTACCGCCTCTGCGCGCTGCTCGACGGCGAGACGCCGCTTGAGATCTTCCGCCGGCTCGTCGTCGGCTCCGAGGGAACGCTCGCGTTCATCGCCGAGGCCGTGCTGCGCACGCGCCCCGAGCCCGCCCGCACGACGCTCGCCTGGGTGCACTTCGCGAGCATCGACGACGCCGCGGCCGCCGTGCCCGCGCTCGTCGCCGCCGGCGCGCGCGCGACCGAGCTGATGGTCGCACCCGCGCTGATCGCCGCCGCCTGGAACCTCGACGGCTGCCCCGAGCACTGGCGC
This sequence comes from Solirubrobacterales bacterium, assembly GCA_044446425.1. GTDB lineage: Bacteria > Actinomycetota > Thermoleophilia > Solirubrobacterales > Solirubrobacteraceae > Palsa-744. The sequence continues at coordinate 120,192 of JBIOEW010000006.1, read as the reverse complement.
GAGCTGCCGGCCGAGTCGGCCGCGCTGATCGTCGAGTTCGGTGGTGATGACGAGGACGAGCTCGCCGCCGGCGAGGCCGCCGCCATGCGCGTGCTCGACGGCCACACGCCGATCCTGCCCGTGCGCTTCAGCCGCTCAGAGGAGGAGATCGAGCTCGCCTGGCGCGTGCGCGAGGGCCTGTTCGGGCTCGTCGGGCGGCTGCGCCCGCCCGGCACCGCGCTGATCATCGAGGACGTCTGCGTGCGTCCCGAGCGGATCGCCGAGTGCGCGCGCGAGGTGCAGGCGCTGCTCGGCAAGCACGGCTTCCTCGTCGGCGTCGCCGGTCACGCTTCGGCCGGCAACCTGCACTTCCAGCTGACCCCCGACTTCTCAAAGCCCGAGGAGCTCGAGCGCTACGAGGCGTTCATGGGCGAGCTCGTCGAGCTGATCGTCGACAAGTACGACGGTTCGCTGAAGGCAGAGCACGGCACCGGCGTGAACATGGCCCCCTACGTCGAGCGCGAGTGGGGCCCGAAGGCGACCGCGATGATGTGGCGGATCAAGCAGCTCGCCGATCCGCACGGAGTGCTGAACCCCGGCGTTGTGCTGAATCGCGATCCCCATATCCATCTCAAAAATCTGAAGAGCCAACCACCGATCGAGGAGAGCGCCGCCCATTGCGTCGAGTGCGGCTTCTGCGAGCCTGTCTGCCCGAGCCGCAACGTCACGACGACGCCGCGCCAGCGCATCGTGATCCGCCGCGAGATGGCGCGTCAGCTGGAGGGCTCGCCCGTGTATGAGTCGCTGCTCGCCGACTACGAGTACGACGCGCTACAGACGTGCGCCGCCGACGGCAGCTGCAAGCAGGTCTGCCCCGTCGCGATCGACACCGGCGCGCTCGTCAAGGAGTTCCGCCGGCGCGAGCGCACGCCGCGTGAGGAAGCGGTGGCGCTCGCGCTCGCCAAGCGCTACGCGACCGTCGAGCGCACCGCGCGCGGCGGCTTGGCCGGAGCGCAGGTCGTCTCCTCGCTGCTCGGCGAGCGTGCCGCCACGAAGCTGCCCGAGCTGCTGCGCCGACGTGTCAGCGCCGAGCTCGTGCCGGCGCTCCCCGCCGGCCTGCCCGCGCCCGCGCCCGCGAGCCTGCCGAGCACCGCGCGCGAAGGCGCCGCCGCCGTCTACCTGCCGGCCTGCATCAACCGCATCTTCGGCGGTCCCGCGGGCGGAGCAGACGCGGGCGAGCCCTCGCTGCCGCAGGCGCTCGTCGAGGTCTCCGCGCGCGCCGGGCTGCCCGTATGGATCCCGCCCGACGCCGCCGGGCACTGCTGCGCCACGCCGTGGAGCTCGAAGGGCTACCGCCGCGGGCAGGACCACATGGCGGCGAAGACGGCCGCTGCGCTGTGGCGCTGGAGCGAGCGCGGCGAGCTACCCGTCGTGATCGATGCCAGCTCGTGCGCGCAGGGCCTGATCGAGGAGCTCGCGCCGCGCCTGGGCGAGGCCGAGCGCGAGCGCTTCGCGCAGATCGAGGTGCTCGATTCGATCTCCTGGGTGCACGACCGGCTGCTCGAGCGACTGCCGATCGCGCGCAGGGCGCAGAGCGCGGCCGTGCATCCCAACTGCGCCGTCTCGCAACTCGGGCTCGCCGGCAAGCTCGAGGCGATCGCCGCTGCGCTCGCCGAGCGCGTGCTCGTGCCCGCCGCCGCCGCGTGCTGCGGGATGGCCGGCGACCGCGGCCTGCTGCACCCCGAGCTGCCCGCCTCGGCGCTGCGCGACGCGGCCGGCGAGCTGGCCGGCGAGCCCTGTGAGGAGCACCTGTGCAGCAATCGCACGTGCGAGATCGCGCTGCAGCAGAGCACCGGCGCGCCGTACTCCTCGTTCGTGCTGCTGCTTGAGCGGCTCACGCGCCGGCCGCTGTGATCGCCCTCGCCCGACCGACCGCATATGTAAAGTGCCGACCTCGATGCGCCTCCGACCCTCACTCCAAGGCCTGGCGGCTTCGGCGGCGCTCGCGCTGCTGATCGCGTTGCTCGCCGGCTGCGGTGGCGGCTCGTCCTCATCCGCCTCCTCCGACAACGGCGTCGCAGGGAAATCGCCCGCTGACATCCTCGCCGCGACGAAAGTCGCCTCCGACGCCGCCAAAACGGTGCACGTCTCCGGCTCGATCGTCTCAGGCGGCTCGCCGATCACGCTCGACATGAACCTGCTGGCCGGCAAGGGCGGGCGGGGACAGCTCTCCGAGAACGGTCTCTCGTTCGAACTGATCGAGGTCGGCAACACCGTCTACATCAAGGGCAGCCCGGCCTTCTACAAGCACATCGGCGGCACGGCCGCCGCGCAGCTGTTCAAGGGCAAGTGGCTGAAGGCTCCCGCGAGCAGCTCCGACTTCGCCTCGCTCAGCCAGCTGACCGACCTGCGCCAGCTGGTCGACCAGACGCTCGAAAACCACGGCAGCTCGCTGACGAAGATCGGCACCTCGACGGTCAACGGGCAGAAGGTCGTAGGCATCACCGACAAGAGCAAGGGCGGCACGCTGTACATCGCCGCGACCGGCCAGCCCTACCCGATCCAGATCGCCAAGACCGGATCCGGTGGAGGCAAAATCACGTTCGACCGCTGGAACAGCTCCGTGACGCTCGCGGCGCCGGCGAACGCGCTCGACGTGGCGCAGTTGCAGCACGCCGGGCACTAGCACGGATCGCCGGCTCGCCGGCCTCGATCATTCGTCCACTCCCCCGAAGGCCCATCAAGCGCGGTACGCACGCCGCCGACCGCGTGATTGTACGAGACGTAAACGTTTCCGATTGGCCGTTGTCACCCCGTGAGCGGAGTTACCCAAGTCAGTTTCCGACGGCCCGCCCAGCGTGGGACGTCATCCACTCGCCTTGAGGGGACGCCGAAGACGCACAAGCGGAGCGGCCGACGCTCCAACTACGAGCGAGGTTTGTCCGGGGAGCGGGCGGGTAAGCTCGGTCGCGTGGTGGGGAGTACCGCAGACTCGGGGCCTGGGCCGATGCTGCCCGACGAGGGGCCGCAGCGCGGAGGCGGGCTCGTCTGGGCGCCGCTGGCGCTCGTCGCCGTGGCCGCTGCCGCCGGCGTCGTGCTCGCCGGCTCTTCGGCCCTGCAAATCGTCTGCGTAGCCGTGCTCGCCGTATCGGCGATCGTGCTCGGCTGGCGCTTCGGCGAGAGCCGGCGCACGGCGCTGGAGGAGGAGATCCACGGACGCTCGCATGAGCTCAGGCGCGCGCTGTCAGAGCTCGAGATCGCGCAGACCGAGACCGTCCGCCGCCTGTCGATGGCCGTCGAGTTCCGCGACGAGGACACCGGTGCGCACATCGAGCGCATCGGGCGTCTCTCCACGCTGCTGGCCGAGCAGATCGGTATGGAGGCGGACTTCTGCGAGCAGCTCAGCCACGCCGCGCCGCTGCACGACGTCGGCAAGGTGGCGATTCCCGACGCGATCCTGCTCAAGCCCGGGCCGCTGACGCCGGAGGAGCGCGCGATCGTCGAGACGCATGCCGAGGAGGGCCACCGCCTGCTGCGCGGCTCTTCCTCCTCGATCCTCGAGATGGCGACGATCATCGCGCTCAGCCACCAAGAGAAGTGGGACGGCACCGGCTACCCGCGAGGCTTGGCCGGCGAGGCGATCCCGATCGAGGGGCGCATCGTCGCGATCGCCGACGTGTTCGACGCGCTCACGAGCGACCGCGTCTACCGCAAGGCCTTCCCCGTCGAGGAGGCCGTGCAGATGATGCGCGAACAGCGCGGCCGTCACTTCGACCCGGTGCTGCTCGACGCGTTCATGGAAGTGCTCGACAGCTCCGGCCCCGATGCGCGCGAGAAGCAGCGCTCGGACCCGAGCGAGCTCGTCGAGAGCACGCTCGAGACCTACGGCGCCGCGCTCGAGCGCGGCGACGCCGAGACTGCCGAGGGGGCGATCGCGCAGGCGATCGAGGACGGCATTCCCGCGACGACGCTGCACGGCGAGGTGATCGCCCCGGCGCTCGCGCGGATCCGCGAGCTGCACGGCGCCGGCGAGATCGACTCAGACCGCGAACGACTGGCCAAGGGCATCACGCGGCGCGTGCTCGCCACGCTCTACCGCTACATGATCGGCAACGCCGAGCCCACGCGCGAGCGCGTGCTGCTGGCCGGCATGGAGGGCGACGAGCACGCGCTCGAGCTGCAGATGATGCACGACCAGATCGCCGCCGCCGGCTTCCAGACGGTGTTCGACACCGTGCTCACGGTCGACCGCCTGCGGTCGACCGTGGCCAGCCAGTCGCCCGACGTGATCCTGCTCGGTGCGACCGACGGCGGGGACTCCGAGGAGATCGCCAGGGCCGTCGAGGAGCTGCACGCGGCCCACCCCGGCATCCCGATCGTGCTCGGCGGCGCGGCCGTCGGCGGCTCGCTGCCGGCTACGCGCAACGGCATGCGCGTGCTCGAGCGGATCGACGAGGCCGTCGAAGCCGTCGAGGAACAGCTCGCCCAGCGCCCCCAAGCAGCGTCGCTGTAGATTACGCGCCGTGGAGCGCGCGATTGTCACCGGCGGAGCCGGGTTCATCGGCTCGCACGTCGTCGATGCGCTGCTCGGCGAGGGCCATGCGGTGACCGTCGTAGACGACCTCTCCGCCGGCGAGCGCCGTCGCGTGGCAGAGCAGGCCGAGCTGCGCGTGCTCGACATCGTCGACCTGCAGGGCTTCGCGGCGCTCGCCGAGGAGGTCAAGCCGGACGCGATCTTCCACCTCGCCGCGCAGGCCAGCGTCGTCGCCTCCGTGCAGAACCCCGGGCGCGACTGCGAGGTCAACGTGCAGGGGACGCTCAACGTCGTCGAGGTCGCCGGACGCCATGGCGCGCCGGTCGTGTTCACCTCGACCGGCGGCGCGCTGTATGGCGATGACGCGCCGATGCCGACCGCCGAGGACCGCATCCCCGCGCCGCTGTCGCCCTACGGCGCGTCCAAGTGGGCCGGCGAGGCATACGTGAAGACGTGGTCGCTGTCATCCGGCATCCCGCACGCCGTGTGCCGCCTCGGCAACGTCTACGGACCCCGTCAGAACCCGCACGGCGAGGCCGGCGTCGTGGCGATCTTCTCCGACCACCTGTACACGGGCAAGGCGCCCAAGCTCTTCGGGCACGGCAGGCCGACGCGCGACTACGTCTACGTCGGCGACGTCGTCAACGCGCTGCTGGCCGCTTCGGGGAAGGCGGGCACGTACAACATCGCCACATCCGTAGAGACCGACGTCGCCACGATCTGGCGTGAGTTGCAACAGGCCGCCGAGCGCACGAAGGCGCCCGGCGCCGCCGAGAACCCAGGGGCGATCGAGCCCGAACTGGCCGACCTGCGCCCCGGCGAGTTGCAGCACAGCCGGCTTGACATCTCGCGCGCGGAACGCGAGCTCGACTGGCGCCCGCAGGTGCCGATCGCCGACGGCTTGGCGCGTACGTACGCTGCGATGACAGAGGACTTGCAGAAGCAGGAATAGCCGAATGTGCAGTTCCTGACGGACGCGCTTTTGCTGTGCGCGCGCCCGTCGAGATTAAGCGCATGAGCCTTTCCCGCATCCTCGCGGCACCGCTCGCCGCTTCTGTTGCGCCGCTGTTGCTCGCCGCGTCCGCCCATGCGGGCTCCACCGGCGGCGCGCAGTCGCCCTCGGCGCCGCTGTCCGGCGGCAGCGAGTACGGGCTGGCGAGCAGCACTGCCGTGCAGCGCCCCGTCGTCACCAGACTGAGCGTGCCGAGCACGTCCGCGCCCGGTCGCCCGCCGCGCGTGACGTTGCGGATCGACGAGCCGCGCGTGGACACCGTCAACGCGACCGTTGCCGTCAACAACCTGACGACGCGCAAGCAGGCTGTCGTGGTCAGGCTCGGCTGGGTGCACACCGGGCGCACGCTCAGCGTCCTCTGGCCACACGGCGCGACGCTCGCCGCCGGCACCTATCACGTCAGCGTCAGCGCCCATGACCACCACGCGAACAATCTCACGCGCACCGCGCACAGCTCGGGCGTCGCGACGCTGACGGTCGCCGCGCCTGCGCCGTCTCCGCCGGTCGCCGCACCGGCGCCGGCCGCGCCGGTGCTCGAAGCCGGCGTGCCGACACCCGCGCAGACAGTCGCCGACGGAGCCGTCTTCCCGGTGGCCGGGGCCCATAGCTTCGGCGACGCCGAAAACCGCTACGGCGCGCCGCGCAGCGGCCACATCCACGAAGGCCAGGACATCCTCACGGCCGAAGGCACGCCCATCCTCGCGCCGCTGGCCGGGACGATCACGTGGACCGCCTACCAGGCCTCCGGCGCCGGCTACTACGCAGTCGAGCACACCGCGATCGGCTTCGACCTCATGTTCGCCCACTGCAAAGCCGGCACGCTGCTCGTCAGCGCCGAACAGGCCGTCTCGCCGGGCTCGCCGATCTGCCAGGCCGGTCAGACCGGCGACGCCACCGCGCCGCACCTGCACTTCGAGATGTGGGTCGGCGGCTGGCAGCTCAAAGGCGGGCACTCGATCGATCCGCTGCCGTATCTCGAAGCGTGGGAACACGGGGCCGGCTGAGGGCGCCACCCGGCCCGTTCGGGTGCCCGGCCAGCGCGCGATGCGCGGGCTGCGAGCCGGTAGGATCGAGGCGCACGATCCCGCGCACGGAGCCGTCAGGGCGCTAAGCGATGCGACGATCGATCAGCGGCGAGATAGCTCAGTTGGTAGAGCACACGACTGAAAATCGTGGTGTCCCCGGTTCGAGTCCGGGTCTCGCCATCTGGAAATGCCGAGGACGATCGTCCAGTGCTTGCGGCTCATCGTCCGTTGGTTGGCGCACGAAGAGCGCTCAGGTGCGGGGGCTGAATCAGGGGTGCGAGCTGGTTCCCGGTGACAGTACGGACACCCCGGCCGCCGTCGCCTGCTCAATAAGCTCCCCGTCATACGTGACGATCTCATCGGCGCCCACTCTGAGCGCGACGGCGACATGGATGGCGTCGTTGGATCGCAGCGGTGCGTTCGTGCCGGCCGCGAGCAGATCCCCGCGCGTGAGGTCGATCAGGCTCACGGAATCGAGCACGGTCCGCACCGCCTCGAGGTCGACGTCTTGGGGGTGGCGCCCTGCGGCGCAGTGCATCTCGCTGTGCAGCAACCACGAGGAAACCAGCCGCCGGTCATCGCTGTCGGCCAGATCGGCGGTCAGCGCATCGGATTGTGGGTCGTCGAGGACGAGCTTCATCGCGGCCGAGGTATCCAGGTAGCTGATCGTCACCAGCGGCCACGGATGTCGGCCGTTATCGCCTGACTGTCAGCGGTGCTCTTGCGCCGAATGATTGACCGCAAGCTAGACGCCGGGTTTCGCGCCACGCGCACCTGACCTCGGGAGACGAGGCCCGCGAGCGGGTCCGTGTCCGGCGGAACGATCAACGCCGCGACCTGACCATTATTGGTGACTTGGATGGCCTCTCCATTGGCGACACGGCGCAGGATCTCACCGCTCTGGTTGCGCATCTCGCGGTGCGTGACGGTCTTCATGTCGCACAGCGTAGCACGCCGTTTGGGGGCGTCATCGGATCAAGCGGAGCACCGAGCTGTCCGAGGATGTGCTCAAGTCACTCGACGATGGAGCGCGAGCGGTGATCGACTCGGTGCGCAAGTTCGTCGAGACCGTCGACCGGGAGCTGCCGTCGCGCGGCGCCAGCCCGTCCAAGAGGGAGGAGATCACCGACTCCGCTCTGAAGATGGCTCAGCGGCTGGTCCACACCCAGGCGGAGTTCCTGCGCAAGCTCGTGTACAGCGCAGGCAAGTCGCTGAGCAGGCCAGGCGACGCCAAGAAGTAGGCCCTCGCAAGGCGCGGTTCGGGTCGCCGGCAGCTCGTCTGCACCCGACGTCGATCAGTCGTATGAAACGAGTTCGAGTCGCGAGAAGCGCAGCAGCTCGTTGACGATGCGCCTGCGCCCTTTGCGGCGAACCAGCGGCAGGACAGTGACCGTGGCGAGCTTCGCCTGCGCCTCGAGCAGATGCCGAACGATGTCCGTGACCTCGACCACGTGCAGCTGCGGGACGAGGTGATGTGGCTGCCGATCGTCATATCCGTGCAGCGGGCCCGAAGGAGCCGAGCAATGTCCCGAATCTCCCCAGCAGTGCGGGTGGCCGAACACATACAGCGAGCCGGCGTAGCCGTGCTCGATGCGCGTTGGCGTACGCAGCCCCGCGTCGGGCTTGTTGAAGAAGATCCGCCCCTCGAACGAGGCGTCGTGCGCGACCTCGAGAAAGCGGAGGTCCACACGCACGAACGGCGTTCCATCCTCGCGCTGCGGGAGCGTGAGGCGCGCCTGGTAGGGAGACTTCACTGCGTCCCTTTCGCAGCGGTCGTGGAGCCGGCGTAGTCATAGCCAAGCGCGTTCACGGTCAGCACGTCCGCGACCTTCAGCGGGAACGGCGCGAGCACCGTGCCGTACGCCGATGCAGGCGGGCCCGGCTGACCGTGCTTGAGCTGCCACAGTCGCCAGATGCGGTCGACCATGCAGTGGTGGGCGTAGAAGATCGGATCGAAGGCGGCGATCGGAATCTCGCCCATGGCGCCGCCGGCCCATCCGTGCACGCGGTTGTGCAACTGCTGCTCGAGCTGCGTCGAGAAGTCCACGAAGCTCGTGAGCCCGAGGATCTGATCCAGCACGTCGGTTCCCGGCAGGCTCGCGGGGTCATCCTCTTCGCGCCACGTGCTTGGTGGGATGCCTTTGGGCCGAGGAAAGCCCTGTGCGATCGGCTGGCCCGCGAGAGGATTGCCGGACCCCTTGTAGCCGGCCGGGATTCCCTCAGTATGCGAGAGCGGCGAGGTCCAGTCCCACCAGGCAAGCGTGACTTCACCGACGCGATCCTGCATCGCAAGCTCGAAGAAGTGCAGGTAAGCACGATGCCACGGCAGGAACAGCGGGGCGCCGTGGAAGTGTTCGGACGCGTCGGGCTGCCCGTGCTGGCAGTAAGGCTTGGGCGGCCCCCCATGAATGCAGGCGAGGTGCTGAAAGCCGCGATCGTCTTTCAGCTTGGCCATTTCCCCGATCGCCTTGCGCAGCGCGGCGAGCTGCTGCGTGGTCAGCTTCTCGACGCTGGGACGCAGCCGCAGCCGTGTCGGGATGCTCTCGACCGCGCGATTGGTTGACATCGCGTTCAGTGTCTCATCTCGTGAGGGCCGCGCGGGCGGCGCTTGGCGCTCATGCCTACCGGTGTCCGTTTCAGGTAGCGCCTTCGACGCAAACGTGACCTAGCGGCTGCCCCCAGAGCTCCGAGCACGAGCGTGGCGCTCGGGGCCAGCATCCCGATCGTCTCCTCGACGGGTACCCCTGCGATGTGGGCTACCGGCAGCATGAGTCGAACCTAGCCAAGAATTCGTAAGAATGGAAGGGTCCGGAAATCCTACAGGACGGGGTACCGGCGTAAAGGGCGCAATTTGCGGCAAGTTCGCCGAGCCTTGCTCGCGATCGTCACAAGCCGAGCTGGGTCCGTCGCGCGCGTGGTGTTGACGAGCTGCCGTTCCAGCTGGCAGAATCGGCCGATGCCGATCACCGAAGCCGACGGCGTGTTCCAGGGCGGTGGCGTGAAGGGCCTCGCGCTCGTCGGCGGCCTGCTCGAGTTCGCCAAGGGCGATGAGCACGTGAAGGTCGACAAGTGGGTGAACGTCGCCGGCACGAGCGCCGGCGCGATCGTGGCTGCGTTCCTCGCGCTGGACTGGACAGCGAGCAAGCTCGACCGCTTGATGCGCGAAATACCTTATGCCGAGTTCGAGGACTGGGGCCCCGGGGGGAGCGTGCTCGGAGGCGGGCTCAACCTGCTCCGTCACCACGGCCTCGCCCACGGCAAGGTGTTCCACGACTGGCTGGAAGGAGAGCTCGGCGGAAAGACCTTCGCCGACCCGCAGTTGAAACGCCCCGCCGCGGACGGCCCGGACAAGGGCGAAGATCCGTACCGCCTGCGCATGATCGCCGCCGATGTGACCAGCCGCGAGATGCTCGTGCTGCCGGGCGACCTCGCCAAATATCGCTATCCAGGCAGCAGCGAGCCGATCGATCCAGAGCAGGTGAAGGTCGCCGATGCGGTGCGCATGAGCATGTCGATCCCCTACTTCTTTCAGCCCATCTCGCTCGAGCGCATAGACACGGGAAAGACTGCGACGATTGTCGACGGCGGCGTGCTGTCGAACTTCCCCGTCTGGCTGTTCGACGTCGACCAGCATCCCCCGAGACGCCCGACGTTCGGCTTTCACCTGACGGGCGGCAAAGGGGTGGGCGGCGCACTCGGCCACATCGTTGGTGGTCTCGGCTGGCCCGTGCAGCTCGGCACGGACATCTTCCACACCTCCACCGAGGCCTGGGACAAGCGCTTCATGGCCCATTCGACCGTCGTGCGCACGTGCTCGATCTCCGCCGGTGACGTCGGTACGACGGAATTCGACCTCAGCAAAGAGCGCCAGCAGGGACTCGTCGCGAGCGGAGAAGCGGCCGCACGCGAGTTCCTCGGCGAATTCGAGCGCACGGACTACATGAACACGTTCGGTCAGAAACTGACATAGCTGGCCGCCAAGCGAGGGCTGCCCCATCACGATGCGCGTTCCGCAGGCTGCCGCCGAGCTCCTGAAGCGCGCTGAGCCGCCCTCGAACGGACCCGCCAAAGGCTCACATCCGCGGTCCCATCTGCCGATACGGACGCAGGCATGTCCGCGCTTCCCCAAGACGCTCCGCCCGGCGACGGCCCGACGGACGATCTCGCTCGCAAGCTCCCGCCCGAGCCGGGCGTGCGCGCGCTCGTCGAGCTGCTCCCGGCGATCGTCTATGTCGCCGACCCCGGCGTGGAGGGCCGCTGGCACTACATCAGCAAAGGCGCCGAGGCGATCCTCGGCTTCTCGCCTGAGGAATGGCTCGCCGACATCGGCCTGTGGGCGCGACAGGTCCACCCCGAGGATCGCGAGCTCGTGTTCGCTCGCGAGGAGGAGCTGGCCGAGCCGGGCACGGCCGATGAATACAGGATGCTCCACCGCGACGGACGGATCGTGTGGGTGCGCGACGAAGCTGTGCTGCTGACCGACGAGCACGACCGCACGCGCTGGCACGGCGTGATGCTCGACATCACCGACCGCAAGCTCGCCGAGCTCGAGCTCGAGCGCCGCGCCGCGCAGCAGGCCGCCGTTGCCAGGCTCGGCGAGCGCGCGCTCGAGGGCGCCGAAGTCGACGAACTGATGCACCATGCGCTGGCCGAGGCCGCACGCATCCTCGGCGTGGAGATGGGCGCCGTGCTCGAGCGCTCGCCCGACGGAGCCACGCTCAGCCTCCGCGTCGGGCTCGGTCTGACGCAGGCGCGCGAGCGCTCCTCGCTCAGGGTCGATCAGCTTCCCGACGGGATCGCACGCCAGATCGAGAGCCGCGAGGGCAGCTGGGGCGTGCTGTGGCTGGCGACGCCCGCCGAGTCGCGCTGGGCGGTGGTCGACGTGGACTTCGTGCAGGCGATGGCCAACATCCTCGCCGACGCGATCCAGCAGCGCGGGACCGAAGACCACATCCGCTATCAGGCGCTGCACGATCCACTGACAGACCTGCCCAACCGCGTGCTGTTCCTCGACCGCCTCGGGCACGCCCTGCAGCGCCCCGAAGCGCAGATCGCGGTCGCGCTGCTCGACATCGACAACTTCAAGCTCGTCAACGACAGCCTCGGCCACAGCGCCGGCGACGAACTTCTGCGCAAGGTCGCGCCGCGACTGACCGATGCGCTGCGCCCCGGCGACACGATCGGCCGACTCGGCGGTGACGAGTTCGTCGTGCTGCTCGAGGCCGTCGAGGACGAGCTCGCCGCCGCGCGCATCGCCGAGCGGCTCGTCGCCGCCTTCGAGGCGCCCTTCGAGCTGGCCGCCGGCGAGCACTTCGCCAAGGCCAGCCTCGGCATCGCCGTGGCAAGGGGCGAGGACGAGCAGCAGCCGGCCGCATTGATCCGCGATGCCGATGCCGCCATGTATCAGGCCAAGGCGCGCGGGCGCGCCCGCTTCGAGGTGTTCGACGGGGCGATGCGGGCACGCACGGTCAAGCGGCTGTCGGTCGAGAACGACCTGCGTCGCGCGCGCGAGCGCGAGGAGCTGCGCGTCGTCTACCAGCCGATCGTCTCGCTGGAGGACGGAGCGCTCGTGGCCGTCGAGGCGCTGCTTCGCTGGCAGCATCCCGTGCGCGGGCTGCTCGCGCCGGGCGAGTTCATCCCGGTCGCCGAGGAGAGCGGCCTGATCGAGTCGATCGGACGCTGGGTGCTCGACACGGCCTGCGCTCAGGCTGCGCTGTGGCACGCCGAGTGCCCCGGCGCGCCGCCGCTGGGGATCGCCGTCAACCTCTCCGCCAGGCAGTTCACCCAGCGCGAGCTCGAGCAGACCGTGCTGCACGCGCTACGCAGCTCCGGCATCGCTCCCGCGAGCCTGTGCCTGGAGATCACCGAGTCGGTGCTGCTCGACGAGCCCGAGCGCGTGAGCCAGACGATCGACCGGGTCGCCCGCCACGGCGTGCGCTTCGCGCTCGATGACTTCGGCACGGGCTACTCCTCGCTCGCCTATCTCGGACGCCTGCCGATCGACGGGCTGAAGGTCGATCGCTCGTTCGTCGACGCGCTCGGTGGCAGCAGCCGCTCGACGGCGATCACGACGGCGATCGTGCGGATGGCCCAGGCGCTCTCGATCGAGGTGATCGCCGAGGGCGTCGAGACCGAGACCCAGCTCAAGCTCGTGCGCGACCTCGGCTGCGAGCTGGCGCAGGGCTTCTACCTGCACCGCCCGCTGCAGGCGCCCCAGATCTCCGAGCTGCTGCGCCTCGCGCGCGCTCAGCGCGCTACCGCCGCGCCACCCGCGCGCGCACGGCGCGGCGCTAGACTCGCCCTCGATGGCCCCGTCCGACGATGAGCTGTTCGGCGCCGAGCACGTTCGCGTCTACCGCGAGACCGACGGCGAGCACGGCTACCACTGGCGCGGCACGACGATCCTGCTGCTCACCACGCGCGGGCGCAGCTCGGGCGAAGAGCGCACGACGCCGCTGATCCACCGTACCGACGGCGATCGCTGGGTGATCGTCGCCTCCAAGGGAGGCACGCCCGAGAACCCGAGCTGGTACGAGAACCTGAAGGCCGACCCGCAGGCGAGCATCCGCGTCAAGGGCGAGACGATCGGAGTCACGGCGAGCACCGCCGACGGCGAGGAGCGCGAGCGGCTGTGGAAGCTGATGGCCGAGGTGTGGCCAGCCTACGACGAATACCAGGCCAGGACCGACCGCGAGATCCCGCTCGTCGTGCTCACGCGCCGCGCGGCGTAGGCCGCGCCTTCGTCACCCTCCGGCGCGTTCTGCGCTCCGCGTCACTGCACCCAGGCGGCGAGCAGCGGATCGTCCTCGACGGCCGCGCGCATCTGCTCGAGCGCCGGGCCGCGCAGGTCGCGCTTGGTGCGCGCGTAGACCTCCGGCGGCAGCTTGGCCAGGCGCTCGGCCAGGTGCAGCGAGCGCGACAGCACTTCGTCTGCGTCGAGCACCTCGTCGAACACGCCCAGGCGCTCGCATTCGCGCGCGTCGGTCAGCTCGCTGCCGAGCGCGAGCACGCGCGCGGCCTGCGGCGAGAGCTCAGCGCGCACGACGCCGATCGCGGCCTGCGGGTAGGGCACGCCGACCTGCACCTCCGTCAGCCCGTAGCGCCCGGCGGCCGAGGCGACGCGGATGTCGGCGCACAGCGCCAGTACCATCCCGCCGGCGATCGCATGACCCGTGATCGCGCCGACGACAGGGATCTCGAGCTCGTAGCCGCCGAGCGCCATCGCATTGATCAGCGAGACCATCTCGCGCTGCTCGGCCGGCCCGTAGCCCGGCACCGCCTTCAGGTCGGCGCCCGCCGAGAAGCACCCCTCTCGCCCGGCGAGCACGAGCGCGCGCGGACCCTCGCCGGCCACCTGCGCCACGCCCGCGACGATCTCGCGCAGCAGCGTCAGGTCCATCGCGTTGGCCGGCGGGCGGTCGACGGCGAGCAGGAGAATGCCGTCGTCGTGCTCGTCGATGCTCACGTGCTCCATCGCGCGCAGCCTATTTGACGGCGTCTATTCTCGGACGATGCGCGAGTACACCGTCATCGACGTCTTCGGCGCGAGCCCCTATGCGGGCAACCCCGTCGCGGTCGTGCTCGACGGCGAGGGGCTCTCGGGCGGGCAGATGCAGCGCTTCGCCGCGTGGACCAACCTGTCGGAGACGACGTTCGTGCTGGCGCCGAGCGTGCCTGAGGCCGACTACCGCGTGCGGATCTTCACGCCCGTGCAGGAGCTGCCGTTCGCCGGGCACCCGACGCTCGGCACGTGCCATGCCTGGCTGCAGGCGCAAGCGGCGCAGCGCAGCGGCGGGCAACCCGCGGGCGATCGGCAGCCACCACGCGAGGGCTCCTTCGTGCAGGAGTGCGGAGCCGGGTTGGTGCGTCTGTGCGTCGAGTCGCAGCGCATCGCCTTCGCCGCGCCGCCGCTACTGCGCGATGGCGCTGTCGAGGAGTCGCTGCTCGCGCACGTCGCCGAGGTGCTGAAGATCGAGCGCGACGCGATCGTCGACGCCGAGTGGACCGACAACGGGCCCGGCTGGGTCGCCGTGATGCTCGCGGACGCCGAGGCCGTGCTGGCGCTGCGCCCGGACTTCGTCGACCTGGAGCTCGGCGTCGTCGGCGCCCACCCGCCGGGCGCGCCGCAGGCCTTCGAGGTGAGGGCGTTCTTCCCCAAGGACGGGACGACCGTCGAGGACCCGGTCACGGGCAGCCTCAACGCCGCGATCGCGCCGTGGCTGTTACGCACGGGGCGAGCCGTGGCGCCCTACGTCGTCAGCCAGGGGACCGTGCTCGGTCGCAGCGGGCGCGTGCACGTCGAGCGCGACGGCGACGGCACGGTGTGGGTCGGCGGCGCCACCGTGACGTGCGTCGCCGGACGGGTCGAGCTGTAGTCGCGCGACCGGCCACCGCCGGGTCCGCTCAGCGCGGCTTCTCGACGGAAGCATCGGCGAGCTTGCGCAGCAGCGCGTGCAGCGTCTTTCGCTCCTCGGCCGTGAGCGCGCCGAAGAACTCGCGCTGCAACCCGGCCGCGAGCCCGCGGATGCGCTCGAGCGTCTGCTCGCCCTGCTCGGTCAGGAAGACCTGACGCGCACGCCGGTCGGCCGGGTCTGGACGGCGCTGCGCCAAGCCGCGCGCTTCGAGCTCGTCGATCACGGCGACCATCGAGCTCGGGTCGATCGCCGTCTTCTCGTGCAGCTGCTGCTGGCTCATCCCCGGATGCGCGGCGAGCATCGTCATCACGCCGAAGTGGCGCGGGTGCAGGCCCTCCGGCTCGAGCGCCTTGTGAAAGCGCCGACGCGAGGCCTCGCCGAGCCGCGCCATCAGGTAGCCGGGGAACTTGCCGAGCTCGCCCGGTATCGGCCCTCCATCCCACATGAGGGTATTCTACGCGATCCATATTATTTGTGATAAAAATTATTAAGAGACGAACGAGCAGCGGGAAGGGTCTCGCGACGCGGCAGTGTCGCCGCACCCGCACGACGGCGTCAGGAATGACGCCCCGCCGGCGATGAGTTTCGTCCCGGCGCCCCGTCTGAGGGGTGGCAGCAAAGCGACCGAAGGAGGCACCGCATGGCATCGTTGACACGCTGGGTCCTGGCACACAAGCGCATCGTCGTCGTCTTCTGGGTGCTGCTGACGCTCGTCGGCATGGCCTCCGCCGGCTCCGCCACGAAAGCGCTCAAACAGAAATTCTCGGTCCCCGGCAAGGAAGGCTGGGTGACCAATGAGCAGATCGCGCACAAATTCCGCGGCACCGGCGGGAACACCTCGCCGCTGCTCCCGGTCGTCACGCTCCCTGCCGGCAAGACCGTCGCCTCGCCCGGCGTCAAGCAGGAACTGGCCGCGCTCGAAGCGCGCGTCGCGAAGGTCCTGCCCGGCGCGCGCATCGCCGGCTACGCCGCGACGGGCAGCGACACGTTCGTCTCCAAGGACCGTCGCACGACGTTCATGCTCGCCTACCCGCTGCCCGACCCCAAAGAATCGTTCGGCAACAACCCCGAAGCGGCCAAACACGCGACGGCCGCGTTGAAAGGCGCCACCGTCGCCGGCGCGCCCGTCCACGTGACCGGCTACGACGCGCTCTCGACGCAGAGCGGGGGAGGCGGTGGGCCGGGGGTTCTGCTGGAGGCGCTGCTCGGAGGCTTCGGCGCGCTGCTCGTGCTCGCCTTCGTGTTCGGCTCGTTCCTCGCGATCGTGCCGATCCTGATGGCGATCGCCTCGATCATGACCACGTTCCTCGTCGTCTGGGGCCTGACGACCGTGACCGAAGTCTCGCCGATCGTGCAGTTCCTGATTGCGCTGATCGGGCTCGGCGTGTCGATCGACTACGCGCTGCTCGTCGTCGTGCGCTGGCGCGAGGAGCGCGCCCACGGCCTGAGCGGCGAGGCGGCGATCCAGCGTGCGATGGAGACCGCCGGGCGGGCCGTGATCTTCAGCGGCACTACCGTCGCGATCGGCCTGCTCGCGCTCGTCGCGCTGCCGCTGCCGTTCCTGCGCTCGGTCGGCTACGGCGGCATGCTGATCCCGCTGATCAGCGTCGCCGTCGCGATCACGCTGCTGCCCGTCGTGCTCTCCAAGCTCGGCCCGAAACTCGACTGGCCGCACGTGCGCGACGACGACAAAGCGAGCCGCGCCTGGACGGGGTGGGCGAACATGATCGTGCGCAGGCGCTGGATCGCCGCCGCCACGGCCGCGCTCGTGCTCGCGGCACTCGTGTTCGCCGCGTCGAACCTCCAGCTCGGATTGGCCAACCCCAACACGGTCGCCAAGCAGGGCGACGCCAAGCAGGGTCTCCTCGCGCTCGAGCGATCCGGCGTCGGCTCGGGGGCGCTTCTGCCGCACGAGGTGCTCGTCGAAGGCACGAGCTCGTCCCAGGCGGTCGCCCGCAAGCTCGCGGCGATCCCCCACATCCACGGTGCCGTCGCGCCGGAGCTGCCCTCGTGGCGGCACGACGGGGCGGCCGTGGTCGATGCGCTGGCGATCTCCGACAACTCGACCGCCAGCGGCCGCGACACGCTCGACGCCGTGCGCGCATCCGTGCGCGCCGAGGGCCCCGACGTGCGCCTGGGAGGGCTGTCCGCCCAGAACCACGACTTCATCGAAGCCGTCTACGGCAACTTCCCGCTGATGATCGCGCTGATCGCTCTGATCACGTTCGTCCTGCTCGCCCGCGCCTTCCGCTCGCTGCTCTTGCCGCTGAAGGCCGTCGTGCTCAACGTGATCAGCGTCGGCGCCGCGTGGGGTGTGTTGAACCTCGTGTGGCAGAGCGGGCACGGCTCGCACGTGATCTGGGGCATCTCCGCCACCGGTTCGATCACCGCCTGGATCCCGCTGATGGTGTTCGCCTTCCTGTTCGGCCTGTCGATGGACTACGAGGTGTTCATCCTCGCGCGCATGCGCGAGGAGTACGACGCGACCGGCTCGACCGACACGGCCGTCGTGCGCGGGATCGGGCGCACCGGGCGGCTCGTGACGAGCGCCGCGCTGATCCTGTTCCTCGCGTTCGTCTCGCTCGCCTCCGGCCCCGAAACGGAAGTCAAAGTGCTCGCCACGGGCCTGGCGGCCGGGATCCTGCTCGATGCGACCGTGATCCGCGCGCTGCTCGTGCCCGCCGTCGTGTCGCTGTTCGGCCGCTGGAACTGGTGGCTGCCGAAGCTGCCCGCGCGCATCCTGCGCGTCGAGCCGTCGCTGCCCCCGCGCGCTGCGCGAAGCGAGGGGAGCGGATGAGCGCCGTCGCTAGGGTGGCTTGACATGATCCCCACCCGAGCACGGAAGTGGAGCGTTCCCATCAAGGGCGCCGACCGGACGGAGGCGCGAGCATGAATCAGCCCGCAATCGAGGTCGAGCAGCTCGTCCGCGAGTTCAAGAAGGGGCCGCGCGCGGTCGACGGCATCGACCTGGCCGTTCAGCCCGGCGAGATCTACGGCTTCCTCGGGCCCAACGGCGCGGGCAAGTCGACGACCGTGCTGATGCTGACGACGCTCCTGCCGCCGACGAGCGGATGCGCGCGCGTAGGCGGCTATGACATCGTCAAGGACGGTGCGCATGTGCGCGCGTCGATCGGCGCCGCGCTGCAGGAGGCGGCGCTCGACGCGATCCTCACCGGCCGCGAGCACCTCAAGCTGCAGGCCACGCTTCAGGGGATGCCGAAGTCCCAGCGCGAGCAGCGTGGTCAGGAACTGCTCGAGCGCGTCGGGCTGACCGAAGCGGCCGATCGCCGCGTCGGCGGCTACTCGGGCGGGATGAAGCGCCGGCTCGACCTCGCGCTCGCGCTCGTGCACAGCCCGCGCATCCTGTTCCTCGACGAGCCCACGACGGGCCTGGACCTGCAGAGCCGAAGCGCCTTGTGGGAGGAGGTCTCGCGGCTGGCGCGCGAGGAGGGCATGACGGTCTTCCTCACCACGCAGTACCTCGAGGAGGCCGACGCGCTGGCCGACCGCGTCGGCATCATCGACCACGGCAAGATCGTCGCCGAGGGCACGCCGGCGCAGCTGAAGGGCGAGATCGGCAGCCCGACCGTCGAGGTCGTCCCCGCCGACCCGACCGCCGGCGACACGCTCGCCGAGCGCCTGGAGAGCTTCGGCAAGCTCGTGCGCAACGGCAACGGCGCCGTCACCGTGCAGTTGCCCGGCGGCGAGTCGCAGCTCGCCGAGATCGTGCGCGTGCTCGACCAGGCCCAGCTGAAGGTCGCCTCGCTGCAGTTGCACCAGCCCTCGCTCGACGATGTCTTCATCGCGAAGACCGGGCGCAAGCTGGAGGGCGCCGGCGAGGAAGAGGATGAGCAGTAGCGCCGGCGGGCAGCCCGCGTTCGCCGGCGCCGGCGCCGGCGCCGGTGGCTCGGCAGCGGGCGTGGGCGCGCTCGCCGAGCCGAGCCTGTTCGAACAGGTCGGCGCCGTGGCGCGCCGTGCCGTCGTGCGCACGTACCGCCAGCGGGCGCTGCTGATCTTCCCGCTGATCTTTCCGCTGTTGCTGTTCGCGATCAACGGCTCGGCGCTCGGGGCGGCGCGCAAGATCCCCGGCTTTCCCGACGTGAGCTACCGCGACTTCGCGCTGGCGATCCCGTTCATCCAGGGTGCGCTGTTCGTCTCGATCAGCGCCGGCACCGACCTCGCGCGCGACATCGAGTCCGGCTTCTTCGACCGGCTCGCGCTGACGCCGCTGCGTGGCTCGGCACTGCTCGCGGGCCAGCTCGGCGGTGCGGTCGTCGTCGCCTGTGTGCAGTCGCTGACGTACCTGCTCGTCGGCATCGCCAGCGGCGTCGGCATCGCCAGCGGCTTCGGCGGGGCGCTCGTGCTGCTCGCGCTGTCGATCCTGATCGCCTTCGGCTTCGCCGGGCTGGGCGCGCTGCTCGCGCTTCGCTTCGGCACGGGCGAAGCCGTGCAGGGCTTCTTCCCGCTGCTGTTCGTGACCGTCTTCCTCAGTTCCTCGAACCTGCCGCGCAACCTGATCAAGACCGACTGGTTCCGCGAAGTGGCGACCTACAACCCGGTCTCCTATCTGATCGAGGGTGTGCGCAGCTTGATCATCACCGGCTGGGACGGCGAGGCGCTGGCGCTCGGCTTCGGCTTCGCGCTCGCGCTGTGCGTGCTGACGCTGTCGTTTGCCGGGGCCGCGATGAAGAACCGGCTGGTGCGCACGTGAGGCGCTTCTACTTCGTCGCGCGCGGCGTCGCCTGGCGCTCGGTGCACAACACGTTCGCCAATCCGGCGATCATCCTGCCGTCGATCATCTTCCCGCTGTTCTTCCTCGCGGCGTTCGCAGGCGGCCTGTCGAGCGTCGCGGGCATCCCGAACTTCAACTACCGGCCCGGCTACACGGCGTTCCAGTTCGCGTTTGTGTTCTTGCAATCCTCGGCGTTCGGCGGTGTGTTCACGGGCTTCGCCGTCGCGCGTGACTTCGACTCGGGCTTCGCGCGCCGGCTGCTGCTGTGCGCGCCTCAGCGCAGCGGGATCATCGCCGGCTATGCGGCTGGGGCGCTCGTGCGATGGTTCGCCACCGGTGCCTGCGTCACAGTCGCGGCATTGATCGCCGGCATGAGCGTCGAAGGCGACGGCGTCGAACTCGTGGGACTGCTGGGGCTCGGCGTGCTCGTCAACATCGTCGCCGCGCTGTGGGCCTGCGGCGTCGCGATGTTCCTGCGCACCGAGCAGGCCGGTGCGCTGATCCAGATGCCCGTGTTCGTCGTGCTGTTCCTCGCGCCCGTGTTCGTCCCCCTGAACCTGCTCACCGGCTGGATCCACGCCGTCGCCCGCTACAACCCTGCCACCGCCGCGCTGGAGGCGGCGCGTGGCTTCGTCGCCGGCTCGCCGGTCAAGGCCGTGCTCGCCTTCGCGCTGCTCGCCGGTGGAATCGCGCTGATGTCCGTGTTCGCCCGCCGCGGGCTCGCCTCGGCAGAGCGCGCGGGGTAGCCGCAGCCGCTGCCGGCGGAAACAAATTGGCTGTGCGGCCAAACAGCGGCGCGGCTAGGATCGGAGCGTGCGCCGACTGCTCGCTCTGACGACCGCGCTGATGTTCCTCGAGCTGGTCTTCTTCACCGTGCTCTCGCCGCTGCTGCCGGAGCTCAAGCACGAACTCGCGCTGTCGACTTCGCAGGCCGGCGTGCTCGTGGCGATGTATGCGGTCGGCTGTGCGGTGGGCGCGATCCCGGCGCTGATGATCGTCGTGCGCCTCGGCGTGCGCACGACCGCGATCGTCAGCCTGGCGACGTTCGCCGCGATGAGCGTGCTGTTCGGCCTCGTGCACGACTACGACGCGCTGCTGGCGGCGCGCTTCGCGCAGGGGTTGGCGGGGGCGGCGTGCTGGACGGCGGCGATGCTGTGGCTGCTCGAGGTGGCGCCGGTCGATCGCCGCGGCGAACTGCTCGGCTTCGCCTTCGGCGTGAGCGAGGCGGGGGCGATCGCCGGCCCGGCCGCCGGCGGCGTGGCGGCGGCTGCCGGTCGCGGCGCGACGTTCGCCGCGATCGCCGCGCTGTGCGTCCTGCTCGCGCTGATCACGACGCGCTTCTCCGCGCCGCCGGCGCCTGCCGAGAAGCGCCTCGGCCTCGCTCAGGCGTTGTCGAGCACGAACGTGCGCAAGGTGATGTGGATCACGTTGCTGCCGGCGATCGTGCTCGCGGCGATCAGCGTGCTCGCGCCGCTGCAGCAGCACCGCCTCGGCGGCGGCTCGGGCGAGATCGCGCTCACGTTCGCTGCGGCGGCGATCCTCGGCATCGCGATCCGCCCGTTCTACGGGCGCTGGTCGGATCGTCGGGGGCCGCTGGGTCCCGTGCGCGCCGGCCTGCTCGCGTGCGCGCCGGTCGTCGTCGCCCTGCCGTGGATGCAGACGCGCTTCGGCACGGCGGCGCTGATCGCGCTGGCCTTGATCCTGATCGGCGTGCTGTGGGCGCCGGTGATGGTGATGCTGTCCGACGCCTGCGCCGCCGCCGGGTTGGGGCAACTGATGGTCGTCGCGATGATGGACCTGACCTGGCCGCCGGGGAACATCGTCGGCTCGGCCGGCGGTGGCGCGCTCGCCGAGGTGGCCGGGCAACGCGTCACGTATGCGGTGATGGCCGGGATGCTGCTGGTCGGCTTCTTCGCGCTCTCGGGCAGGCGCGCGCCGGCGCCGGGGGCGGCCGTCGCCGACGGCCTGTCCGTCACCGGCGTCTGATCGCGGCAGCCGGCGATGCCTCCCTTCTTCGAGGATCTGACGGTCGGGCACGTCGAGCGCGCGGCGCCGTCGGTGACGCTGACCGACGGGATGGCCGCCGTGCACCAGGCGATCGTCGGCGACCGGCTCGCGCTGGCGCTCGACGCGACGCTCGCGCGCGAGGTGCTCGGCGCACCGTCCGCGCTCGCCCACCCGGCGCTCGTCTGGGACGTGGCGATCGGGCAGTCGACGCTGCTCACGGGACGCGTGATCGCAAACCTCTTCTACCGCGGCCTCGTGCTGGCGCGGATGCCTGTGATCGGCGACACGCTGTCGACCGACACAGAGGTCGTCGCCCTGCGTCAGACGACGCCGCGGCCAGGGCGCCCTGCGAGCGGGCTCGTGGTGCTGCGCGTGCGCACGAGCGATCAGTCGGGCCGAGCCGTGCTCGACTTCTGGCGCTGCGCGATGCTGCCGCTGCGCGACCCGGCCGGTCGCACGGGACACGAGGACTCCTTCGAGGGAATCCCCGAGCAGCTCGACGCGGCGGCGCTGCGCGAGGCGACCGCGGGCTGGCGTCTCGACGCCTTGGCGGCCGCGCACGGCGGCGAGCGCGAGCTCCTCTCGCGTCTGGCGCCCGGCACGCGCTGGGCGGCCGAGGGCGGCGACGTGGTCAGCGCCGCGCCCGAGCTCGCGCGGCTCAGCCTCAACGTGGCCGCCGTGCACCACGACCGTCACGCGCATCGCGACGGACGCAGGCTCGTCTACGGCGGCCACACGATCGGCGTCGCCGCGGCGCAGGCCTCGCGCCTGCTGCCCGAGATCGCGACGATCGTCGGCTGGCACTCCTGCACGCACCTCGCGCCGGTGCACGAGGGCGACACGCTGCACAGCGAGCTCGAGCTCGAGCGCTGCGAGCCGCTCGAGCAGGGCGGCGCACTCGCCCACCTGCGCTCGCGTGTCGTCGCGCTCGGCGGGCCGGCCGGCGACGCGGCCGAGGGCGGCACAGCGGAGGGCGGCGACGCGGGGCCTGGCGCTGAGCGCGGCACGCCGGTGCTCGATTGGCGCTTCGTCGCGGGTTGTGGCCTAGCGGGCCTCCCGCTTTGGCGATGCGCGCGCCGGCAATCGCCGGGCGAGGCGGGAGGTGAGACGCGCCGTCGGCGGCGCCCGGACCAGAGGAGGAGTCCGGGCGCCGGCAGGCGGCGTGTTGGCGGAAGGGCGCCTTCTAGCCCTTGGCCCAGAAGCGCATGTCGGGCAGGTCCGAGGAGTAGTAGCTCGTCACGTTCTTGCCGAGCACGGCCACCAGTTCGCTGTCGTAAGCCCACACTCGCGGCGAGTTTTCGATGTACAGTTCGTCGGCCTTGTTGAGCATTTCCTGACGCTTCGGTTCCTGCGTCACGTACGGGATTTCTTTCATGATCTTGTCCGCCGCGGGGACGCAGGTGTTGGTGTCGTTGAACTGGTTGTTCGGCGGGCACTGCAGGTCATAGGCCCAGTGGTAGTCGGGGGCCACGACCTGAGGACCGTCGAGGAACACCGTCGCGCCGTCGTGGTTGGTGTAGACGACTTCCAGGAAGGCCGACGGTGAGACGACCTGGACCTTGGCGTTGACGCCCAGCGGCTGCCAGGCACCGGCCGCGGCTGTCGCGATTTCCTTGCCGATGTTGTCGCCCTGGCCGACGTAGATCGTGAAGCTGACGGGCGTCTTGACACCCGACTTGGTGACCAGTTCTTTCGCCTTGGTGACGTTCGTTTCACGCGGCGCGCCGACCTTCGGGTCATACCAGGAGTACGACGGCATCCACTCGCCGAAGTACAGCTTGCCGTAGCCGTAGCCGACCTTCTGCAGGACCGCTTCGTACGGGAACGCGTACGTCAGCGCTTGACGGAAGTCCTGGTTCTTGAAGAACGGGTCTTTGTCGTTCAGCCATGGCTTACGCGCGTTCTGCGGGAAATTCAGCGTCTCCGCCTGGCGCGACTTGAACGAGCCGACGATGCAGCAGCTGTTGCCGACGAGGCTGTGCGCCGCCTGGTTGGTCAGCCCCAACGTGATGTCGGCCGAGCCCGACTGTGCATCGAGCAGCAGCGTTTCGTTGTCGGGGATCATGTTGAGGATGATCTTCTTCGTCTTTGCTGCTTCGAAGAAGTTCGGGTTCGCTTCGAGCACCATCTGGTGGTTCGGCTGGTAGCTCTTGAGCAGGTACGGGCCGTAGCCGGCGGAGTGGCTGGCGAGCCATTCGTTGGGCTTTTCCTTCTGCTGGCCGCCGTGTTCTTCGACCAGCTTCGGGTCGTAGATCGCGCCGGCCGTCGGCGTCGAGAGCACCTGCAGCTGGTTGGGGGCGGGGCGCTTGTACTTGATCACGACCGTGAGCGGGCCCTGTTCGGAGATCGAGGTGATCAGCGGTGGCGTGTAGTCGGTTTCCTCGAGTACCGAGTAGCCGCCGACGCCTGCCTTGATTACCCGATTCAGCGACCACACGACGGCTTTCGCGTCGACCGGGTCGCCGCCCGGGAACTTCAGCCCCGGACGCAGGTGGAACGTCAGCGTCTTGTTGCCGTCGCTGAACGCGTAGGACTGCGCGAGGTACGGTTTGACCGCGCTGACGCCGAGGTTCTGCTGCGTCGTGCCTTCGACTTTGCCCGGTTCGTGGTCGACCTGCGTGAGCGTCGAGTACATCGCCCCGTCGAAGCCCGGGTCCTGGTCGTTGGTCGTGAAGTTGGGGTCGAGGGTCGCGATCGGGACGGCGTTGTTGACGATCAGCGTCGAGTTGGGGTTGCTCGCAGCTTTGCTGAGCCCGCCGGAGCTCGAGGAGCCCGAGCTCGAAGAGCTCGAACTGGAGCCGGAGCCGCACGCCGCGAGCAGAAGCACGGCTGCGAGCGCCGCCGTGGCGGCGAGGGCGAGGCGCCTTGCTCGGGCGACCGACCTGCTGGTGGATTTCATCGTGCCTCCATCGGTAGTGCGGGTCATCCGGCCTCCATCGCTAGTGCGGTTCATCGGGGGGCGCCTCCGTCGCTGGTTTCCCTACGCGCCGAACCTACTCGACGGCTGGGTCCCGAGGCAACATTCGTTTGCTCCACGAGCTGAGCTCGAAGCGCGCTGCGGGCTGTCCACCACCCACGCTCGACGGTCGCAGCACGGTCTGGGTGTTTGATGACGATCAGTCGATATGCAACCTACCCCTGCGTATGGTCAGCGTCAAGGAACCCCCGCTCCAACTCCGCCGCGAGGGGCTTCGACACCTCTCGAAAGCCTTGGCCGGCAGTCGCTTGACAATGTTCGGACAGAGGACTACGTTCCAAACCGACTGATCGATATGTCATCTTTTCGACCACTTCGGACCTTTGGCCTCGGGTCGCCAGCCGCCTCGCTCGTGTGCAGATCGCTCGCCGACACACCGCCTGGGAGCCGGTCGCTGCGCCGCCCGTCAGCCGATCCCCAGGATCTCCCGTGCCTGCGCCGGCGTCGCGACGGGCCTGCCGATCGCCTCGCACAGCGTCCTCGCGCGCATAACGAGCTGGGCGTTGGACTCGGCGTACTCGCCGGGGGCGACGTAGACGACGTCCTCGAGGCCCGTGCGGATGTGGCCGCCGAGCGAGAGCGTGACGGCCATCAGCGGGAAGTTGTGGCGCCCGATCGCCGTCACCATCCACGGCAGCCCGTCGGGCACGAGGCGCTCGAACAGCTGGATCGACTCGACGGTCGACGGCGCGCCGCCGATCACGCCGAGCACCATGTGCAGGAAGCCGGGAGCGCCCCGCGCCGTCGTCGCCAGCCGCGCGGCCGTCACGGCCATGCCCATATCGAAGCACTCGTACTCGGGGACGATGCCGCGGTCGGCCATCTCCTCGGCGAGCTCCTCGATCAGCGACTTGGGGTTCAGGAAGACGACGTCGTCGGGGCCGAAGTTGATGCTGCCGCAGTTGAGCGAAGCGACTTCGGGCTCGGCCTGCAGCGAGCGCCGGCGCTCCTCGGCGGCGGAGCCGAGCTTGCCGCCGGTCGTGAAGTTGAGCACCACGTCGTCGACCTGCTCGCGCACGGCCTGCTTGATCGCGAGATAGTCCTCCGGTGCCTGCGTCATCTCACCGTCGAGCGTGCGCGCGTGGATGTGCACGATGCTCGCTCCGGCGCGCGCGGCGCCGATGGCCTGCTCGATCACCTGCTCGCGCGTCGCGGGCTGGTTAGGGTTGCCGGTGACGATGCCCCCAGCCACCGCACATGTGAGCATCGCCGGATCGCTCATGACGAAGGCCAGTCTTGCACTGCGTGACGAATCACAGCCGACTCCTCTTGCTCCGGTCGCAGGCGGTCCATCGCGCTGCTCTACCGCCGGTAATATACCGAACAGCGGACTTGCAGATCGAACGGGAGTACGGACCTAGCGCATGAGCTCCGGGCCGCTGATCCTTGGTGGGCACGACGCTCCTGCGCTGCGCCCGCAAGGGCCGTCCACGCCCCCCGGCGCGAGCGTCTCCGAGCGCGCCAGGCGCGCTTCGCGCGCGATCCTCTCCGACCGTCGCATCGCCTTCCCGCTCGGCGTGATCGTGCTGCTCGTGCTGTTCGCGATCTTCGCGCCGATCCTGTGGAAGTACGGCCCCGATACGCAGGATCTGATCAACTCGCTGAAGAGCCCGTCGACGACGCATCCGATGGGCACCGACCAGCTCGGCCGCGACGTGTTCGCGCGCTTCGCCGACGGCGCGCGCATCTCGTTGCTCGTCGCGAGCATCGTGACCGTCGCTGGGGCCCTGATCGGCGGGCTGATCGGGCTGCTCGCGGGCACGGTCGGCGGCGTCAGCGACGGCGTCGCGATGCGTGCGATGGACGCGATCCTCGCGTTCCCGCCGCTGATCCTCGCGATGGCCGTGACGGTCGGCCTCGGCATCGGGCTGAACACGGCCGCGATCGGCGTTGCGCTCGTGTCGGTGCCGTGGTACGCGCGCCTGTTGCGCAGCGAGGCGCTGCGAATTCGCTCGCTGCCTTTCATCGAAGCGTCCTACGCAATCGGCATGACCCGAACCCGCGTGATCCGCAGGCACGTGATCCCGCACATGCTGCCGGTGCTGTTCATCCAGATGGCCGCCGCCTTCGGCTACGCAGTGCTCGGTCTCGCCTCGCTCAGCTTCGTCGGGCTCGGCGCGCAGGTGCCGACGCCGGAGTGGGGGGCGATGATCACCGAAGGCCTCTCCTACTCGCTGACCGGCCAATGGTGGATCAGCATCTTCCCCGGCGTCGGCCTGCTGGTCACGGTGACCGCCGCCGGCATGCTGTCGGATCGCATGCGCGACCTGCTCGACCCGCGCGGCGAGTACGCGAGGTTGTAGGCATGGGTGTCGTCGTCGCCAAAAGGGTGCTCGGCTCATTCGGCGCGATCATCGGCGCGACGATCCTCGCGTTCATCATCATGCGCGCGCTGCCGGGCAACCCGGCGCGGCTGATCGTCGGCCCGCTCGCCACGCCGCAGGCGGTCGCCTCCGTGCACCGCGAGATCGGATTGGACAAGCCGATCTTCACGCAGTACTGGCTCTACATCTCGCACTTCTTCGAGGGCAACTGGGGCTACTCCTACGCCGACGGCAAGTCGGTCAGCGCGCTGATCGGCGAACGGCTCGGGGCGACGATCGAGCTGGCGCTGTTCTCGTTCGGGATCACGATGATCTGCGCCGTGCTGGCGGCGCTGCTCGTCACCTACCGCCGCCGCCCGATCGCCGACCGGATCCTGCGCGGCGTGGCCTACCTCGGCTTCGGCACGCCGCCGTTCTTCATCGCGCTGATCCTGCTGATCGTGTTCTTCCGCTCGTTCCACATCCTGCCGGGCCCGGAGGGGCGGCTGGGCCTTCAGGCCAACCCGCCGCCGAGCGTCACCCACCTGTACACGCTCGACGCGCTGATCGCCGGCAAATTCGGCACGTTCTGGTCGGCGATCGAACACCTGATCCTGCCCGGCGTCGCGCTCGGGCTGTCCTCGTTCTCGTTCATCGTCAGGCTGCTGCGCGCGAATCTGCTGGAGATATCGCGCGAGCCGTTCATCACCGTCGCGCGCGGCAAGGGCCTGCGTCGCTGGACCGCTTTTCGTCGCCACGCGCTGCCCAATGCGTTCCTGCCGACGCTCACCGCCGGTGGGCTCGTGCTCGGCGAATTCCTCGCCGGCAGCGTGCTGATCGAACGCGTCTTCAACTGGCCCGGGATCGGCTCGCTCGTGTTCGACGCGATCGTCAAGCAGGACTACGCGATCGTGCAGACGTTCATCCTGCTCAGCGCGGTCATGTTCGTGCTCGTCAACCTGATCGTCGACCTGCTCTACGCCGTGATCGATCCGCGCGTGCGCATCCCCTCGGTGGCGACGGCCTAGTCATGCGACTGACGCGGAAGATCCTCGGACGGGGCGCCACGCAGGCGCACGACGCGCCGCCGGCTGCCGATCGTCCGCCGCCGGCGAACGGCGCGGCCCAGGCCGCCGGGTCCTCGGAGTTCGCGCTCTCGGTGCGCAACCTCAGCACCGTGTACGAGGACGGCGAGCGCACGGTGCACGCGGTGCGCGACGTGAGCTTCGACATGCGCCCGACCGAGCGCCTCGGCGTGGTCGGCGAGTCGGGCTCCGGCAAGTCGGCGCTCGCGCTCTCGATCCTCGGCCTGATCGAGCCGCCGGGACGCGTGCTCGGCGGCGAGATCCGGCTCGGGGGCACCGCCGCCGGAGGCGGTGGTCGCGACATCTCGAAACTGTCCGACCGCCGGCTCGGCGCGGTCAGGGGCAAGGACATCGCACTCGTGCTGCAGGACCCGATGAGCGCGCTGGACCCGGTCAAGACGATCGGCTCGCAGGTGATCGAGGCGATCGCCGCGCACGACCCGGACCTGCGTCGCGCGGTAGCGCGCAAGCGCGCGGCGGAGCTGCTCGGAGAAGTCGACATCCCGCAGGCCGAGCGGCGCCTGGACGACTACCCGCACCAGTACTCGGGCGGGATGCGCCAGCGCGTGGCGATCGCGATGGCGATCGCCAACAACCCGAGCGTGCTGATCGCCGACGAGCCGACGACGGCGCTCGACGTGACGACGCAGTCGCAGGTGCTGGCGCTGCTGGACCGCCTGGTCGAGCAGCACCGCACCGCGGTGATCCTGATCACGCACAACCTCGGGATCGTGTCGGACTTCTGCGACTCGATCGCTGTGATGTACGCGGGGCGTTTCGTCGAGACCTCCGGCGTCGATCACATCTTCCTCAACCCCACTCACCCCTACAGCGAGGCGCTGCTGAAGTGCGTGCCGAACCCGGAGCGGCTGGCCGACGGTCCGCTGCCGGCGATCACCGGCTTCCCGCCCGATCTCGCGCAGCTGCCGACCGGCTGCTCGTTTCAGCCGCGCTGTCCGGTCGGGCGCGACATCCCCGAGTGCCGGCGCCAGGCGCCGCAGCCGCACACGGTCGAGGGGTCGGCGGGCACCGCGAGCGTCGAGTGCCACTTCGCCGAGCAGCGGGTCGACGAGGTGAGGGTATGAGCGGGCAGGAGGACACGGCGAGCGCCGGCCCGAGCGCGCCGGCGAGCGCCGGCGCCGGCATCGCCGCCGAGGACCCGAACGTGCCGGTGCTCGAGGCCGACGGTCTCTCGAAGACATTCGAGATCCGCAGCGAGGAGCGTTTCGGGCGCAAGGTCGCGGTGACGGTGCTCGACGACATCTCGCTGTCCGTGCGCAAGGGCGAGTGCTTCGGGCTGGTGGGCGAGTCGGGCTGCGGCAAGTCGACGCTCGCGCGCTGTCTCTTGCGCCTGCTCGAGCCGACCGGCGGACGCGTGCTGTTCGAGGGCCAGGACCTCGCCGAGCTCGATCGCGACGAGCTGCGAGCGATGCGCCGGCGCATGCAGTTCGTCTTCCAGGACCCCTTCGCCTCGCTCGACCCGCGCATGACGGCGGGCGCGCTCGTTGAAGAGCCGCTGCTCGTACACGAGATCGGCGACCGCGAGCAGCGGCGCGCGGCGGTGCTCGAGATGCTCGCCGACGTCGGCCTGACGGCCGAGCAGGCCGAACGCCGTCCGCACGCCTTCTCCGGCGGGCAGCGCCAGCGCATCGGCATCGCGCGTGCATTCGTGCTGCGCCCGGACGTCGTGATCCTCGACGAGCCGATCTCGGCGCTCGACGTCTCCGTGCAGGCGCAGGTGCTCAACCTGCTGCGCCGCCTGCAGACGCAGCTCGGCCTGACCTACATGTTCATCTCACACGACCTCGCCGTTGCCGAGTACTTCTGCGACCGCGTCGCCGTGCTCTATCTCGGCCAGGTGATGGAGCTCGCCGACCGCGAGGTGCTGTTCCGCAAACCGCTCCACCCATATTCCGTGTCGCTGCTCTCGGCCGTGCCAGTGCCGCAGGCCGGCGGACGCAGCCGGCGCGCCCAACGCGCGCATCCGATCGGCGAAATCGGCTCCGTCGTGGACCGGCCGAAGGGGTGCCCGTTCGAGCCGCGCTGCCCCGTCGGGCGCGGCCGGGACATCTGCAAGGGGGAGCGCCCGCCGCTCCTCGAGCACGGGCAGCGGCACTGGGCGGCGTGCCACTTCCCGGGGGAGATGGGCGTGGATCCGGACGGCAGCGGGGCATCGACGCAGCCGGGCGGGGTGCGATGATGAGCAGATGTTGCGTTTTGTCAGCATGCGAGGTGCCGTGACTTCGAGGGGCCGCCGGGTAGCTTCTCTGCGGGGGCTTGTTTCGACGCCGGGCGGCCGGTTGGCGATCGCGCGAAGCGATTGGCTGCTTCTGTTCATAGCCTTCGAGGGCGCGCCCGAGGGACTCGATCCAGTCCGCATCCAGGAGGGGCTGTTTCTCTTCTCGCGGTGTCCCGGTGCACCGCCTGGGTCGCATTATGCATTCGAGCCCGGTATCTATGGCCCGATCAGCGACGACCTCGACTCAGATCTAGATCGTCTCGCCGACGACGGGTGGTTCGAGCTCGTGCCAGTGAAGGGCGCGCACTGGCGTTTGCACAAGCCCACCGATGCGACATTCGACCGAGCAAGGCGGATCCTGAGGCGAACGGACGATGAAGGCCTGCTGGACGCGGTACGCGAATTGTTCGAGGTCAAGCGGTACGTCTCGAGCGTGGCCTTCGGGGAGCTGCTCGAGCATTTGTATACCGAGCACCCGGACTTCGCCGTCAACTCGGTTTTTCGCAGAGCGTCCTGACGGCACGTCCGAGCGGTGACTCTGATCGTCGCGCTTCGCTGTCGCGAGGGGGTCGTGGTCTGCTCCGATAGCCAACAGACCAGTGTGCGGGAGGGGGATGCCGTCGCCCGGGGACGACGCTTCGGATCGGGGCGCCAGCCCGCCGGTTGGAGGCACGACGGGATCTTGAAGTGAATTGCGCCCGGCGAGGCATTCAAGTCAGCCGAATCGATGGCCGATGAAGCCGGTGACATGCCGGAGGAGCTGCTCCCTGCCCACGCCGGCCCGGTGCCTGACCGGATTACGATCTGGCCGGTCGACGACGGACGCTACGGCCTCGATGCCACCTTCCAGGGCGAGACGGGCTACAAGCGGGCGCAGCAGCATCAAGACGAGCTCGAACGGATAGGCGTCGTGCACAAGTTCCGCCAGGAGCTCGATGGGGCTTGGACGCTACGTTTCGGGCCGCTCCCGGCTGCCGATGTCGCACAGGCGCTCTCGGCGTTCGTCTATTGAGGCTCGTCGAGGTGCACGTCCGCAGCCGATCGAAAGCTAGGATCGAAACAGTGATCGGCCGCAGGCACGCCAAGACTTCGCAGCCGCTCGCGCGCGCCGCTGCACTCGGACTGATCGCCCTCTGTCTGTGGCCGGCATCTGGCTTCGCGGCCCGGGGGTCGAATCCGGTCTGTGTGCGGCGAAGCGGAGTGCCGCCGCGAGAATGCCCCAGGCTCAGGAGCCGGCCACAGCTCGTCTCCCTGTCGGCCGGCGCTGCTCTCTCACCGGTGCTCGTCGGCAGCACATTCGCAGTCAGCGGAGGGCGCTGGACAGCGCTGCGTCCATTGCAACTGTCGATCGAATGGCTCGACGGGCATGGAGGTCGGCTGTCGCGCTCGGTCAGCCTCGTGCTGACGCCGGCGCTGATGGGCGACGTCGTAACGGCGCGGATCTGCGCGCGTACCCACCTCGCCGCCAGCTGCTTGGCGCTCAGGCTTCCCGGGCCCGTCCGAACCGTCGCCCAGTACCTGCAGGCCAGCTGTGGCTCACGCCGTCCTGCAGCGCCGCCGTACGACCCCAACTTCTTCCTGCTCTCTGCGCCGCAGGTCACTCACGGCTGGAACCCCTGCAAGTTGAACGTGTGGGCGATCGACACCTATGGCGAGCCGCCGCTGATCGAATCAGCCGGCGCGAGTTGGGAAGGTCTGATCTCGCAAGCGCTGGCGCAGGCGGCGGCAGCGACAGGCATCTCATTCGCCCGCTCGCTCGACTACCTGGCCGTCCCGGGAGCGGCGAGCAAGCAGCCCGGTGTGACGCTCACGATCGGCTTTGGGCCGTTGCCCCCCGGTCTCGCCGGCCTGGGAGGTCCGAGGACGGGTGCCGGCGCGTTCGCGCTCGCCGGCGACGTGAAACTCGATTCGCAGAAATCGTGGCAGGCGGCCGAGGCGCTGACCGTGCTCCTGCATGAGATCGGGCATGCCCTCGGCCTCAATCATCCGTTCCCGCCGCCGGCGCCGGCTCTCGAAAACGAGATCATGGACAGCGGCAACTACAGGTTCACGAGCTATCAGCCCGGCGACCTGTGCGGACTGTTCGAGGTGACCTGGCAGCAGCCCTGCGCCGGTGCGGCCCTGGCGACGCCCGGGCAGGGGGTGGAAGGCGCGCCGATCGCGGGGTCCGGTTAGCGATCCCCGCGACTTCGCCCGCAGCGATGAGATCGTGAGCGCGGCGTCGTCATTACGGGCAAGACCACGAAGAACGGAGGCCGCACCATGGACTGGAAGCTCGAGCTGATCGTCGTACCCGCGTCCGACGTGGATCGGTCGAAGGCGTTCTACCTGGAACAGGCCGGCTTCGAGCTGCTCGTCGATCACCGCGCCGGCGAGGACTTCCGCGTTGTGCAGATGACGCCGCCCGGTTCGGCTTGCTCGATCGCCGTGATGAAGCAGCCCGATCGTGCCGGCAGCGTGCTGGGCCTGCACCTCGTCGTTACCGACATCGATGCCGCGCGCAGCGAGCTCGCCAACCGCGGAGTGCAGACGAGCGAGGTGTTCCACTTCACCGAGGGCGGGCAGCAGCCTGGGCACGACCCCGAACGGCGCGACTACAATTCGTTCATCAGCTTCGGCGATCCCGATGGGAACGGGTGGTTGGTGCAGGAGGTCAAGCGCGCTTGATGAGCGGTAACACGGCCTGCCGCTCGCCCTAGATCTGGTACGTTCCCCGGCTGTTGAACTAGCAAGGGTGGGGCGCCCAGATGGCTCCATCCGGTTCTGGCGACTCCGGGGGCCTCATGGCGCACGCTGCTGAAACAGTGAGATGGGGGATGCTGATCGGCTTTGGCGTCGAGGCGCTCGTCATCGTGATTCTCTGGCCGCTGGGTGTACGCGTCTGGAAGATCTGCATCGGGCAGGACAAACGCGTCTCCACGTCCAAGACGATTCCGGCCGTGTGGACGCTGGTCGTCGGCGCGATGCTGCTCGCGCTCATCTACGCCTACATCAAGGGACATCACAGACCGCTGCAGGCCACGAACTCCTCGGGAGTCGTCGGCCAATACGCATTGCTGTTCGGCGGTCCCCTCGGCTCGGCGATTCTCGCCAAGCAGATCGTCTCGACGCAGGTTCGCGAAAAACCGGGTGTGAAGCCCCCGGCGACGAAGAAACCAAGCCCCACGGATCTTGTGACGGACGACAAAGGCGACCCCGAACTCGGCGATCTCCAGTACGTCCTGTTCAACGCCATCGCGCTCGCGTTTGCACTCGCGACGATGCTCAGCACGCCGATCAAGGGGATACCGCATCTGCCCGACGTGCTGCTCGGGCTGACCAGCGTGTCCGCCGTCGGCTACGTCGCGAAGAAGACGCTGACGCCGACGGGCCTCACCAGCGCGAGCATCGAGCCCTCGCAGGGCACACCCAAAGACAAAGTGGTGATCGCAGTCGAAGGCCTGCTGCCGCCAAAACAATCCTCCGCGCGATTCTGGGTCCGTTTCGGCGACGAGAAGGGGGAACTGCGCGAAGCGCCCGTGACCAACGGCGTGGCGCAGATCGAGCTGACACCGCCGGAACGTGCCACCCCGCCGGCCGCGCCTGTCGACGTAACCGTCGTCACCGCCGACGGCACCCCGCTGCAGGCGGGATCGTTCACCTACAAAGCGAGCTGAGCACTGGCGCCTCACAGGCGGCACGCGACCTCGCGCCCGCGCCGCCGAGTCAGTCCGGCGGCGACGTTGTCGGCCAGAGCACCTTGCCGGGCTCGACCAACCCGAGAACCGTATCGCCATCTCGGCCGTGCGTGGAGCGAGCAGCCTCGGCGGCCTCGCCACCCGCTGCCGGGCTGTCCGTCGCGTCCGTAGTCAGCTTCGCCCGTCTAGCCCGCGTCGCCTCATCCTCGGCGGCGCCATCCTCACCGATCACGACGCCATAGACCTCGCGCGCCCGCTCCACGCTGATCCATCCGTCCCTCACGTCGTGCAGCACGCGCTCGACATCGCGCTCATGCGGCGGCCCATACCCGCCACCGCCCGATGAGATCGAGATGATCGTCTCGCCCGGCTTCAGCACCACGCGCGCCCATGCCTCGAGCTCGACGACCTCGCCGTCGGACTTGCGCATCGCCGGCCTGCACAGCGCGCCCGACTGCCCGCCGCGCACGCCGAGCGCAGGGTTGACCGTGCCGTCGGCCGCGTAGAGCACTTCGAGCTCCGTGTCGACCGGGCCGTACTCGATGTACAGCGAGGGCGCACCGCGGAAGCGCCCGGCGCCCTCCGTGTCCGGCACGATCCGGTCAGTCCACACGCGGATCGGGCGCAGCAGCTCGAGCACCTCTGTGGAGTCGCGCATCATCGAGCCGCCGTCGCTCGTCTCGCCGTTGGTCATCCAGCCGTCGCCGTGCGGGTGCCCTGCGCCGCCCGAGTTGCCGAGGATCATCATGTCCACGAACGGCGCGTTGCCGTGCCGCGGGTCGCGCCCCGACAGACCCGCCACCGCCGGCGGGCACTCGGGCCCTGTCGAGGCCATGCCGAGGCCGTCCTTGAACTCAGCCATCACCCGTTGCACGATGCCCGCCAGGCGCTCCGCGATGCCCGACGTCGCCATCGAGCAGCTCGCCGGATGCACCGGGATTCCCACACAGCAGTTCTCGCGCAGCAGCACTTTCACGGCCCGCTCGCTGCCCGTGTTGCGCGGCACGCGGTCCTCGATGCTGTTGAACACGCCGATCAGCGACGACGTCACGGCCGTCGATTCCGTCAGGTTCAGCCCGCACGGCAGGCAGTCGGGGTTGTTGCGCAGGTCGATCTCGATCTCCGCCGCCTGCGGATCGACCGAGACCGTCAGCTCGAGCGGCACGCCGTTCTCCACGCCGCGCAGCGGCACCGCATCGTGGATGTCGTGGCCCGTGCGGCTGCCCTCCGGCAGCTCGCGGATCGTCGCGCGCATGCGCTCCTCGCTGTAGTCGAGCCAGTCCGCCACGTAGTCGTCGAACGCGTCCCAGCCGACTTCCGCGCCGATCTTGAGCAGCTCCCGCTCGCCCACGCGCGCCGCGCCGATCATGCCGATGTAGTCGCCGTACCAATCCTCCGGCACGCGGATGCGCGACATGCACATGCGCACGACGTCCTGCACGTCTGAGTAGTCCTCTTGGATCTTCACACAGGGGAAGATCAGTGCGCCCTCCTCGTAGACGTCGCGCGCCGTCGCCATCAGCGTCGTCGGTTCCGAGTTGCCGATATCCGCCATGTGCGCCTTCACCACGGCCGTCGCCCGGTGGCGGCCCTGCTCGTCGATCACCGGCACGACGATGCAGTGATCGCCGGCGTGCGAGTTGCCGTGGTAGGGGGAGTTGTGGATGAACGCGTCGCCACGTCGCGGGTTCGGGTGAAAGTGCTTCAGCCAGCGGCTGATCTTGTCCGGCCCCGAGATCACGTGGATCGGCAGCGACTCCGCCATCACCAGCATCTCGTGGTTCGCCGTCACGATGCAGCACGAGAAGTCCCGTGCCGTGTTCAGCACGGTCGAGCGCGCCGTGCGGAACAGCGTGTTGGTCATCTTGCGTACCGCGCCTTCCATGCGGTTCGTCATCACCGCCAGCGTCACCACGTCGCGCGGCTGTCCATCTTCAGCCATCAACTCACCGCCTTCGTTCCCTGCTCCGCCGCGCCCGCCGAATCGACCGCCCCCGGCGCGATCGCCAAGCTGCCGCTCTCCGTGCGTTCCGCCGTCGCGCCCGGGTTCAGCACGATCGTCGTAAACGACGACTCGACGATTGCCGGGCCGGCGAATTGCGCCCCCGGCGTCATCGCCTCCAGGCGCAGGATCGCCGCGTTGACCGCGCCGATACCGCTGAAGTAGACGCTGCGCATGCCCGAGCTCGAGTGCCCCTGAGCGCGCGCCACCGTGTCCCGTCCCCCGCCCTGCAGTGGACAGTTCACGCGCGCGCGCAAGTTGACGACCTCGATCACCGCGCGCTCGTCGCGCACCGCATAGACCTCCTCGTGGATCGAGTGGAAGTCCTCGACCAGCAGCGCTACGTCCTGCGCCGAGGCGAGCCGGCTCGAGCGCAGGCGCACGTCGAGTTGCCACACTTGGTGGCGGTAGCGCGCCTCCGCCACGAACTCGATCTCCGCCTCCTGCGCCGCGCCGTTGCGCTCGGCGAACTGCTCGCAGTGCTCGCGCAGGCTGTCGAGCACCGCCTGCGCACCGTCGTGGTCGAAAACGTCTGAGCCCGTGAACAGCGCCGCCGCATATTCGCTCGTCAAGTCCGACATCAGCGCCCCGCGTGCGCTCAGCACGGCGCCCGCCTGTGGGATCACCACGCGGCGCGAGCCAAGCCGGCGCGCGATCGCCACCGCGTTCAACCCCGCCGCACCGCCGCCGCCCACGAGCACCGCCGTGCGCGGGTCGACGCCCTGGTTGACCGTGATCTCCTCGATCGCCTGAACCATGCGCTCCGTCGCCACCGCCATGATCGCCGCCGCCGCCTCGTTCACATCGAGGCTGAGCGGGCCCGCGATCTGCTCGGCGATCGCGCTTTGAGAGCCCGTCGCGTCGAGCTCCATCTCGCCGCCGAGGAAGTAGTCCGGGTCGATGTAGCCCAGCACCACGCACGCGTCCGTCACCGTCGGCTGCGTGCCGCCGCGGCCGTAGCAGACCGGTCCCGGATCGGCGCCCGCGCTCTGCGGGCCCACGTGCAAGAGGCCGCCCGCATCGATCCAGGCGATCGAGCCGCCGCCCGCGCCCACGCTACGCACGTCGACCGCCGGGAAGCCAGTGATGTGCCCCTCGTACTCGAGACCCAGCCAGGTCTCACGCGTGACCGGGATGCGCCCGCGGCGCACCAGCGTCACGTCGTAGCTCGTGCCGCCCGTGTCAGCGACGACCGCGTTCTCGCTCGAGCCGTCGAGCGAGGCATAGTGGCGTCCCGCGATCGGAGCCATCGCCGGCCCCGAGTTGATCGAGTGGACGGGCGCCGCCGCCATGTCCGCTGCGTCGACCACGCCGCCGCTCGAGGTCACCATCAAGAGGCGCCCGCCGAAGCCCTCCTCGCGCAGGCGTCGCTCGAGGTTGTCCAGGTACTTCGTCATCAGCGGCTTCAGCGATGCATCGATCGCCGCCGACGACGCTCGCCGGTACTCGCGCAGCGTCGGGTTGAGCGCGTGCGAGAGCGTGTACGGCACGCCCGGCAGGTGCTCCGCCAGTAGCTCCCCCAGACGCAGCTCGTGCGCCGGGTTGGCGATCGACCACAGCAGGCATACCGCCACCGACTCGACTCCGTCCGTCGCCAGGCGTCCGATCGTCTCGACCGCGGCCGCCTCGTCGAGCCGCTGCACGACCTCGCCCTGGCTGCCGATCCGCTCGGCGATCTCGTACGTCAGCGCGCGCGGGATGTACGGGTCGGGATAGCCGTAGCTCCAGTTGAACGGTTCCGTGCGCCCGCCCTCGCGCAGCAGCAGCATGTCCGGGTGCCCGCGCGTGCACAAGAGCGCCGTGCGCGCTGTCGTCTGTGTCAGGATCGCGTTGATCGCGCGCGTCGTGCCGTGGATGAACAGCTCCGCCGAGCCGAGGAAGTCGGCCAACTCGCGGCCCGCGTCCGCCGCCGCCAGGGAGATCGTGTCGAGCATCCCGTCGGCCGGTTCGTGCGGCGTCGTCGACGCCTTGTACAGGCGCACGTCCTCGCCCGCTTCGACCACGAGGTCCGTGAACGTCCCCCCCGTGTCAGCAGCCAGCCGCATGCCCGCCATCGCTCGACGCCGCGCCTGCCGCCTGCCCTCGTCCCGAAATGTCTCGTTCGATATTTCGGATCACGGACGGATAAATCGTACCAGCGAGACAGCACCCGCGCAAACTCGGGCGAGTCCGTCTCCTACTTTCGCCCGCACTCGGCGGGCCGACGACGACGGCGCTCGACGACGGCGAGCGGCTCAGCGCGCCGAGGCCTTCGCGGCCGCCGGCACCTCGCCGAACAGCGTGCCGATCACCTCGTCGCGGATGCGCTCGCTGTCGAGCGCCGCCTCCGAGGTGAGCGCCTGCAGCGTCAGCCCGTTGAGGATCGCGTCCAAGCGCCACGCCCACGGGATCGCGCCGTTCTCCTGCGGCGGCACGAGTCCCTCGAGCGCTTTGTCGAGCAGCTCGTACCACGGGATCAGCCGCGACTCGATCGTGTGGCGCAGGTCCGCCAGGCGTACCGCCTCGCCGTAGGCGTTGATCCACACGCGCCACGTCTCGTCTACCTCCTGCCCCTCTTCCAGAGAGCTGTCCAGCAGGGCGGCAAGCCGCCCGCGGCCCGCCGGCACGTCCTCGATCGCCGCGCGCATGCGCGCCTGCGCACGCTCGGAAACGAACACCAGCGCCTGTTGCAGCAGATCCTGGCGATTGGCGAAGTAGTGGTTGAGCATCCCCGTGCTCACGCCCGCCTCCTCGGCGACCATGCGCATCGTCGTGCCCGCGAAGCCCTCGCGCGAGATCACCGTCGCTGCCGCCCGGCAGATCTGCTCTCGTCGTATCGGCCCCATCCCGAGCTTTGGCAAAGCGGCCCCTTCTCGTCGATTCCCTGCCAGGTTCGCCCTCGCCGGACCCGAGCCAACCTGGTCCGCGCCAGTCTGCGATAGCCCGCGGCACTGTGATCCTACCTGCTGAGCAAGGCGTCTTATTCGTGTCTTTCAACTGCTTGCGAACGTCAACGTACCGGCCTATAGTCGCATATCGAGTGATCGATTTGCAAAAGTCGGAGCCGAGTAAAAGGAAGCCACGCATGAGCATCGAGCGTCTGACCACAAATCCCGCCGCCGGCTTCGCCGACGCGGTCACGACCTCTGGTGCCGGGCGCACGATCTACGTCTCCGGCAACGTCGGCTTCGGTCCCGGGGGCAAGGTCGTCGAAGGGGGGATCGGCGCCGAGGCGGCAGCCACCTTCGACAACATCGAGCGCGTGCTCAACCAGGCCGGCGCCGAGTTCTCGCAGATCGTCAAGATCAACGCCTTCATCACCAACCTCGACGAATACGGTGACTACGCCGCCGTGCGCGAGCAGCGCTTCGGCGACAAGTTGCCCGCCAGTGCGACCGTGCAGGTCGCCGGCCTGCTCGTCGGCGCGCACATCGAGATCGACGCCGTCGCGTTCGTAGCCGACGCCTGAGTCGCGAGCCGATGCGTTGAGCAAGCCCGCGGCGCGGATCACCTGCGACATCGGCGGGACGTTCACCGATGTCGTCGTCAGCGACGAGGGCGGTGAGATGACGATCGCCAAGGCGCTGACGCAGCCGTCGCGCTTGTTCGACGGGCTGCGCGCCGCGCTGGCGCGCGCAGCCGAGGAGCTCTCCGAACCGGTCGGCGAGCTGCTCGCACGCGCGACGCTGTTCATCTTCTCGACCACGCAGGCGACCAACGCGATCCTCGAGGGTACGACCGCGCGCACCGCATTCCTCTGCACCGAGGGCTTCCCCGACATCCTCGTGCGCCGCGAGGGCGGCTCGCTGCGGCCCTACGACTACAGCCGTCCCTTCCCCGAGCCATACGTGCCGCGCCGCCTGACGCTCGAGATCGCAGAGCGGGTCGACGCCGATGGCCAAGTCCTCACGGCACTCGACGAGGCTGGCGCGCGCGAACAACTCGCGCGCGCGCGTGAACTGGACGTGCAGGCAGTGTCGGTGTGCTTGCTGTGGTCGACCGCCAACCCCGCGCACGAGCTCGCGCTCGGCGAGCTGATCGAGCGCGAGCTGCCCGGCGTGCCCTACTCGCTCTCGCACCAGATCAACCCGATCGTGCGTGAGTACCGCCGCGCCTCCGGCACCGCGATCGACGCATCGCTGAAGCCGCTGATGCAGCGCCACCTGCCCGAGATCGCAAGCGGCCTGCGGCAGCAGGGCTTCGCCGGCGAGCTGCTCGCCGCCAGCTCCGCCGGCGGCGTCGTGCCGATCGGCGAGCTGATCGAGAGCCCGCTGTGGTCGGTGCGCTCCGGCCCCTCGCTCGCGCCCGTCGCCGCGCGCACCGTCGCCGCCGCCGAGACGGCCTCGGGCGATGTGATCGTCTGCGACACCGGCGGCACCAGCTTCGACGTCTCGCTCGTGCGCGCCGGCGACCTCGTGTTCACCAGCGAGACCTGGCTCGGCGAGCAGTTCGCCGGGCACCTCACCGGCCTCTCCTCCGTCGACGTGCGCTCGATCGGCGCCGGCGGCGGCTCGATCGCATGGGTCGATCCCGGCGGCCTGTTGCGCGTCGGGCCCGAGAGCGCGCGCGCCGACCCCGGCCCCGCCTGCTACGGACTCGGTGGCACGCGCCCGACCGTCACCGACGCGGCGCTCGTGCTCGGCTACATCGATCCCGACCGCTTCCTCGGCGGCAAGATGGCGCTCGACACAGCAGCCGCCGAGGCCGCACTGCGCGAGCTGGCCACCGCGCTCGGGGTGCAGATGCGCGAGGCGGCGCACGCCGTGTTGGCGATCGCCAACGAGCGGATGATCGCCGCGATTCACGAGCTGACCGTCAACGAGGGCGTCGACCCACGCGACTCGACGCTCGTCGCCGGCGGCGGCGCCGCCGGCCTGACGATCCTCGCGATCGCGCGCGAGCTGGGCTGTCGCGAAGTGCTGATCCCGCGCGCCGCCGGCGTGCTCTCTGCCTTCGGTGGCCAGCACTCCGACATCGTGCGCGAGATGACCGCGCCGCACGTCACCAACACGCTCGACTTCGACTACGACGGCGTGCGCGCGACGCTCGACGGGCTGCGCGAGCGGATGGCCGCGTTCGAGTCCGAGCTGCCCGGCGGCCTCGCCGGCGCGGTGCAGCGTCGCTACTTCGTCGAGGCCCGCTACGCCTACCAGGTGTGGGACCTGTCGATCCCGCTCGACGGCGAGGGGATCGAGGACGAGGCCGCGCTCACGCGGTTGGTCGAGACCTTCCACGACGCCCACGAGCGGATCTTCGCCGTGCGCGAGCCCGGCCAGAAGATCGAGCTGAGCCAGTGGAAGGGGCGCGTGATCGCCGAGACCGTGAAGCCGCCGCTGGCCGGCGAGCGCGCGGACCGTGAGGACATGCGCGGCGCCGGTGCCGCCGGGCGCGGCGAGGACGCAGACGCCGGCTCGCGGCGGCGCGTCGCCTTCTTCTCCGAGCTCGGCGAGGTCGAGATCGCCGTGCACCTCGGCGAGCGGCTCGCGCCGGGCACGCGCGTGTCCGGCCCGGCGCTCGTGATCGAGCCCGAGACGACGATCGTCGTCTACCCCGGCTGGAGCGCCCACGTCAGCGAGCTGGGTAACTACAGACTGGAGCTCGACGATGCCTGAGCCCGCCGCGCGCGAGCTCGACCCGACGCTGATGGCCGTGCTCGCGCACCGCTTCGAAGCGATCGTGCGCGAGATGACCAACACGCTGTTCCGCACCGGGCGCTCGTCGATCATCAACATGGCACGCGACTTCTCCTGCTCGATCATCACCGCAGAGGACGAGCTGTTCGCGGCCGCCGAGGGTCTGCAGGTGCACGTGCTCGGCGCTGGCTTGCAGACGCGCTCGATGCGCGAGCTGCACCCCGACCTGCGCGAGGGCGACGCCTACCTGCACAACGACCCGATC
This sequence comes from Solirubrobacterales bacterium, assembly GCA_044446425.1. Taxonomy (GTDB): domain Bacteria; phylum Actinomycetota; class Thermoleophilia; order Solirubrobacterales; family Solirubrobacteraceae; genus Palsa-744. The sequence continues at coordinate 78,329 of JBIOEW010000006.1, read as the reverse complement.
CTCGGCAACACCCACACCGCGGACCACACGATCCTCGTGCCCGTGTTCGTCGACGGCGAGCATCTGTTCACGGCCTCCGCCAAGGCGCATCAGGCCGACTGCGGCAACGCCGAACCCTCGACGTACGTGACCTACGTCGAGGACGTCTACGCCGAGGGCGGGCTCGTGTTCCCGTGCGTGAAGGTGCAGCAGGACTTCAAGGACATCGACGACATCATCCGCATGTGTCGCCGGCGCATCCGCGTGCCCGATGTCTGGTACGGCGACTTCCTCGCCGCCGTCGGCTCGGCGCGGATCGGCGAGCGGCGCGTCAAGCAGGTCGTCGAGCGCTACGGCGTGCAGACGATCAAGACGTTCGTCAAGGAGTGGCTCGACTACTCCGAGCGCGTGATGGACCAGGCGATCCGCAAGCTGCCCGCCCAGCGCCTGCACGCCAGCGGCAGGCACGACCCGATCCCGGGGCTGCCCGAGGGCGTCGAGGTCAACGTCACCGTCGACGTCAAGCCCGAGGAGGGGAAGGTCGTCTTCGACCTGCGCGAGAACCCCGACTGCATCCCCTTCGGCTTGAACGTGTCCGAGTACTGCGCGCGCGGCGGCTGCACGATCGCGCTGCTCAACTGCCTGGCCGACGACGTGCCGCGCAACGCCGGCTCTTTCCGTCGCGTCGAGGTGCTGCTGCGCGAAGGCTCGATCGCCGGCGGCCTGGTCGAGCCCTACTCGGCGTCGGTCTCGACGACGAACGTGCTCAACCGCATCATCAACGCCGCGCAGAGCGCCTTCTGCCAGCTCGGCGAGGGCGAGGGGCTGGCCGAGGGGGCCGGCGCGATGGGCGTCGGCTACGCGGTGTTCTCCGGCACCTATCCCGACAGCGGCGCGCCGTACGTCTCGGAGTTCGTGATCGGCAACAACGGCGGCCCGGCCTCGCCTCACTGCGACGGCTGGATCACCTACGCGATGCCCGACTGCTCGAAGACGATCTACATCGACAGCGTCGAGATGCTCGAGCGCACCTACCCGCTGCAGTTCCGCTCGCTGCGGCTGCTCGCAGACTCCGGTGGCGCCGGTCGCCTGCGCGGCGGCCCTGCCTCGGAGGTGATCTACGGTCCCCGCTCGACGCCGATGCGCGTCTTCTACATGGCCGACTATGCGCGCCATCCGGCCAAGGGCGTGCGCGGCGGGCTGCCCGGCACGCCCGCCTCGGCACACGAGATCGCCGCCGACGGCTCGCAGAAGCAGGTCGAGGCGATCGGCGATTCGCTGCTTCAGCCGGGCGAGTGGATCCGCGGCGTCGAGGCCGGCGGCGGCGGCTACGGCGACCCGCTGGCGCGCGAGCCCGAGGCCGTGCTGAGCGACGTGCTTGAACGCTGGGTCTCGCCGCAGGCGGCGCGCGAGGTGTATGGGGTCGTGCTCAGCGAGCGCGGCGGCGGCGGGGGAGCGGCCGCTGTGGACGGCGCGGACGGCTTGGCGCTCGACCTGCCCGCCACCGAGGCGCTGCGCGCGGATCTGGGCGAGCGGCGCGAGGCCGGCGGGCGCGGCTGAAACGTAGAAGCGCGTACGCGAGCCTTGCAACCCGTCTGCCGTCCCGTTATGCTGGTAAACCAATCAGTCGATATACAAAACGCCGGCTGACGAACCGGCAACCCACTGCCGGCCCGTCACGGGAGCGACGGTCCGGTCCACCAATTAGAGCGAGGTCGATGTGTCCGAGGGCAAGCTGACGGCGATCGAGCGGGCATACCTGGCGCGCACCGAGCACTCCGCGCGTCTGATGGCGCGCGCCGGCGCCTCGATGCCGGCGGGGATCACGCGCACGCTCGCGTGGTTCGCCCCGTATCCGATCGTGTTCGAGCGCGGCAGCGGCGCGAGCGTGTTCGATCTCGACGGCAACCGCTACCTCGACATGTTCGGCAACGGACTCAGCCTGATGCACGGCCACGCCTACGGCCCGATCGAGGACGCGCTGCGCGAGGCGCTCTCACGCGGGACCGCCTGGCCCGGCGCCTCCGACGCACAGGTCGAGTTCGCCGAGCTGTTGTGCGCGCGCATCCCGGGCGCCGAGCAGGTGCGCTTCACCAACACCGGCACCGAGGCGACGATGCTCGCCGTCAAACTCGCCCGCTTCCTCAGCGGCCGCCCGGTCGTAATCAAGGCGTGGGATGCCTACCACGGCTCCTACGACGATCTCGAGGTCGGTCTGCAGGGCCACGGCGAGGACCCCGGGCGCGTCGCGCTGGCGACGTTCGGCGAGATCGACACCTACGCGGCGGCACTACAGCGCAACGCCGGCAAGGTCGCCGCGATCATCGCCGAGCCCGTGCAGTACACGGGCGTCGTCACCCCGCCGCCCGAGGGCTTCCTCTCCGAGCTGCGCGAGCTGGCCCGCCGCGAAGGCGTGCGCTACATACTCGACGACTGCCTCATGTCGCGCCTGGCCGAGGGCGGCTCGAGCGAGCGCTTCGGCGTTGCCGAGCCCGACATCACCTGCCTCGGCAAGTGGGTCGGCGGCGGGCTGCCAGTCGGTGCCATCACGGCGAGCAGCGAGCTGATGAGCCCGTTCGACCTGGCCGACGGAGGCTCGCTCTACCACGGCGGCTCGTTCAACGGCAACCTGCTCGGCAGCGTCGCCGGTCAGATCGCCGTGCGCGACCTGACCGCCCTCGAGATCGGGCGCATCGACGAACAGGCCGAGCGTCTACGCTCGGGCCTCGAGCAGGCAGCGCTTAAGCTTGGCCTGCCGATTCGCACGCCCGGCGTCGGCTCCGCCTTCGGCCTCTACGTGCTCGACCGACCCGACGGCGAGATCGACTGGAAGGCCACGCACCTGCTGCACCTCGCCGCCGTCAATCACGGCGTCTACTACGGCACCGGCGGCGAGTTCGGCATCTGCACTGCTTTCAGCGACGAGGAGATCGAGGAGGCCGGCGCAGGGCTTGAGAATGCGCTCGCCGATCTGGCTCGCGAGAGCGCTGTGGTCGGGGCGGTCTGACGCTTAGCCACCTGAGCTGCTCAGACCCGTACGACCGGCACCGCATCGGCGAAGTCTGAGAAGTCGCCGTCCTGAGTCCAGACCTCCGCGTCGTTGGCGAGTGCGGCGGCGGCTATCCACGTGTCGTGAACGCGGGGCTTGCGCCCTTCCCCGAGCACGTTCGCCGCGAGCTGGGCGTAGGCGGAGGCGGTGCGCTCGTCGACCGGCAGCGCACCGGCGAGCGCGCGCACTTCGGTGAGCGTCCGCAGACGCCGGCCACGTGTACCCGCATCGCGTGCCATCAAGACGCCGAGCTCCAACTCGGCGATCGAGATCACGGAGAAGGCGACGTCGTCGGGCAGCGCGCGATCGATCGCACCTCCCTGCTCGCGCGCGATCAGCACGGACGTGTCGAGGACAGCCCGGGTCATTTCGGCTCGACGGTCTGCTCGCGAAGCGCGGCGAGATCGTCGAGCAGGCCGGCATCGGCCGGCGCCTCGCGTAGCACGCGCTCCATCGCCGCACCCGAGACCCACGTCGTTCGTTGAAGCGGTCCGAGCTGCGCGACCGGGCGCCGGCTGACCGTCACCTGCATCCGCTCGCCGGCCTCGGCACGCCGCAGGATGCTCGCCGTGTGATTGCGCAGATCGCGTGCAGATACCTCGACCATGCACACATCGTAGCATCAGTGCTACACGCGCCAGGGTGGCGGTATGCTGTCATCGATCTGGTGTGGTTGATGGCATCTTGCATCACGTGAGTAGCGACCTCGCGCGTTTGTCGCGCAAGAACCGAAGCGACCGCTCGGTTGGCGCGGGCGCCGTGTACTCCAGTCCGACGGCGCCCTCGTAACGGGACGCTTGCAGCTCTCCGAGCAACTCCCAGATCGGCAGCTCGCCGGTCCCCGGCGCGCCGCGCCCGGGATGGTCTGAGACCTGCACGTGTCCGATCCACCGGCGATGGCGTTCGATCGCGTGCGCGGGGTCATCGCCGGCGCGGGCGACGTGGTAGATGTCGAGCAGCAGGCCGAGCTGCTCGGCGTGCTCGGAGCCGGCCGCTTCGATCAGCTCGACAGCGACGTCGGGTGTTGGCGCGAGGAAGCCGGGGTTCTCGATCTCGTTGACCGGCTCGAGCAGGACGCGTAGTCCATGCTCGCCGGCCACAGGTGCAAACGCCCGGAGCGCCGAGACGATCGCCGCCCGCTGACGCGACTCGGGCACACCCGGCAAGGCACGCCCGACGAGCAGGTTGAGGCTGGGCGCGCCGATCGCCACGGCCAGCTCGACGGCTTCGCCGAACGCCGCCTCGGCCTCCTCCCGCCGCGTGTCGTCGTTGACGAAGCCGCGTTCGCCGGCGGCCGTGTCGCCGGCCGGGCAGTTGAGCAGGGCGACGGCGAAGTCCGGAGAGCCAAGGCGCTGCTCGGCTACGGCCGCTGCCAACCCGGCTCGGTCGCGCTCATCCTCCGGCCAGGCGCTTTCGATCGTGGAGAAGCCGGCGGCCCGAGCCGCCCCGACCCGCTCGAGGTAGGGGCGCTCGGCGAACAGCCACGAGATGTGGGCGGACCAGCGCATGCTCACGAAGCGTGCCCGATCGACAGCGCCGGCGCGCCCGGCATCGCCTCGCGCCCAATCCAGGCGCCTCAGCTCGCGGGCACGAACGCGACGGCTTCGATCTCGACGCGCGCGTCGGCGACGAGCCCGGCGACCTGCACGGTGGCGCTGCTGGGCGGGAAGCCGGCGAAGGCCTTGCCGCGGGCGACGTCGTAGTCGGGATAGAACTCGGTGGCGGTGACGAAGCCGGTGATCTTGACGACGTCCTGCATCCGCGCGCCGGCCTTCTCGACGGCCTGGCGCACGCGGGCGAAGCACTGGTCGGCCTCGGCGGCGAAGGTGTCGTTGACGATCGTGCCGTCGTCGAGCGCGCCGATCTGCCCGGAGATGTAGATCCAGCGTCCGGGCCCGTCGAAGCTGATCGACTCACAGAAGCTCGTTCCGTAGGGGCTGTCAACGCGCTGCTTGTCCATTTCCTCTCCCTTTCGCGTGCGGGTGGTAATCGGTGGTTGGGATGATTGGCCGTGTCTAGCTCTGGTCGGTCAGTCGGGCGACGTCGTGCATCGCCCGCACGAGGCCGGCGCGCGCCTGCTCGAGCGCATCGCCGGCGAGCACGCTCGAGAGCGCGATCTCGCCGCCGGGGCCGATGAAGACGCCGTGCGTGAGCGCGGCGAGGTGCAGCAACTGCGTGCCCTCGCCGGCGATGAAGTTGCCGGAATGGCGCGTGAGCGCGTCGGTCAGGTAGACGCCGAGCACGGAGCCTTCGCCGACGGTCGTGAGCGGCAAGCCGAGCTCGGCGGCGCCCTGCTCGAGCTCGGTGCGCAGCCAGGCGGCGCGCTCGTCCATCGCAACGATCGTCTCGGCGGTGAAGTGCTCGAGGCTGACGCGGCCGGTGACGCTGCAGAGCAGGTTGCCGTTGAAGGAGCCGCCGTGGTAGAGCGGCTGCTCGCGGTGCGGGTCGAGCACGTCCATCACCTCGGCGCGGCCGCCGGTGACGCCCATCGGCAGCCCGCCGCCGATGAACTTGCCGAGGAAGGTCAGGTCGGGGGTCAGGCCGTACTTCTCGGCGGAGCCGCCGTAGGCGAGTCGCAGCATCAGGCAGTCGTCGAGCACGAACAGCGCACCGGCACGCTGCGCGGCATCCTGAACACGACGCAGGAAGCCGGGCGGGGCGGTCGTGACGAGGCCGCTGAACAGGAGCGGCTCGAGCACGACGGCGGCAATCTGATCGCCGTGGTCTTCCAACTTCCGCTCGAACGCGTCGGCGTCGCCGAACGGGGCAAGGTACACGCGCCCGGGCTGCTCCGGCCGATCGTACAGCCCGACCTCGAGATCGTCGAAGGAGCCGTGGAAGCCGTCGATCGACTTGAGCACGGCCGGACGGCCGGTGAAGGCGCGGGCGACTTTCGTCGCGAGCATGCCCGACTCGGTGCCGGAGTTGGTGAAGCGCACGCGCTCGAAGACCTCGATCCGTTCGCACAGCATCTGGGCGAACTCGATCTGCTCCTCGGAGGGGACGAGCCAGCCGGATCCGCGTCCGGCGGCGGCGCGCAGCGCCTCGACGACGGGCGGGAAGGCGTGGCCGTGGATCAGGCTGAGGCCGTTGTTGGCCAGATCGACGTAGCGGTTGTCGTCGAGGTCGACCAGGTAGGGCCCCTCGCCGCGCTTGCCCACGAGCGGGTAGGGGCGGTGATAGCCCCACCCGCGGGTGAGGCCGCGCACCATGTAGCGGCGCGCGCGGGCCATCGCCTCGGCGGAGCGCGGCGTGCGACCGCGATAGACGTCCTCCAGCTGGGCACGCGCATCGGGCTTGAGCGTGAGGGCGGTCACGTCCTTAGATTACTACCCTGTTCGATATGCCGTTCACTAGACCGATAAAAGATTCATCCGAGTAAATTGTCCAATTCGTCCATGCGCGCTTGCGATACAACTACCGAAGTGCCGGGGGCAGTCCAGCCGATCGCGAGGAACCTGCGTCGTTGGAGGACGACGCGGGGGATGACACTCTCGGCCCTGGCCGAGCAGGCCGGCGTGGCCAAGTCGACGGTGTCGCTGATCGAGCGCGGGCAGGGAAACCCGTCGATCGACACGGTCTGGGCGCTGGCGAGAGCGCTCGGCGTGCCGTTCACGAGCCTGTTCCACGACGAGCCGCCGGCGGACGACGTGTCGGTCGTGCGCGAGGACGACGGCTCGGTGATCGCGGTCGAAGATGCCGGCCTCGAGGCGGAGGGCCTGATCGCGCGCCACATGCTCACGCGCTCGGGCGGCGCGCTGATCGAGATCTACACGCTCGTGCTCGAGAAAGGCGCCGTGCGTCATGCCGAAGCGCACGTGGCGGGGCTGTTCGAGCACATCACGATCGCGGCGGGCACCGTCGAGATCAGCACGGACTCCTTCACCGAGACGCTCAACCAGGGCGATCTGATCAGCTTCCGCGCCGATCGCCCGCACACCTACCGCGTGCTGAAGGGTCCGGTCAGGCTCGTGTCGGTCCACGAATATCCGCAGCGCTCGGGGGACGCCTGACTCAGTAGGAGCGCGGCAGTCCGAGCACGTGCTGGCCGACGAAGGCCTGCACGAGGTTGTTGCTGATGGGCGCCGTGCGGTATAGGCGCGTCTCGCGGAACTTGCGCTCGATGTCGTACTCCTGGGCGAAGCCGAACCCGCCGAAGCAGTCGAGCGCGGCGTTGGCGGCCTCCCAGGAGGCTTCGGAGGCGAGGTACTTGGCGATGTTCGCCTCGGCGCCGGCGGGGCGCCCTTCGTCATACAGCCAGGCGGCCTTGCGGCGCACGAGGTCGGCGGCGCTCATCGACATGTGCGCGCGGGCGAGCGGGAACTGCACGCCCTGGTTGGCGCCGATCGGAGCACCGAACACGGTGCGCTCGCTCGCGTAGGCGACGGCGCGGTCGAGGAAGAAGCGGCAGTCGCCGATGCACTCGGAGGCGATCAGGATGCGCTCGGCGTTCATGCCGTCGAGGATGTAGCGAAAGCCCTCGCCCTGCTCACCGATCAACGCGTCTGCCGGCAGGTCGAGATCCTCGAAGAAGACCTCCGTCGTGGAGTGGTTGATCATCGTCTTTATTGGATTTATTTGAAGAGAAGATCCACGGTCGCGCATGTCGAGCAGGAACACCGAGAGACCGGCCGTGCGCTTGTGCACCTCGGCACGGGGGGTGGTGCGCGCCAGCAGCACCATCAGGTCGGAGTGCTCGGCTCGCGAGGTCCAGATCTTCTGTCCGTTGACGCGCCAGCCGTCGGCGGTGCGCTCGGCACGCGTCTTGATCTGCGTTGTGTCCGAGCCGGCGTCGGGCTCGGTCACGGCGAACGCCTGCAGGCGCAGCTCGCCGGAGGCGATGCGCGGGAGGTAGGCCGCCTTCTGCTCCTCGGAGCCGTGGCGCAGCAGCGTGCCCATCGTGTACATCTGCGCGTGGCAGGCGCCGGCGTTGGCGCCGCTCGCGCAGATCTCCTCGAGGATCGCGCCGGCCGTCGCCAGCGGCAGGCCGGAGCCGCCGTACTGCTCGGGGATCAGTGCCGCCAGCCAGCCGTCCTGCGTCAGCGCGGCGACGAACTCGCTCGGGTAGCCGTCGGGCTCGAGCGAGCGCCAGTAGGTGCCGGGAAAGCGCGCGCACAGCGCGCGCACGGCCTCGCGGATCGGGGCAACTTCGGCTGGCTCGGTGAAGTCCATGCTCAGGCGGAGTCTGCCGGATGGCCGCTCACGCGGACAGCCGCTCGAGCTCTGCGGCGATCTCGAACAGGTCGGCGACGGCGCCGTAGTGGGCGATGTCGAAGATGCGTGCGGCTGGGTCGGTGTTGACGGCGATGATCGTGCTCGAGCGCGACATGCCGGCGAGATGCTGCGCTGCGCCGGAGATGCCCAGGGCGAGATAGACGCGGGGGGCGACCGTCGCGCCTGTCAGGCCGACCTTGCGCGTGCGCGGGGCCATGCCGGCCTCGACGAGCGCGCCGGAAACGGAGAGGGTCGCGCCGATCGCGCCCGCCAGGCGTTCCAGCGGGGGGAGGTTCTCGGCCGCGCCGACGCCGCGTCCGATCGAGAGCAGGAAGTCGGCCTTGGTGATGTCGACGTCGCCGGCCGGCGGGTCGCGCAGCTCGAGGTGCTCGGTGCGCCCGGTCCCGTCGAGCTTGAGCTCGACGCGCTCGACCGCTGTCCCTCCGCCTGTCTCGGCGGCGTCGGCGGGAGCGAAGGCGCCGGCGCGCAGCAGCAGCACGACGGTCTGCTTGCCGGGAAAGTCGAGCTCGGCGATGAGCTTCCCGCCGTAGGCGCCGCGTTGCACGAGCGCGCCCTGCTCGCCCCACGAAGCCTCGGTCACGTCGCTGGCGAAACCATGCGATCCGCGCGCCGCGACGGCGGGAGCGAAGCCGAGCGAGTCGATCGTGTGCCCGGCGAGCACGAGCGTCGGGCGGCGCTGCTCGATCAGCGCCTCGACCGCTGCCTGCGTCACGTGCGCCTCGAACTGTGGTTGCGGCGAGGGCACGACGAGCACGTCCTGCACGCCGGCGAGGCCGACGGCCGCCACATGTGCGTCGGCGTCAGCGCCGATCAGCGCGACGGTCACCGGGCCTGCGCCCTGCTCGGAGAGAGTCCGCGCAGCTCCGATCAGCTCGAGCGTGACCGGGCGCAGCTCTCCGCGACGCGTCTCTGCCAGTACCACGATCCCGCTCATACGCCAATTCTCCCCGGCATCGGCGGGACTCCCTCGTCGCAAGTCCTGCGCTGAGCGCTCATCCGCGCATCGCCTCCCTGACGATCTCGGCGATCCGCGCGGCGACTTCGGCCGGCGGTCCGTGCAGCAGCGTCGCGCTCGTCCTCTGCTCGTGCTCGCGCAGGCGCATGGTGCGCGAGCCGGCGCTCGCCGCCACGGCGGCCGGGTCGAGCCCGAGCTCGTCGAGCCCGAAGATGGTCAGGGGCTTGGCGCGCGCCTGCTTGATCGCCCGCAGCGTGGCGTAGCGTGGCTCGTTGATCCCGGTCTGCACGGTCAGCAGGCACGGCAGCGAGATCCCGAGCAGCTCGACGGTGGCGCCCTCGAGCTCGCGCTGCACGGTCAGCCGCCGGCCGTCGCGCTCGATCGAGTTGACGACGGCGACGTGAGCGAGCTCGAGCAGCCCGGCCAGCGCGATACCAGTCGCCGCGTCTGCCGCGTCCGAGGACTGCACGCCACAGAGGATCAGCTCTGGCTGCTCGGCGCGGGCGACAACCGCGAGCACGCTTGCGACGGCGAGCGCGTCGGCGCCGTGCAGCGACTCGTCCCATACGCGGATCGCACGGTCGGCGCCCTTGGCCAGGCACGCCAGCAGCCCCTCCTCGGCCCGCTCGTCGCCGACGGTGACGACGACGACCTCGCCCTCCTCGCCGACGCTGAGCCGCAGCCCGGCCTCGAGCGAGAAGTTGTCCCCCTCGTTCAGCTGCCAGTCGAGCTCGTCGGCCGCGACCGAGCCGTCGCCCGACAGCGCGAAGTCCTCGTCGAGGCTCACGACCTGCTTGACGGGGACGAGGATCTTCACGCCGGACAGCTCACGCCGGACAGCTCATGCCGGACAGCTCACGCCGGGCCGAGCAGCGCGCGGGTCGAGTCGGCGGCGAACGACTGCTCACGGAAGACGTCGGGCAGCTCGCGGATGAACGGCAGCGCGACCGCCGGGTCCGGCGAGTCGATCTCGCGCGCGAGCCTGTGCCCTTCGAAGATGCTGTCGGCCGGCAGCCGCGGCGCGACGCAGTCGCCGATCCGGTAGACGGCCTCGATCCCCTCCGTCTCCAGGCGCGCCGGATCGGCGGACAGCTCCCGGTAGATGCTGTCGAGCGATTCGCGCTGAGTGACGAGCACGGCCGCATCGGCGTCCCAAGTCGCCTCGCCGCCCCACACGCTCGCTCCGCGCATCGCGCCAGGCGCGATCCTGGAGAGCTGGTGCTGCAAGACGATCTCGGCGCCGCGCTCGCGCAGGCTCACGTTGACCGGGCCGAACTCGCCGGTGAACGACATGAACGGCGCGAGGTTGGCGAGCGGCGTGACGAGCGTGACGCGCTTGCCCGCGTTCAGCAGCAGCTCGGCGACGCCGACGGCGGTGTAGTAGCCGTCGGTGTCATACACGAGCACGTGCTCGCCGTCGATCGCGCCGTTCGCCGCGGAGACCTGCTCGGGCGTGTAGGAGCAGTCGAGCTCGGCGCCGGGGATCGTCTGCTGGGTGCTTCCGTTGAGGCCGTCGCTTCGCCAGCGGGCGCCTGTAGCGACGACGACGAGCTCGGCGCCGTACTCGAAGATCGCCTCGGCGTCGAGGCGCGTCTCGAGAATCACCTCGACGTCCTTCAGCTTCTGCAGCTGGACCTGTCGGTAGGTGATCACGCGCGCCCACTCGCCGAGGTTGGGGTAGGCGCTGATTTCGCGCATGCAGCCGCCGATCGCGTCCTGCTCGTCGACGAGGTGCACGGCGCTCATCCCGCGCTTGCCGAGCACCATCGCGCACTCCATCCCCGCGGGCCCGGCGCCGAGCACGAGCACGGTCTTCTCGGCGTTCTCGGCCTTGGTGAAGCGCTCGGGGTGCCAGCCGCGGCGGAACTCCTCGCCGAGCGTCGCGTTCTGCGTGCAGACGATCGGCAGCGCGCGCCAGAAGCGCGACGCGCAGACGTTGCAGCCGATGCACTCGCGGATGTCCTCGTAGCGGCCCTCTTCGATCTTCTTCGGGATGAACGGGTCGGCGATCGAGGGACGCGCGGCGGCGACGATGTCGATCGATCCCGAGCGCACGGCCTCAGCCATCGTGTCGGGGTTGGTGAAGCGCCCGACGGCGGCGATCGGCTTCTGCGTCGCCCCGCGCACCGCCTCGTAGTAGGAGCGGTAGTTGAATTCGCCGCCCACGCGTGAGGCGACGACGTTCTTCTCGGGCCAGTCCATCGAGCTCCAGCCGCCGACCTGCAGATCCCAGAAGTCGACGAGGTGGTCGGCGAGCTGGATGAACTGGAAGGCCTCCACGCCGGCGCGGATGCCGAGCGGGCTGTCGTTGAGCGTGTCGATGCACAGGCGCGCCGTGATCGCGCAGTCCTCGCCGACGGCCTCGCGCACCTGCTCGATCGTCTCGATCCAGAAGCGCGCGCGATTCTGGAGCGTTCCACCGTACTCGTCGGTGCGCTTGTTGAGCTTGGCCATCAGGAAGTGGCCGGTGATCGCACCGCCCTCTGAGCCGTGCACGTTGACGATGTCGAAGCCGACGTCGCGCGCGCGCCTGGCGGCGGCGACGTAGTAGCCCTGGATCTCGCGGATGCCCTTCTTGTCCAGCTCGTAGCAGGAGGCGGAGGCGAGCGCCTCGTCTGAGACCTGGCTCGCCGACGGCGCCGGCAGGCGCGACTCCTGGTTGCCCGAGACGTAGCCGCCGTGCCACAGCTCGACGCCGGCGAGCGCTTCGTGCTCGTGTGCGAGCTCGACCATCGCTTTGAGGTTGTGCGCGTCCTCGTCGTCCCACAGCCGCGCCGAGATCACCGGGCGCGCGTCGCTGGAGGGGTGCACTGAGCAGAACTCGGTGTTGACGGCAGCCCATCCGCCCTCGGCCTTCATCCCGCGGATGTGCGCCTGCGCGCCGGGCACCTCGGCACCGAAGCTGGTGCAGTGGGGGCTCTGGTAGAAGCGGTTGCGCAGCGTCTTCGGCCCGATCGATACAGGCTCGAAGAGGATGTCGTGCCGGGGGTCGCGAGCCATCTGTGTCTCCTTACCCAACCTGCATATCGACCAGTCGATATAGCCTACACGGAACCTGCCGGACCGGGCGCGAGAGGGTGGGGGTCGGCGCTGAAGAACGCTCGTCGATAGCGAAGGTATATACGCCGACTGCCAACGAGCCGATCGGCGAAGGTACGAGCGGGTTTGCGTGCGACGAGTGGGCGCCCTGTATACACGCACGTGGCACGGGTTCCGAAAATGAACACCACGATCGTCCCTCTCCCCCCATCGCCGCCGATCACGCGCCTGCTGATCTCCTGTCCCGACCAGCCGGGAATCGTCGCGGCGGCGTCACGCTTCCTGACGGACGCGGGGGCGAACATCGTGCACTCCGACCAGCACACGACCGACCCGCGCGACGGGACGTTCTTCATGCGCATGGAGTTCGACCTCGCATTGACGCCCGATCAGCGCGCCGAGCTGGAGACGCGCTTCGCCGAAGAGATCGGCGCGCCGCTGCGGATGCAGTGGCGCATGTGGGACGCGAGCCGGCCCAAGCGCGTGGCGATCCTCGTCTCGCGCGAGGACCACTGCCTGCTCGACCTGCTGTGGCGCCGGCGGCGCGAGCAGCTGCAGATGGATGTGCGCGTCGTCGCCTCCAATCATCTCGACCTGCGCGGCGACGCCGAGTCGTTCGGTCTGCCCTATGTACACATCCCGGTCGAGCCGCAGCGCAAGCACGAGGCCGAGGGGCGATTGCTCGAGCTGCTGCTGTCCGAGCGCGTCGACCTGGTGATCCTGGCGCGCTACATGCAGATTCTCAGCTCCGACTTCCTCGCGCGGCTGACCGTCGACGGTGCGGCGGTGCCGCTGATCAACATCCACCACTCCTTCCTGCCGGCCTTCGCCGGCGCGGCTCCCTATGTGCAGGCCAAGGAGCGCGGCGTCAAGCTGATCGGCGCGACGGCGCACTACGTAACCGAGGGACTCGACGAGGGTCCGATCATCGAGCAGGACACCGTGCGCGTCTCCCACCGCGACGACGTGCCCTCGCTGATGCGCCTCGGCGCGGACATCGAGCGCACCGTGCTCGCGCGCGCCGTGCAATGGCACTGCGAAGACCGCGTGCTGCGTGCGGGGGAGACGACGGTCGTCTTCTGAGCGGCAGCCAGGTTGCTACGATGTAGCCCAATGGCGACAGAGGTACCACAGCGCGAGCTTCGCAACAACACAGCCGACCTATTGCGCCGCGTCGAGGCGGGCGAGCAACTGCGGATCACCGTCCACGGTCATCCCGTCGCCGAGCTGGTCCCGATCGACCGGGCCCAGCAGTTCGTTCCCTATGACGAGCTGGTGAAAGGGCTCCGCGGCGCGATGCTCCCGGAGGATCGCCTCGAGCAAGAGCTGCGCGAGCTCGACGAGCCTCCACGCGACCCGTTCGCGTGAGGCGCGCCCTACTGGACACGTCGTTCGTCATCTCGCTCGCTCGCGGAGAAGACCTCGCGCTCGAGCATCCGCCGCAAGAGGCGGCGATCTCCGCGGTAACGCTCTGCGGTCTGCACCATGGCGTGCTGGTGGCCACCGATGAGCAACGTCCCGGCCGTCTCGCCACGCTGATCTTCGCGGAGCGCCGGTTCGCGGCCCTCCCCCTCGACGCGCGCATCGCGCCGCACTACGGCCGGCTGCTCGCGGACGTCAGGCGTCGCCGAGGAAAGAAGCTCCATACTGCCGACGCGCTGATCGCCGCAACCGCAGCCGCCCACGGGCTCCCGCTGATAACGCGCGACCGCGACTTCGCGAAGCTCGACAGCATCGACGCGATCATCGTCTGAGATCCAGGGGCGACGGGGCGGCGCGCACCAGTCGATCATCACACCCTCCGGCGGCATCGAGCAGCCGCGCTCGACGTGCTCGGGTGAGGAGACGATGAGCCAGGCCAGGACAGGCGACGCGATCGGCACGAGTACCGTCGCTGCGACGCAGGAGATCGTGATGCCGCGCCGGTGCTCACTGAGAAACACCGGCTCCGATCGGCCCCCGGATTTTGGTGAATTGTGTGCAAGAAAGTGTCGGAAAGTGCGAGCGTCCTCTCAATTGGTCTGCAACATCGCGCCACGGAGAGCAATCTGGATGTACCGGCACATCGACGCATTGCATTGACTGAAGTTAACGCGATGCGTGGCCGATCGGGCTGCCTACGACACGGGGTTGCAGACCCCTGCGCCCTGGCCGCGGACAGCGCATCCATTAGTGAGAAAGGTAAATGCAATGTCATCGGCGAGCGAAGCAATGGAGACGCTCACGTCGCAGTGGTACAACGCGGTCGCGGCGCAGCTCAAACTCGACACACAGCAGTTCCAGATGGTTCAGGGGAACATCGCGCTCGGCAACACGTCGGCCGGAATGTGGGCGATGATGGACTCGATACCGCCTGACTCGATCACCCAGTACTGGACGCCGCAGGGCTACAAGTCCTTCTCGTCGCAATACGGGCTCGTGCTGACGCGTCTGCACGATCCGTCGACAGCGAGCTTCGAAGCGAAGATGGGTGAATATTTCCCGGAGTGGATGACTTATCTCGAAAAAGCGACGATCCCCCAGGGGACGACGCTGCCGGCGTTCTTCAGGGCATGGGCGCTGACGCACATGGCGCCGGACCTGGCGCAGGAGTGCTACTCGCTGCTCACCAACGCGCTCAACGGACCCGTCGGCGAAGGCGCAGCCGCATGGGCCGAAGCGGGCGGCTCACGTGGCGTCAAGGCCTACAACCAGTCGATCTCCACGGTGGAACACACGGTCTCGGGGGCGCCGTCCGCATCGGTGTCGCTCGATTCGGCGACCGAGTCCTCCGACACTTCGACCACCTGGGCGAAGGGCTCGACGGGCGGCTTCTTCGACATCTTCTTCGGCGAGGCCGGCGCCAGCTACGAAAAGTCGACTGTGGTGGTGAGCGAAGCCGGCGTCGTCGTCTCGGTGCAGTTCGCGCACATGACTGGCATCCCGATCATCCCGCTCGCACAGGGCACGATCGTCTCAGGCCCCAACACCTACCAAGCGTGGTACGTGCCCGCAGCGCTGTCGCTCGCCTACGGCACCAACAACTACGACGTGTGGGACACGGGCTCGCCCGGCTGGACGTCGTTCTTCGGCGAAGGCGGCTCGCTCCTGCGCGCTGCCACCCAGCTGCTGCTCATCGACGGCATCACCGTCAGCGTCACCTCACACCAGGCGATCGCGGAGGAGTCCCGCGCCGAGCTCGAAACCTCCTTCGAGGCCGGCTTCTTCCCGTTCTTCGGTATCGAGGGCCATGGCGGCTGGACGACCGACCAGCGGTTCAACGATGCCGGGCAGATCACGGCGACCGCCCGTTGCGCCGAAGGCAATCCCCAGGTGCTCGGCGTGCTACAGAAGCCGATCGGCAACCTGCTCGCTGCGGAGTTGGTCAACGAGACGCGGCGCGCGAGTCGCGCAAGCGTCGACGCCGCGCCGCAGCAGTTCGAGCACTCGGCGACGGTGGCGTTGGGTGAGGACGAGCAAGCGCTCGTCGGCGTCGTCTACGTGGCTTGGTCGGCGACAGCGCAGATGGGGTTGCGAGCGCTTGGCGTGAAACCCGCGATCGAGCAGCTGATCGTCGGCTTTGTCAATACGTGGGCGACGAACAACGCGCCCGCGTGGGCAGTGGGCGGCGTGCACCAGTACGAAGGCGGCCCGCCGGCGTACGTCGCGACGGCCGAAGTGATCAGCGCGATCGGGAAAAACAGGACCGTGACGATCACCGAATTCCACTGATCTGCTGACAGGCAAGGAGCAGGACCCGGCGCGGCGGGTCCTGCTCCTGTGTCGCTCGCATTGACTGCGCGTCGGTGGGCGGTCACCGGCCGAGTGCCTGTCGCGCCGGCGGGCGCGGCGAGAGGGCGCGTGGGAGACTGCGGCACGTGCCGGGTCTGTACTTCTCGCACCCTTCCTCGCTCGAGCACGACCCGCGCGTGCTGATGCCGCACCATCCGGACACGCCCGAGCGGATGTTCGCACTGGAGCGGCTGCTCGCCGCCGAGGACTGGCTCGGCTGGGAGCGGCGCACGGCGCCGGCCGCGACCGAGGCTACGCTCGAGCTCGTCCACAGCAAGCGGCTGATCGGCGCGATCGAGCAGCTGGCCGCGGCAGGGGGCGGCGCGATCGACCCCGACACGGTCGTCGGCGAGCCCTCTTACTGGGCGGCGCTGCACGCCGCCGGCGGTGCCTGCGAGCTGGCGCGCGCTCTGCTGGCCGGCGAAGCGAGCTTCGGCTTCTCGGCGCTGCGCCCGTCCGGCCATCACGCCGAACCGGACCGCGCGATGGGCTTCTGCCTGTTCAACAACGTCGCCGTCGCCGCCGAGCTGGCGATCTCCGAGCTCGGCGCCGAGCGCGTGTTCGTGCTCGACTGGGACGTGCACCACGGCAACGGCACTGCCGAGGCGTTCCGCACGCGCAAGGACGTGCTGTTCGCGAGCATCCACCAGTCGCCGCTGTATCCCGGCAGCGGCCCGCTCAGCGACGTCGGCTCGGGCGCCGGCGAGGGCTACACGCTCAACCTGCCCGTGCCGCCCGGATCGGAAGAGGAGCTTTGGCTGTCGCTGGTCGAGCACGTCGTGATCCCCGCCGCGCGCGCCTTCGCGCCCGACCTCGTGCTCGTCTCGGCCGGCTTCGACGCGCACCGCGCCGACCCGCTCGCCGAATGCCGCCTGGAGACGAGCTCGTTCGGCGAGCTCACGCGCCATGTGCGCGATCTCGCGCGTCAGCGCGGCGTGCCGCTCGGCATCGTGCTCGAGGGCGGCTACGAACCGGTCTCGCTCGCGCAGTCCGTGCGCCAGACGATGCTCGCGCTCGACGACGATCGCCCGCCACGCACGGCCTCCGACGAGCTCGCCGAGACGCGGCTGGCCGTCGCCCAGCTACAGCCGTTCTGGCCGCTGTAAGGCGCTCGCCGCGAGGAGCTTGCAGAGCCGCGGCGCCACGCGCGTAGGATGAGCCTGGTGGCAGACGAGCAACCACAAGACAACCAGCACGATGCGCCTCAGGGGTCCAGCCGCAGCGACGCACACCCGCCGATGCCGCGCGACAAGCGCGGCTGGCAGGTCTCGCCGGCGCCCGATGGGCGCGGGATGCCCGAGCAGACGCCGAGCGGACCGCCCGTCCACCGCCGCCCGACGTTCCTCTGGTTCGTGCTCGTGCTGGTGGCGATCAACTGGCTGACGCTGCTGCTGTTCCAGCCGAAAACGGGCGAACAGCGCGTGACGGTGCCGTTCAACCCGTACTTCCTCACACAGGTGCAGGGCGGCGAGGTCAAATCGATCTCGACCAAGGGCGACACGATCCAGGGCACGTTCAAGGCGAAGCTGCGCTACCCGCCGAGCGACAAGAAGGCCACGCCGACGAAGCAGTTCGCCACCGAGATCCCGACGTTCTGGAACGACGCGCAGCTGACGGCGCTGCTCAAAGAAAAGGGAGTCGAGATCAACGCCAAGCCGACGACCGAAAGCAAATCGGTGCTCGCCGAGCTGCTGCTCGGCTTTGGCCCGACGCTGTTGATCGTCGGGCTGTTCGTGCTGATCGCCCGTCGCGCGGCGAAAGCCGGTGGCGGGATGGGCGCCCTGGGCAACTTCGGCAAATCGCAGGCGCGCCAGATCGATCCGGAGAAGATCCGCGTGACCTTCGACGACGTCGCCGGCATCGACGAGTCCAAGGCCGAGCTGTCGGAGATCGTCGACTTCCTGCGCGACCCTGAGCGCTATGGGCGCCTCGGCGGGCGGATGCCCCACGGCGTGCTGCTCTCGGGCGCGCCTGGGACGGGCAAGACGCTGCTCGCGCGGGCGGTCGCCGGCGAGGCGCATGCTGCCTTCTTCTCGATCTCCGCGTCTGAGTTCATCGAGGCGATCGTCGGCGTCGGCGCCTCGCGCGTACGCGACCTGTTCGCCAAGGCCAAGGAGGCGGCGCCGGCGATCGTCTTCATCGACGAGCTCGACGCGATCGGGCGCTCGCGCCAGGGCTCGGTGTCGGTGACAGGCGCAAACGACGAGCGCGAGCAGACGCTCGACCAGATCCTCACCGAAATGGACGGCTTCGAAAGCTCCGAGGCGGTCGTCGTGCTCGCCGCGACCAATCGCCCCGACGTGCTCGACTCGGCGCTGCTGCGACCCGGGCGCTTCGACCGCCGCGTCGCCGTGCAGGCCCCCGATCGCAAAGGCCGCAAGGAAATCCTCGAAGTCCACACGCGCTCGATCCCGCTCGCCGGCAGCGTCGATCTCGACGGCGTGGCGGCCAGCACGCCGGGGATGGTCGGCGCCGACCTCGCCAACCTCGCCAACGAGGCCGCGCTGCTCGCCGCGCGCCGCGGGCACGAGAAGGTCGAGATGAACGACTTCACCGACTCGCTCGAGAAGATCATGCTCGGCTCGCCGCGCGGCATCCTGCTGTCCCCGGCCGACCGCGAGCGCACGGCCTACCACGAGTCCGGCCACGCGCTCGTCGGCATGCTCACGCCGGGCGCCGACCCGGTGCGCAAGATCTCGATCATCCCGCGCGGGATGGCGCTGGGCGTGACGCTGTCGACGCCCGACTCCGACCGCGTGTCCTACTCGCGCGAAGACCTCGAAGCGAAGATCCGCGTCGCGCTCGGCGGTCGCGTCGCCGAGGAGGTCGTGTACGAGTCGATCACCTCCGGCGCCGAGTCTGACCTACAGCAGCTCACGGCGATCGCGCGCCAGATGGTCGGTCGCTGGGGGATGAGCGACGCCGTAGGGCCGATCACGGTGCTCCCCTCCGACGGCCAGGGTCCGCTGCTCCCCGGGGCGAGCGAGACCTCGCAAGAGACGCAGCGGATCGTCGACGAGGAGGTCCGCCGCCTCGTCGAAGCGGCGCACGTCGAGGTCACGCGCCTGCTCTCCGAGCACCGCGATCAGCTCGAGAGCCTCGCCCAGGCGCTGCTCGAGGCCGAGACGCTCGACGCGCTCGACGCCTATGCCGCCGCCGGCGTGCCCGCGCACGCCGTCGAGAGCGAAGCGCCGGGCGTCGCGCTGCACCCGCGCACGAGCACCCGGCCGAGCAGCACCCGGCCGAGCAGCACGTAGCCGGCCGGCGCCCTAACCGAGCCGCGCCGGATCGATGCTGCGGCGCGTCACGCGCTCGGCCTGCTCGCGCTGGCGACGGCACGCGCGGTCGACGATCGCGCAGATCTCCTGCGGGTCGTCGGTTCGCTTGAGCAACGCCATGTCGCCCTCGCTGACGCGGCCGTCGGCGAGCGCCCGCTCGCTCAGCCACTCGAGCAAACCGCCCCACTCCTCGCCGCCGATCAGGATCACCGGGAAGTGGCTGATCGTGCCGGTCTGGATCAGCGTGAGCGCCTCAAAGCACTCATCGAGCGTGCCGAAGCCTCCGGGCGCGATCACGAAGGCACAGGCGTAGCGGACGAACATCACCTTGCGCGCGAAGAAGTGGCCGAACGTGAGGCCGATGTCGACGTACTCATTGAGCTTCTGCTCGCGCGGCAGATCGATGTTGCAGCCGACCGAGATCGCGCCGGCGTCGCGCGCACCGCGGTTGGCCGCCTCCATCAGGCCGGGCCCGCCCCCCGTGACGATCCCGTAGCCGGCGCGGCCGAGCGCGGCCGTCACGCCGCGCACGAGCTCGTAGTCGGGGTGCTCGCGCGGCGTCCTGGCCGAGCCGAACACGCTGACGGCGGGGGCAACGCGGGCCAGTGCGTCGAAGCCGTGCGCGAACTCGGCGGCGATCTCGCGCACGCGCATCGCGTCGGCCGCGCGCACCGCGGGCGCCTCGTCGCCGAGCCACAACAAGAGCTCCTCATCGAGCGTGAGGCCCGTCGCGCCGCTGCGCCGCTGATCGTCTTCACTCATGGGCGAAGCGTACGCGCAGCACGCGCCGGGCCGACCTCCTCGCGTAGCAGGAGGTCGACGCCGAGCGTGCACACGCCGAGGCTGACGAACGCAGCCGCGACGATCGCCGTCGCCACCTGCGGCGAGAGGATGCCCTCGGCGAGCCCCAGCGAGGCCGTCGCCGCCGGCACGCCGAGCTGCGCGCAGGCCGCCAGCCCCGCGCCCGGCCTGACCCGGGCGAGCGCGGCCGCGGCCAGGTGGATCGCCACGTTCAGCACGGCCAGCGCCGCCGTGAGCACGAGCATCGACGGGTGGCGGACGAGGCCGTCGAGGTCGAGCTGCGCGCCGAGCGTGACGAAGTACAGCGGTATGAAGAAGCCGTCGGCGACGCCGCGGATCTGCGTCGAAAGTCGTTTGGGACCGCCGAGCAGCGCCACCGCGACGCCCGCGCCGAAGCCCGCGACAAGCACGCTCGTGCCGCTCTTTTCGGCGAGCCACGCCAGCAGGAAGAGCACGAGCAGCGCGAGTCGCAGGTCGAGCGCCCAGCGCCGCGACTTCGATAGCTTGCGCGCCCGCTCGACCCACGCGTGTCCAGCCAGCGCCCGCGCGCAGCCGTACACGGCACCCGCCGCGAGCGCGACCAGCAGGCCGCCGAGCAGCGCATGGCCGGTCCGGCCCGGCTGCAACACGATCGGCGCCGAGACGATCGTGACGACGTCGGCGATCGTCACCTGCGCCATCACGGCGAGCGTGTCGCGTCCGCCGGTGTCGGCCTCCTGGAACGCCGGCAGCAGGATCGCGGCCGAGCCCGATGCGAGCACGACCGCGTAGATGGCCGCGTGCGCCGTGCCCGCCAGTGCCGCCGCCGCGATGCCGGCCGGCACCGCGAGCACGCCGACCGTCGCCGCCAGCATCGCGCCGCGACGCAGCGAGGCGGTCAGCCGCCGTTCACGCAGCGGCAGGTGCATGCCGACGGTCAGCATCAGCATCGCGAAGCCGACGCTCGCGAGGAAGGCGAGCGTCTGATCCGAGGGGTGCACGATGCCGAAGCCGGTCCTGCCGATCAGCGCGCCCGCGGCGAGCTCGCCGATCGCCAGCGGTACGAACAGGCGCGGCACGAGCGCGAGCAACGGACCGCCGAGGCCGGCGAGCACGATCACGAGGAGGTCTCCGAAGCGCACGCTGCCGTGAGCCTACGTCGTGCGATCATGCGCCGGTGGCCGATCCGCAGCGCCTCAGCGAGAAGCAGTACGAGAAGGAGCTCCTGCGGCTGCAGACAGAGCTCGTCTTCATGCAGGAGTGGATCGTCGCCGAGGGCCGCCGCCTGGTCGTGTTGTTCGAGGGTCGCGACACGGCCGGCAAGGGCGGCGTGATCAAGCGCATCACGACCTACCTGAACCCGCGCACGTGCCGGATCGCCGCCGTGCCGACGCCGAGCGAGCGCGAGCGCACGCAGTGGTACTTCCAGCGCTACGTCTCCTACCTGCCGACTGCCGGCGAGATCGTGCTGTTCGACCGCAGCTGGTACAACCGCGCCGGCGTAGAGCACGTGATGGGCTACTGCACGCAGGAGCAGTACGAGGAGTTCCTGCGCTTCTGCCCCGCCTTCGAGCAGGCGCTGCAGAACGACGGGATCATCCTCGTCAAGTACTGGCTGTCGGTCTCCGACGAGGAGCAGGAGCGGCGCTTCAAGAAACGCCTCTCCGACCCGCGCAAGCGATGGAAGTTCAGCCCGACCGACCTGCAGGCACGCGCTCGCTGGGTCGACTACGCCGAGGCCAAGGACCGCATGTTCGCGCGCACCGACACCGAGCTGAGCCCGTGGTACGTCGTCGAGGCCGACGACAAGCGCACGGCGCGGCTGAACCTGATCAGCCACCTGCTGTCGGTCGTCCCCTACGAGCACTCACAGCAGGCGAAGCGCGTCAAGCTGCCGCCGCGCCAGCGGCGCAAGTACGAGCGCCCGCCGAAGCGCACCGAGCGCGAGGTGCCCGTGCGCTACGTCGTGGAGTGAGCCGGCAGCCGGCTCGATCGGGACAGCCGGGCTTCGCGGCGTCGATCGGATGCAGCTAGATGTGCAGCACGACGCCCTCGGCGGCGACGCTGACCCCCGGGGAGCGTCCGCCCAGGCGCGCGGCGAGCGCGTCGAGTTCGTCGTCTGTGCGGTCGAGACGATGGTGGAACAACGCCACCGAGCGCGCGCCCGCCCGCTCGGCGAGCGCTACCGCATAGTCGGCAGCCGCGTGACCGAAGCGGGCTTCGGCGGCGAGCTCCTCCGGCAGCAGCTGCGCGTCGTGCACGAGCAGGTCCGCGTCGCGCGCGAGCTCGAGCGCGGCCGGGTGGTACTCGCCGAGGCCATCCTCGCCGGCGCCGAGCGCGGTCGGGTTGTGATCGGGCATGTAGGCGATCGTCGCGCCGGCGATGCTCACGCGATAGCCGTACGTCCGCCCCCCCTTGTGCGGGATCTGGCGCGCCAGCACGGTGAAGCCCTCGACGTCGAGCTCGCCCTCGGCCAGCGTCGAGAACGTCCAGCTGCCACACATCTGCAGCGGCCCGATCGGGAAGTACGGCGGCGACATCAGACCGCCGAGCGCGCTCGCTGCGTCGGCGCCATCCTCCTGCTCGGGCAGCAGCACGTCGACCCGCGTGCCCTCGTGGTCGGCCGCCGAGAAGAACGGCAGCCCGACGACGTGGTCCCAATGCAGGTGGGTCAGCAGCAGTGCGCCCTCGTAGGGCCCGCCGCTCAGCAGTGAGAGCGCTTGCAGCAGCCCCGTGCCGGCGTCGAGGAACAGCGTCGGCGCGCTCGCTCCGTCCGGCGCCAGCGCGAGGCACGACGTGTGTCCTCCGTAGCGGATGAAGTCGGCGCCGGCCGCCGGCAGCGAGCCGCGCACGCCGCAGAAGTGGACCTGCAAGTCAGCTCAACTCCGGCCGTGTCTTCGGGGCGCTCGCCCAGAAGAGAAGATCGAACGCCAGCGGCGCATCGCAGCTCATTATCTGTCAAGCGTAGGGCGCTGTCCAGCGTGCGCGCCCGGGAGGCCTGTGCGATGGCTCACACTTATCCCCTTGCGCCAAGGAACCGCGCTAGAGCCGAGCCTGGATGTGGGCGATCCGGTCGATCGTTGATTCGATCGCCGGTATGAACTGGCTCCTGAGCAGGTCGGCCTGCGGATAGAACAGACCCGCGCCGGTCGAAATCTCGCCCTCATTGAAGTAGTCCACCCACTCGGGCGCGGTGGTGTGCAGCCTCCGATCCACTCCTTCGTGGATCTGCCAGAAGTATTGGTGGATGGGCCGCGCTCTCTCGTAGTCGAATGGCTCGTCGTCAAGGACACGTTCAAGCGTGGTCAGGAGTCCGCGTAGTTCGTCGATCTGCCGCCCGAGCCAGTCCTTGAGACTGGCGTCCTGGTCAACGAGCGCCGCCCGAGCAGCATCTCGCTCTTTGCCTACACGGATCGACCGAATAAAGCCCGCGACTGCAAAGCCCGTCATGACCCAGGTGGTCCAGAACCAGAGCGGCTTGTGACGGATGCCCTCGACAAGCTGGACGGTGGCAATGGCCGCCACGATCCCGCCCGGAATGAGCACCCACCAGATCCCGAGGATCTCCCAAAACTCGCGAACGGCTCGGCGCATGAGCACATCATCACGAGCCGCCTAGATGGCCGTCCCTGCGAGCAGGGCTTGAGCACTAATCCGCGCATGGCTGTTATCGCCACCGTTTACTCCGCGAGAACTACCGACCTATATAGGAGGTGAGGTGCCCACCTCCAGCGGAAGCCCCGGCGGACGGGACGGCTGTCTACCGATCCTTGTCCGCCGGGGCTTGTGCACCGGGACTTGCGCGCCTCTGGCGGTAGCACAGCTTGTGCGCTTCCGCACGAGAGTCCGTCCGACCCGGATGGTTCAATTCGTATTACACGAAAGATTTAGATAAACGAAATACCCGTCCACAATGTCTGACCGCAACAACCCCACCAGAGGCTCGGCCTCGTCATCCCAATACTCCTTCGTGGAGTTCATGCAGGACTTCCCTGACGACTCTGCGTGCATGGACCTGCTGTGGCGTCAGCGCTACTCGCCAGACGGCTCCCACACCGAGTGCCCGAAGTGCGAGCAGAAGCGCAAGTTCCACCGTGTGAAGGCTCGCCCCTCCTACGCCTGCGAGGCGTGCGGCTTCCAGTTTTACCCGCTGGCGGGCACCATCTTCCACAAGTCCTCCACGTCCCTGCGCCTGTGGTTCTACGCGATTCACCTGATGACGAGCACCCGCTGCGGCGTCTCGGCTAAGCACTTGGAGCGCGAGCTTGGCGTGACCTACAAGACCGCGTGGCGCATGTTCAACCTGATCCGCAACAAGCTCATGGTCGAGGACGACGAGCCGCTGTCGGGCGAAGTCGAGATCGACGAGACATCGGTGGACGGCAAGCCGCGCAAGTTTCAGCGGACCGGCCCCGACCCGCTGCGTCGTACGGCCAGCGAAAACATATCTGCGGCGAACAGACTGGCCAACCGGCGGCGGGCCACAGTGTTCGCGGCTGTGGAGCGTCAGGGGCGTGTCAAGGCCACGGTGCTGCCGTCCCGACGCGGGCCGAGGCTCCGCGAACAGGCCGTCGAATGGGTAGACCCGGACTCGATCGTCTTCACGGATGAGTGGGGCGCGTACAACAAACTGCACCAGCACTTTGCCGCGCACAGCCGCATCTCCCACGGTGCGCGCGAATACGTCGTCGGCAACGTCCACACGAACACCGTCGAGGGCTTCTTCGGCAACCTCAAGACCGGCATCCGGGGCAACTACAAGCTCGTGAGCCACAAGTGGCTCCAGGGCTACCTCAACGAGTTCACGTGGCGCTACAACCACCGGCGCGACCGGCGCGCGATGTTCCACACGCTGATCGAGCGCGCGGCGACTCCGATCTAGAGCTAGCCGTTCCACATACCCGAACGAAAATCTTGCGTCGGGTAGTCAGTAGAGATGCTCGACCCATACCGCGAGCATCTGGCGGGAGCGCAGGGGCGGGGAGCGACTCGAATGAAGCTCCCCGCCCCGACCTACGCAGCCCATCTGGAGCGGACGGAGTTCGACTATCCACCGTCTATTCGCCTTTCAGTCGTTCGCCTTCGCGGATCGCTTCGGCTTCGACGCTGGCTTCGTGTTCGCGGACTTCCTGATCCTTCCGTTCGCTCGGCGTAAGTTCGCCACGGACGCGCCGTTCGTATTCCTGTTCGTGGGCTTCCTCTTCGCCTTTGTGGGCCTGTTCGTATTCGCGTCCCTGGCGCATTTCAGCCTGGATTTTCTTGTATTCCGGCGACTGCTCGTAGGTATGTAGTTCACGCTTGAGCGCCGCCCGCTTAGCTGCCTTCCGCCTGGCCTCAGCCTTTCGGTGCTTGGTCTCGGCTGCCGCCTTCTTCCGTTCAGCGGCTTCTTCGCGCTTGGTCTGCGCCTTCACTTTGGCTTCGATGGCCTTGTTTTCCGCCGCCTCCCGCGCCGGGATCGTTTGAGGGCCAGTTGATGAGCCGCACCCTGCGACGGCGAGCGTCGCCATCAGGGCGGCAAGCAGGAGTCTCGATTTCATAAATCGGGATTCAATCAGACCAAACCGCTCCCTACCAGTTCGCTCTGGACCGACTGGCAGCCACCGTCGAGCATGGACGCATGGAGCATCTCGATCAGGACCCGCACGCCGCCAGCGTCGCTTTCGGTCAGCGACTCCGCGAGCTACGCGCTGAGCATGGCGTCTCGCAGGACGACCTCTCACGCCGAACCGACGTGCATCCCACCGCCATCGGGCGGCTTGAGCGCGGGTCCCGCGAGCCCCGACTGAGCACGATCCTGCGCCTCGCGCGTGGCCTGGACGTGGAGCCGGGGAAGCTGCTGGACGACCTACGAGCCTGAGGACTCGTCGTCCTCGTCAGGCTCGTCGGGCTTGCTGACCCGGCGGATCGCGTCCATCACATCCTTGCGCTTCGGCACGGGCACACGAATGCCGGTCTTAGGCAGCCGCTCCGTGGGCTGCCGCTCCTGTTCGCGCTCTTGATCCTCCATACCCCAACTCTAGGAGCACGGCCAGCGTCTCTCTAGATACGAGTGTGACCTACGCGCGCGGGATAATGTCGCTATGCGCCAGTACGGCCAAGCAGCGACAGGGCTGGTGTTCGGTCTGACACTCGCGACCCTCATAGTCTTCTGGACCGTCAAGGACACCAAGCCGTCCGGGAGCGCCGTACTTCCGATCCTCTATGGCGTCTTGGGGGCGTCTGCGCTGATATGGCTCATCGCGGAGGCACTGCGGCGGGGGGATCTCCGTCGTCAGGATCGTGAGCCAGTCAGGAAGAGGGCGTGGCCTCCCATCGAGCAATGGCTGCGGGGCCGCATAGACGCACACGCGGTTATCGAGCATGAGCGGAGCGTCCGCACCGCTCGGGAATATATGGAGCGGCTCGGAGATTGGGACACCCGGAATGTCAACGATCTAGCTGGGCTCGACCCAGGGTCATTCACCTTTGATCGCAGCGCGGCGGTCGCTCAAGATCTGGTGGTCGGATATCGGGCTGACCCACGCGATCCCGAGCGAGTAGACGGCATTGAGCCGCCGCATGGCATAGAGCAGCAGCAGGCATATGGCGAGCGGCGACTCGAATGGCTCAAGGCCAGATTGCGCGAACTCGACAGCAAGTCCCTTGGCGCAAGGGGATAAGTGTGCGATGGCTCACACTCGCGTGCGCGCTCAGACCTGGACGAGCTTGTTCATGTCGTAGTCGAAGCCCGCGCGGCGCAGGTGCAGCAGGAGCTTCGGCTGCCACGTGCCGGCGAGGTCGAGGCGGACGTGCGAGACGCCCTCGAGGTCGTACGGCAGTTCGACGCCGTCCTCGTACAGCACGCACACGCGACCCGGGCTGAGCGCGGCCACGAGGAAGCCCATCTGGAAGACGACCTCCTGGTGGGCGCGCGTGGAGAAGTACGGCTCGCTGTCGGACTCCAGGCGCGGACCGCCGATGTCGTCGGCCGTCAGCAGCACGACGGCGTAGCGCGACGCGGGCGCCTCCTCGCCGATCGCCTCGGACAGGCGGCTGCGCTCGCCCGAACGCTGGCTGACGATCCTGATCTCGTGCTCGCCGGCCTGTTCGAGCAGGTGCTCGACAGCCTGCTTCCAGCGTTCGTCGCGTCCGTGTGCGACCAGGACCTGCCGTGTGCGCGCCGGCGCCGGCGCGCCGGCAGCGGCCGGATCGCGCTCGGCCGGCGCCGCGCCGTTGGAATGGTGTGCGAGCTGTGAGCCGACCGCCTGCGCCGGCGCGAGTTCGGCTCCTACCGCATGCTGGTGTGTGGGCGGCTCGGGCTCGCGCGCGGATGGCTCGGCGAACGGGCGCCCGCTCGGGCTCTGCGGATCGAGGGCGCGCTGCTCGTCGTGCGCCCTGGGCGAAGGCTCGGCCACCGGCGGCTCGCCCGTGTCGCCCGGCTCGCCCGCGTCGGTCACCGGCTCCGCCGGCCCGACTTGCGGCTCCGGCGCGCCGGCCGTGAGCTCGCCTGCGCCGGCCGCCGGCCGGCCATCGGAGAAGGCCAGCTCGCCCTGCAGCACGGTCAGCAGGTTGATTGCCTCCTCGACGCACCGCAGATCGGCCGCGTACTGCTCCTGCCAGCGCTTGGAGCCGTCGGGGCAGGTGACTGCGTCGGCGAACTCGCGCGCCTCGCGCCGGCTGCCGTACATGTGCTCGAGCGCCTGCACGGTCGGGTCGATCCACTGCTTGCGCGCCGCCTTCCAGCTCTCGTAGTCGCTGAAGTCGCCGACCAGGCTCGCGCGCTGGACGAGCGCCTGGCCCTGTTTGATGCACTGCCCGAGCAGCTCGTGGCCGATCGGGACCGATACCTGCAGCGCCGCCACTACATCAACCCCAGGTGCGCGGCCATGCTGTGGCGAGGAGCGCCGCTCAGCACGCACGGCCGGAACGAGCGGACGTGCGAAGTGGGCCTGAAAGAGCGCACCGAGTGAGGCGCGGGCGAGTCGTTACGGAACGCCGCGCCGCCGATCAGGCTGCGCGTCGTGGCGCGGGCGAGGATTGCGCTCGCGACGATGTGCTCGTCGATCACATATTGCGAGTCGAGCACGAGCTCCCGGATCAGATGTGCTCGATTCATGGCCAATCTGGCGCTTTTATCGGCCGCCGGCGCCCGCGACGTTCGCCTGAGGGGCACTCTTAGACGAGCATATGACCGGCCGAGGGGCGGCGAGCCAGCGGTCGGTGCGGCGCCGATACCGGGCGGCGCCTACTTGCGCTTGGCCTGGTGCTCGATGACCTTGCCGAACGCGTCTTCGAGCTGTGCGGTCATGCGCAGCTTGAACAGCGCCAAGAGCGCCTCCGAGGCGAGCGGGCGCAGCGCGTCGACGCTCTCGATCAGCTCATCCCAGCCCTCCTCGGGCTGGCCTGCCTGATCGAACGGCTGCCACAGCTCGCGCAGGAACAGCTTGGTGAAGGCGCGTGCGATCGAGTCGGCGTCGCGACTGACGCGGTCGCTCAGCGACAGCGCAGCGTGCAGCGGGATGCCTAGCGCGATCACCTGCTCGGCCGCGGCCAGCAGCGCCGGGCTGGGCGCTTCGAAGCGCCCGTCGCCGAGCGGTACGAGCAGCTTCAGCTTGCGCACGCGCTCGGCGTCCTTCTCGCTCAGCTCGCCGAAGCGCTTGTCCAGTTCCTCGGCCGTGATCACTTCCGGCTGCTCGGGCTCGAACGGCGTCGTCACGGCTCTGCGTAGGCCCAACAGGCGCGCGGCCAAGCCGTCGGAGCCGCTCAGCAGCCGCTCGATCGCGGCCAGGTTGAAGCCGTCGGCCTGCAGGTCGAGGATCAGCCGTAGCCGCGCGACGTGCTCGGCGTTGTAGTAGCCCACGCGCGCGCGCACCTCCGGCGGCGGCAACAGCCCACGCGTGTGGTGGTTGCGGATGTTGCGCACCGACATGCCGACCTCGGCGGCCAGCTGCTCGATCGTCAGATCGTTGGGCGTCCCCTCGCTCCCCGTCTGTGCCATATGTCACGCAACGGTACCATGTTTGATGTACCCTCATTCGAGGTAACATCAGATCACGTCATGATCTCGCTCCCCGCCACCGGCCGGTCTCGCGCCCGCTCCTGCTCAACCTCTCCGACATCCTCTCGGGAGTGCGCTCATGGCTGAACGCGGCGCTGCTCCGCTCGTCTCCTCCCGGCGCAGGCGCGCGCTGCGGCTGATCAGCTCGTTCACCTCGCCGCTGCTGCCCGACGACTACCTCGATCTGGTCAACCCGCTGTGGTCCACGCGCGAGCTGCGCGGGCGGATCGTGTGCGTCGAGCGCGAGACGGCCGACGCGGTCACGGTGTCGATCAAGCCGGGGTGGGAGTGGCCGGGGCACAGGCCGGGGCAGTACGTGCGCCTCGGCATCGCCGTCGACGGCGTGCACCACTGGCGCGCGTACTCGCTGACTTCCGAGCCGGGACGTCCGGACGGGCTGATCTCGATCACGCCGAAGCTCGTCGAGCACGGCAAGGTCTCGCCGTTCCTCAATGCGCGTGTGGAGCGGGGGACGATCGTGCGCCTCGGTGGCGTAGAAGGCACGTTCGTGCTGCCCGAACCGACGCCGGCGCGGCTGCTGTTCGTCAGCGCCGGCAGCGGCATCACGCCGATCGTCAGCATGCTGCGCGGCCTGGAGCGCGAGCACGGGCTGCGCGACGTCGTGCACGTGCACTGCTCGCGCACGCGCGACGGCGTGATCTTCGCCCACGAGCTGGCGCGGCTGCGACTCGCGCATGGCGGCTACCGCCTGCACCTGCGCCTGACGGGCACGCACGGACGACTGACGCCGCCCGACCTGCAAGCCATCTGCCCCGACTGGCGCGAGCGCGAGACGTTCCTCTGTGGGCCGGGCGGTCTGCTCGAGACGATGGGCGAGCGCTGGCGCGAGCAGGGCGTGGCCGAGCGGCTGCACACCGAGCATTTCCAGCCTGAGGCGCGCGTCGGCGACGGCGAGCGCGGCCGTGGCGGCACGATCCGCCTGTGCCGCAGCGGGATCGACGCGCTCAGCGACGGCGAGCAGCCGATCCTGCCGGCCGGCGAGCAGGCCGGCGCGGAGATGCCGTTCGGCTGTCGCATGGGCATCTGCCACAGCTGCGTCGGCAAGCTGCGCTCCGGCCAGGTGCGCGACCTGCGCACCGGCCGCGTGCACGGGCAGCCCGGCGAGATCTTGCGCACATGCGTCAACGCGCCCGAGGGCGATATCGAGATCGAGCTCTGAGTGGGTAACTTCGCAGCAGTCGTTTTCCATATTTATTAATTAATTGAAATAAAGGACACGAAATGTCAGCCACTCTCGCGCCACCGCAGACGATCGAGCCCTCGCTTTCACACGTTGACGTGGGCGGGAACGAGAGCCCGCTCGCGCGCCTCACGGCGGAGCAGCTCGAGCAGCTCGGTCGTGACTTCGACGCGATCCACGACGACGTCTTCGCCGAGCTGGGGGAGCGCGACGCCCGTTACATCCGCAACACGATCCGCCTGCATCGCCGGCTCGTGCTCGCTTCGCGCCTGATGCTGCTCGGCTCACGCCGCCGCGAGCTGTGGCTGCTCGGCACGAGCGCCCTCTCGCTGGCCAAGATCCTCGAGAACATGGAGATCGGCCACAACGTGATGCACGGCCAGTGGGACTGGATGAACGACCCCGACATCAACTCGCAGAACTGGGACTGGGACACCGCCTCGCCGGCCGACGCATGGCGCCATTCACACAACTACGAGCACCACACGTTCACCAACATCCGCGGCAAGGATCGCGACCTCGGCTACGAGATCATGCGCATCGACCCGCACCAGAAATGGCACCCCGTATATCTCTTCCAACCGCTCTACAACCTGCTGCTGATGGGCTTCTTCGAGTGGGGTGTCGCGCTGCACGACCTCAACTTCGAGGCGATCCGCTCCGGTGAGAAGTCAAAGCGCCAGGCGCGCGAGGAGCTCAAGGCGATCGCGCTGAAGGCGCGGCGGCAGATCGTCAAGGACTACATCGCCTTCCCCGCGCTGTCGGGCGCTGTCGCTGCGCTCGCCGGGACGCGCGCCGGGCGGGGGCGAAAGGCCGCTCGTGCCGATCGCGCCGGCGCTGCGCGCAGCGCGTTCAAATCCACCTTGAAGGCCAACTTCACAGCGAACATCGTGCGCAACGTGTGGGCCTACTCGATCATCTTCTGCGGCCACTTCCCCGACCAGACCTACACCTTCTCCGAGGACGACGTCGCCGATGAGTCGCGCGGCGGTTGGTACGTGCGCCAGCTGCTCGGCGCCGCCAACATCGACGGTCACGCGCCCTTCCACTTCCTCAGTGGCAACCTCAGCTTCCAGGTCGAGCACCATCTGTTCCCCGACATGCCCTCCAGCCGCTACGCCGAGGTCGCCCCGCGCGTACGCGACGTCTGCGCTCGCTACGGGCTTCCCTACAACACCGGGCCGCTCGGCAAGCAGCTCGGGACCGTGCACCGCACGATCCTGCGGCTGGCGTTCCCCGGTGGGAAGGTGCGGCCGAAGCCCGGGCCCTACGAGCCCGTGCCCTGCGGCGACTGAGCCTCGCCCCACAGCGTCGCCACGAGCGAGCGCGGTCCGCCGTGGTCGCGGTGCTCGCACAGGTAGATGCCCTGCCACATGCCGAGCGCCAGGCGCCCGCCTGCGACGGGGATCGTCAGCGATGGGCCGAGCAGCGATGACTTGATGTGCGCCGGCATGTCGTCGGAGCCCTCCAGCGTGTGCGTCCAGTACGGCGCCTGCTCGGGCACGGCCGTGTTGAAGTAGGACTCGAAGTCCGCCCGCACGTCAGGGCTCGCGTTCTCGTTCAGCGTCAGTGACGCCGAGGTGTGGCGGAGGAGCAGGTGCAGCAGGCCGACCTCGACTTCGGCGATGCGCGGCACCGCCGCCAGCGCCTCGCGCGTGATCAGGTGGAAGCCGCGCGGTCGTGCGTCGAGTCGGATCTCGCCTTGCGCCCACATCGCCGGCGCGAACCATAGGACAGCAGGCCCGGCAGGCGCGGATGGGGAGGGGTGGGTTGTTTGCGGACATCGATAGCCATGGCATATACGGCGGCGTATATGCCATGGCGCGCAGAAGCAGGAATTGCGAATCCCTCCGCCTGCTCCCGACCGAGCAGCGCTGAGCTGTCCGCGGATTCACCGCGCCGCTCGCGGCTGTCATGCTGCACGCGATGAGGGTCGGCGGCCGGCGGCGGAGCGCATGAGCGGGGTGAGCATCGACGAGCTCGTGCTTGCCGACGAGCCCGTGCGCTGGAGCGCGCTCGGCTTCGAGCTCGACGGCGATCGACTCCAATTGGGCGACCTGTCGATGAGATTCGCCGGCGAGGGCGCCGGACGCGGGATCGTCTCCTGGACGCTACGCGGCGTCTCCTCGACCGAGCTCGACGGCATACCGACGGCGCTGTCCGACTCCGCGCCTCCCGCGGCGAAGCGCGCCCATGCGAACGGAATCTCCGCGATCGACCACGTCGTGGCGATGACACCCGCGCTCGACCGCAGCGTCAAGGCGCTGCAGGATGCCGGGCTCGACCTGCGGCGGATCCGCGAGCAGCCGACCCCCGCGGGGGCGCCGCGTCAAGCCTTCTTTCGCCTTGGAGCCGAGATCCTCGAGGTCGTGCAGGAACCCGAGCACGTGATCGTCGCACGCGATCGCGGCACCGAGCGCCCGGCACGCCTTTGGGGGCTGGCCTTTCTCGCCCCCGATCTCGATCGCACCGTCGCTGCGCTTGGGGAGCATGCAGGCGAGGCGCGCGAGGCGGTGCAGCCGGGGCGGAGGATCGCAACCGTCAGGCGCTCGGCCGGGCTCGCCGTCCCGGTCGCGCTGATGAGCCCCAAAACCTAGGCGCCGCCGGCGACGGGCGCCGGCGCGTGGCGTGTGTGCGCCGTGGCGATGCGCGCCGCCTCCTCACCGCCGAGGAACGGCGCGAGCGCCACGTACGTCGCCGACGGGACGAGCTCGGGCAGCTCGCGGATCTTGCCGGCCAGCGCGTACTGCATGCAGAGTTCGAACACTCCGCCCGCGATCGCCTCGACGGTGATTGTGGGTGGCCTGAGGCCGCGTGCATGCTCGAGGCCGGGCACGAGCATCTGCGCGAAGGAGCCCACGCCGTCCTTGGAGCGCTCTGCGCTATGCGGCGTCGCGATCAGGGCGTCGATCAAAGCGATGTGGGCAAACGAGGCCTCGCTTGCAAGAAAGCCGAACAGCGCACCGATTCCGGCGCCCACCGCCAGCCGCCAGTCGCTCTCTGTGGCATACGCGCGTTCGACCGCCGCCAAGGCCTTGCCGTGGCCGACCTCGTAAGCGACCAGGAAAGCGTCCTCCTTGTCGGCGAAGTGCTCGTAGAAGGCGACCAGCGACACCGCTGCGTGTTCAGCGATCTCTTCGACCTTCAGCGCCGCATATCCGTCTTTCGCTGTCAGGTTCGTCACCGCGTCGAGGATCCGCGCGCGCTGGTTCTGCACGACGAAGCTCTTCGACACGTTCTGATCGCCGCGCGGGAGCCCGCGGCGCCCACCGAGCAGCGAATGCGGCGCGAGCGTCCCCGGGGCGCGCCCGGCCTGCACCCTGATCGCCGTGCGCTGGGCCTCCGACAGGGGTGTCGGCTCGGCGAGGATCGACGCCGGCGTGGGGGAGTAGGACGTCGCCCAAGCAACCAGGTCAGGAACGAGCGCGCGCAGTTCCTCGCCGTCTCCGCGCAGCACCCGCCTGTAGAGCGCGCGGTTGAGGCCACCGACGATTGCCTTCAACGACACGTCCGCCACGGTGCCGGCGCCGGCACCGGGCGCAAGCTCGAGCGCGTCGCGGATGAAGCTCTCGTAGTGCTTGATCGTACGCGCGCGGCGCGCGATCCCGGCCGGACCAATCGCCGTGATCTCGAGCAGGCTGAGGCGCAGCGCGCCCGGGTTGGCGATGGCCGAGTCGAACAGCGCTCCGATTGCCGCTTCCGCGCGCTCCGGCCAGCCGCTCGCCGCGTGGTAGGCGGCCTCGATCTGGCGCATCCCCTCGGCCGCGATGAAGTCATACGTCGCGAGCAGGCAGTCTTGCTTGTTGCCGAAGTGCTCGTAGAAGGTCTTACGCGAGACACCGGCGCGGGCAATGACGTCCGCCACGCGCGTGGAGCGGTAGCCGCCCTCGTCGACGCACTCGATCATCGCCAACGCCAAGCGCAGACGCTGGCGCTCGCGCGCCTGCTCGCGAGCCACTGCTCCCGTGGGCTTGCGCGAGCGCAGTCGCTGCGCCGAGTCCCCCGTCGGCGTTTGCGCATCCGGTACTGCCTTCAGCGCTCGGCGATTGGGCGCGGGCTCAGTTGGAGGGGTCGCCGGGGCCTGCTGCGAACGGTTTGGCTCGACTGCCATCAATGCGTCCTTGCTGATTGATTTGAATCAAGTAAATCGATCATTTGATATGTAAACAGTAGCCTACTTTGCCCTTGACAGGCCTGGGCCGCTATGAGATGTTGAGATTTCGAGAGTGACCTCCCTCGTCCGGTCACCTTGAGTAAACGCTCGACGCCGCTCCCTCCCTGGCGCGGGCGTATGTGCCGGGGGGCGTCGTGACCTGGCTCTGGTCACGACGCCCAACGGTCGGCGCTTGTGCGCTGCATCGGTCACATTCGAGCCGACGCTCCGGCGCCGTCTCCAATCTCCGCCGCGCGCGGCCGCGGGCTGGGCGTAGGCTCTGTGGCCAACAGCCATCATCGCCTGACCGAAAGGACGCCACGCATGAGCTGGGACTTCTCCACCGACCCCGACTTCCAGGAGCAGCTCGACTGGATGGACGAGCTCGTGCGGCGCGAGATCTGGCCGCTCGAGGCGATCTGGCACGAGCTCGGCCTCGACGGCTTGCGCGAGGCGATCGCGCCGCTGCAGGAGCAGGTCAAGGCGCGCGGGCTGTGGGCCGCGCACCTGCCGCCTGAGCTCGGTGGGCAGGGCATGGGCCAGGTGCGCCTCGGGCTGATGCACGAGATCCTCGGCAGCTCGCCGATCGCGCCGCTGGCGTTCGGCAACGCGGCGCCCGACTCGGGCAACTCGGAGATCCTCGCGATGGCCGGCACGCCCGAGCAGAAGGATCGCTGGCTGCACCCGCTGCTCGCCGGCGACCTGCGCAGCGCGTTCAGCATGACCGAGCCGCACACGCCCGGGTCCGATCCCACCCAGTTGCAGACGCGCGCCGTCCGCGACGGCGAGGAGTGGGTGATCGACGGCAAGAAGTGGTTCTCCTCGAACGGCTCGATCGCGGACTTCCTGATCGTGATGGCCGTGACCGACCCTGACGCGCGCGGTCCGCAGCGCGCCTCGATGTTCATCGTGCCCGTCGACACGCCTGGCGTGGAGGTCGTGCGCGACGTGCCGACGATGGAGCACCCGTGGGAGTCATTCGGCGCCTACGGCGGCCATTCGGAAATCCTCTACGAGAACGTCCGCGTGACGGCCGACGCGTTGCTCGGCGGCGTCGGTGATGGCTTCCTGCTGGCCCAGCAGCGGCTGGGTCCCGGGCGTATCCACCACTGCATGCGCTGGCTCGGCGTCGCGCGCCGCGCCTTCGACATGATGTGCGAGCGCGCCACCTACCGCCAGGCGCACGGCTCGCTGCTGGCCGAGAAGCAGACCGTGCAGAACTGGATCGCCGACAGCGCCGCCGAGATGCAGGCGGCGCGGCTGATGACGCTGCACGCCGCTTGGGTGATGGACACGCAGGGCGCGAGCGCCGCGCGCGTCGACATCGCGCTGATCAAGTTCTACGGCGCCAAGGTGCTGCACGACGTCGTCGACCGCGCGCTGCAGGCGCACGGCTCACTCGGCTACTCGACCGACCTGCCGCTCGAGCAGATGTACCGCTTCGCCCGCGCCGCGCGGATCTACGACGGCCCCGACGAGGTCCACCGCCAGACCGTCGCCCGCCGCATCCTGCACGGCTACTCCCCGCCACCCAGCGAAGTCCCAAGCGAACACCTCCCCACCCGCCGCGCCGAATCCCGCGAGCGCTTCGCAAACCTGCTCGGCGCGCTCACCGCCAACGACTAAACCCGCAGAAGCGCATCGGCTTGGTGCGACGAATAGACGGCCCGGATGCTCGTCCCTGTATCGGTCGTGGCGAGCGGAGCGTTCTCGAGTTCAATCGCAGAGCGGAGCTCGGCTCGACTAAGAGGCAGGATGCCGTCTAAATGCGCTCGGTCCCCGCTCGACGCCGGGCACAACAGCTCACCGCTCGGGTTGATTCAAATTCCACTCGACCCAAGCCAGCCCAGTCCGCCCGTCCGCGCACCGCACCCCGCACATCGCCCGCGCGAAGTGCGACACGCGCCCATCCTCTGCAACCAGCCGCAGCGGCGCGTGCGCCAGCGGACGCAGCTCGAGGTCGAGCCCGACCGGGTCCAGCAGCAGTCGTGCGTCGTCGATCAGGCAGTCCGTGCGCAACGTCTCGTCGGCCGTGACGCCGGTCAGCTCGACGAGCGGCGCGCCCGGCTGCTGGGCATAGCCGGCGCCGAGCGTCGGCATGCCCGGGAGGCGCAGCTCGACGGCATGCAGGTGGGTGTCGTCATCGAGGTGCGCCGCGCTCCACACCCAGTCCATCGACCACCAGTCACGCGTGCCCCACGAGTGGTCTCGCTGGCCGACGGCCCCGTCCAGCTCGAGCAGCTGATCGCCGATGCTGAGCGTGCCGGACACCGTGCAGGGGATCTCGTAGCGCGTCGTCAGCCGGTAGGCGTAGGGCTCACCTGAGGTCTCCCACGAGAGGTCGAGCGCCAGCCGCTCGTCGCGTCCGTCCTCGCCGCGCAAGATCGACGACGGATCGTCGTGGGCCTCGGCAAGCGCCTCGAGCGTGACTCCGAAGCGCTCGAGCTCCTGCGTACAGCGGTGCTCGGCGCGTAGCGTCTCGGTGCTCACCGTGAGCTCGTCGTCGGTCGGCAGCGGCGCGGCGAAGTCGATCGCCGCCACCGTCGCGCGGTCGGGGCCGCAGACGAGCGCCGTGTACCAGCAGACGCCGAGGTTCGGATAGAGCCCGAGGCGCACCCATGCGCCGACGTTCCCGTCGGGCGCGATCGCGTCGAAGTACCAGCTCTCGTTCCACAGCGGCTCCGGGCCCGGCACGTGGCGCGACTCGTCCTGGCGCTGCGGGCGCAGAGGTGGCGCCGGCGCGCTGTGCGCGTCCGGTAGCAGCTCCTCCGCCTCGAGCTCGAGCGCGTGCGTGGCGTGGCGGGCGAGCATCGCCATGAACATGTCGTCGCCGCGCTCGGTGCGCTCGACGAGCATCGGCGCGAGGATCGCCATCAGCACGCCGGCGAACGTGTGCCGGCGGTACTCCTGCCAGCACGTCTCCCACGACAGGCGCTCGACCCCCTGCGCGAGCAGCGCCTCGTGGTACTCGGCCAACAGCTCGCGCTCGTGCCGGCGGCGCTTGTCCACGAGCAGGCTGCCGCCGAGGAAGTAGGCCGCGTCGGTCATCGCGCCGCCCCAGCCGACCGTCTGCCAGTCGACGACCGTCAGCGGCTTGGCCGAGCCCGGCTCGCCGAACAGCAGATTGTCGAGGCGGAAGTCGCCATGCACAAGCCCCAGTGGCCCACGCCGGTCGGCAAGCCACACGTCCAGGCGTGCGACGAAGCGCTCGCACAGCGCGCGGTGCTCGGGCGCGACGCGCTCGCCGTAGCGCTCGAGCAAGCCAGGCAAGAGCTGGGAGACGAGCGCTTGGTTGACCGGGCTCGGGCGGTTCAGCCAGTCGCTGCCCGCGAGCGCCGGGTCGCCGAGCACGGGCGCGTGAAGGCGCGCCAGCGCGCTCATCGCCAGCCGCGCCTGCGCCACTTCGCAGCCCGCGATCTGATCGCCTGCTCGCGCGCCCACGGCGTCCTCGAGCAGCAGCGTGAACCAGCCCTCGGACTCGTCGAAGAGCG
Organism: Solirubrobacterales bacterium; assembly: GCA_044446425.1. GTDB lineage: Bacteria > Actinomycetota > Thermoleophilia > Solirubrobacterales > Solirubrobacteraceae > Palsa-744. Next base: position 40,361 of record JBIOEW010000006.1, on the reverse strand, counting down.
CCAGCGAGCAACTCGGCAGCGGGCCGCCGATGCGCGGTGCGAGCTCGTCGTAGAAGCGCACCTCGCGCGCGTAGATGCCGAGCCCCACGCCCGTCGCCCGGCTCGATGTGTCCTGCGCGGCGAGCTTCAGCACGATCGACGCGGGGCCGGGCGCCCGGCCAGGGCTCTCGCCCACTGCGCCGGCGCCGTCTGCGTCGGCGTACGCGAGCGAGACGCGATGGCTCTCGCTCATCTGCCCCGTACCGATCGGCTCTGTCGAGAAGGCCGCGATCGGACGCGTGTGCAGCGCGGTCTGCAACCAGGCCACGTCGAGCTCATCGAGCGTACGGATGATCTTTCTCGCCTCCCCAGGCATGGCGCCCAGCCTAGTGCGCTCTCCTCAAGGCCCTGGAAACGGCCGGCTGCGCTGCGTGGGCGCGGCCACTCGGGAAGTCTGGATGGCGCCAGCCCGGCCGGCTCGGCTGAGTGCTGCCACGGCGATGCGGCATTCCGTCCCTGACGCGGCCCCGCTGGCACGACCCACGGTCTCCGACCGTGGCCAACCCCTGTTGTCAAGCGATCCCAGTGCCCTTCCGGCCCATCTTCTCGGTGGATCTAGGACACATGTCCAGGAATCCCGTCAGTTTGATCGGAAAACCTCCCGTGGTCCGAAAAGTACGACATGGATTGCCCGATAGGAACGCAGAGGACGACAGGAAGTCGTCCTCTTGGGACACACAGGCCGGGAGGCCCGACGATGGATGTTCTTCAGGCGGATGGATCGACGATCGAGCTCGAGCTCGCCGACGCCGGCATCGGCACGATCGTCACCGAGCTACCGCTGCGCTGCGTGTGGAGTGGCTCGGTCGACGGCTGCTCGTGCAGGTCGCGCATCAAGCGCGACGTCGTCGCGCAGGCATGGCAGCGCGAGCTCGACGCAAGCGCCGACAGCGAAGCGCGCTTCTTCCACTTCATCTCCGGCGGCGGCGTGTGGATGGCCTACGGCATGGCCGACGGCAAAGTTCGCGGCGTCTACTGCCCGTCGCACAACAGCCGGCGCGCCGAGCGCTCGCGCGCAGCGCTGTGCAGCGCCGGCGCCATCGTGCTCGAGCTGCCGCTCGCCGCCTGAGCGCCGGCTGCCCGGCGCCTGGACGCGGCTCGCCCGGCGGCTGAGCGGCGCGGCCATCATCAGCGATCGGCGGCTCAGCCGATCGCCCCTCCTGATCCTTTCGCTCTTCACATCGCCTCGCAGCGGGCGGATACGATCAACGCTTGCCGCCCGACCAGTTGACAGACAGCTCCGCGACCGTCGCCGCACGCTCGCCGCAGGTCCCCGAGCGCCCTACGCTCGACGGCCTCGAGCAGAAGTGGAGCGAGGCGTGGGAGCGCGACGGGTGCTACCGCTTCGAGCGTGGGCTGCCGCGTGATCGCGTCTTCTCGATCGACACGCCGCCGCCGACCGTGAGCGGCTCGCTGCACGTCGGGCACGTCTTCTCATACACGCACACCGACGCCGTCGCCCGCTATCAGCGAATGCGCGGCAAGGCCGTCTTCTACCCGATGGGCTGGGACGACAACGGCCTGCCCACCGAGCGCCGCGTGCAGAACCACTTCGGCGTGCGCTGCGATCCGTCGGTCCCCTACGACCCCGGCTTCGTGCCGCCCAGCGAGCCCTCCGAGAAGGAGCCCGTGTCGATTTCGCGCCCCAACTTCGTCGAGCTCTGCCTGCGCCTGACCGAGACCGACGAGCGCGCCTTCGAGCAGCTGTGGCGAGGGCTCGGGCTGTCCGTCGACTGGTCGATGACCTACACCACGATCGGCGAGCGCGCGCAGCGCATCTCCCAGCGCTCGTTCCTCGGTCTGCTCGCGCGCGAGGAGGCCTATCAGCTCGAGGCGCCCACGCTGTGGGACGTCGACTTCCAGACCGCCGTGGCGCAGGCCGAGCTCGAGGACCGCGAGCGCCTGGGGGCGATGCACCGCGTGCGCTTCCGCGTGGCCGGCCCCGGGGACGGCGACCGGCCCGGCGAGGGCGATGCGCTGATCGAGACCACGCGCCCCGAGCTGATCCCAGCGTGCGTCGCGCTGCTGGCGCACCCCGACGACGAGCGCCAGCGCGAGCTGGTCGGCAAGCAGGCTCTGACGCCGCTGTTCGGCACGCGCGTGCCCGTGCTCACGCACCCGCTCGTCGATCCCGAGAAGGGCACCGGCCTGGTGATGGTGTGCACCTTCGGCGACCTGACCGATGTCGTCTGGTGGCGCGAGCTCGGCCTGCCCGTGCGTTCCGTGCTCGGGGCCGACGGGCGTTTGGCGGAGGTGCCGTGGGGCGCCGCGGGGTGGGAGTCCGAGGATCTCGAGCGGGCGCGGCGCGAGTACGAGCAGCTGCAGGGCCGCACGGTGAACCAGGCGCGCAAACGGATCGTCGAGCTGCTCGAAGAGGACGGCGACATGGTCGGCGAGCCGACGCAGGTGACGCGTGCGGTGAAGTTCTTCGAGAAGGGCGAGCGGCCGGTCGAGATCGTCACCAGCCGGCAGTGGTTCGTGCGCACGATGGCGCACACCGACGAGCTGCTCGCGCGCGGGCGCGAGCTGCGCTGGCACCCGCCCTACATGCGCGCACGCTACGAGGATTGGGTCAACGGGCTGACCGGCGACTGGTGCGTCAGCCGCCAGCGCTTCTTTGGCGTGCCCTTCCCGATCTGGTACCCGCTCGATGAGCACGGCGCCGTCGTCTACGGACAGCCCATCGCGGCGCGCGAGGAGCAGTTGCCGGTCGACCCATCGACCGACGTGCCCGACGGCTTCACGCCCGAGCAGCGAGGCGTGCCCGGCGGCTTTGTCGGCGACCCAGACGTGATGGACACGTGGGCCACATCCTCGCTCACACCGCAGATCGCCGGGGGCGCAGGCGAGGACCCCGAGCTGTTCGCGAGCGTCTTCCCGACGGACGTGCGCCCGCAGGCCCACGACATCATCAGGACCTGGCTGTTCTCGACGGTCCTGCGCTCGCAGCTCGACTACGACGAGCTGCCATGGTCGGACACGGCGATCTCCGGCTGGGTGCTCGACCCGGATCGCAAGAAGATGTCGAAGTCCAAGGGCAACGTCGTGACGCCGATGCACCTGCTGGAGGAGTACGGCGCCGACGCCGTGCGCTACTGGGCCGCGAGCGGCAGGCCCGGCACCGACACCGCCTTCGACCCGCAGCAGATGAAGGTCGGCCGGCGCCTCGCCGTGAAGCTCTTGAATGCGTCCAAGTTCGCGCTCGCCGACCTGCCGCCCGAGGGCGAGGCGCTGACGAGCGCGCTCGACCGAGCGATGATCGCCCGCCTCGCCGCCGTCGTGGCCGATGCGACGAGCAGCTTCGAGCAGTACGACTACGCGCGCGCGCTCGAGCGCGTCGAGGTGTTCTTCTGGTGGTACTGCGACTACTACCTCGAGCTCGTCAAGGGCCGCCGCTACGACGTCGGCTCCTCGCAGGCAGCGCGCGAGGGGGCCGCCTCAGTCAGCCGCGCGCTGCGCCGCTCGCTGTCGGTCTTCCAGCGTCTGCTCGCGCCGTTCCTGCCGTTCGTCGCCGAGGAGGTGTGGTCGTGGTGGCAGCCCGGCTCGGTGCACCGCGCGAGCTGGCCCGGCGCAGAGGAGCTGCTCGAGGCGCTCGGCACCGTGCACGCTGACGCCGCGCCGCTTGAGGACGAGGCGCTCGGCGTCGCCGCCGACGTGCTTAAGGAAGTCCGCAAGGCCAAGTCCGAGGCGCGCCGGCCGATGCGCGCGCCGGTCGCGCGGGTCGTCGTGCACGAGCGCGCCGAGCGTCTTCAGGCGCTGGCGCTCGGGCTCGAGGATCTCCGTGCGGCAGGCTCGATCGATCTCGTTGAGAGCGCTCCCTCCGAGGACTTCTCAGTCGAGGTCGAGCTTGCCGCGGAGGCCGAGGCGGAGTCCTAGTGCCGGATCGCAGGATGCGAAGCGGGCGTGTGGAAATACCAGCGCATGACAACTCTCCGTAAGAACCACCTCACGGCGGGCGTTCTGCTCGCCACGGCGATCGCCATCGCCGCCTTCGCCATCTCCGCCTCGGCAGCGACGCCTCTGAAGATCACGAACTGCAACAAGGCCGCCTCCCGGCCGAAGCTGCTGACGCTCACCTGTGGCGACGGGAACACCGTCCTGAAAGGGCTGACCTGGTCGAGCTTCGGCGGCGCGATCGCCTTGGGGAAAGGCACGTTCGTGACGAACACCTGCGAACCGAACTGCTCGGAAGGCAAGAACGTGAGCTATCCCGCGAGCGTCAAGGCGACGGGCTCGAAAAAATGCAAACGCGCGACCGTCTACGCGAAGCTCACGCTGACCTACACCGGCGCCAAGAAGCCGCCGCCCAGCGACCCTCGCAAGTGGTTCTTTCGCTGTCCTTCATGAGTAGACCGGGTCCGGCGACCACTGATACCCCTGGTCGTCTCTGCCCCGTGGCTCCCGGCGCCGCTCAGGCGAGCGGAGCCGGGGCGGGCAGGGCCTGCGCAAGCGGGTTCTCGCCGTCCCATTCGCCCTCGGTGGCGTAGGGCCTGAAGCGGATGAAGGCCGAGGCGTGGTGAAACGGACGCTCGGCATGAGCCCTGACGGCTTCGTGGTGCTCGGGCCCTGAGCGGCCACCCGCATAGGCGCGCATCTCGCGCGTCGTGCGCCATAGCGAGAACGTCGCAACGAGCCCGGGCGGCCTGGCCAGCCCGGTGCCGCGCAGCATTGCCGGGTCCTTCACGGCGAGGCGTTCGGCGGCAGCGCCGGCCTTGAGAAAGCGCGGTGCCTGGGACAGCCTCAGGCGACCGATCGTCAGCACGGCGGCGGGCTCTGTCTCGTCCATCGGCGGCGGGTCGTCGTCGACGAGCCCGGCCAGCGGCGGGAACGCTCCGAAGATGTGCGTCGGCCGCAGGCGCGTGCGCCAGCCGCCGCACAGCGCCTGCGCGAGCGGGTGATCGGCGAGGAAGCGGTCGATCGCATCATCGTCGTCCCAGGCAGCGATCAGTGCCACGCGCCCTGGATCGGGCCGCGGCAACCGGTTTGCGCCCAGGGGCGAGGCGCCGGCGAGAACGCCGTAGCGCAAGCCTGGGGCGAGCTCGGGCGGCGTCGCCCGGCGGAGTAGACGGAGTCCTGTGACTTTGCCTACTTCGGCTAGATGGAACGAGGCGATCATGCGTCGGGGGAGTGTCCGGGGTGCATGTTACTCTTTAGTATACCAAATGGTAACTACACGCGAAGATCCGGCGGCTGTGGAGCTGAAGCGGGAGGCGGCGAGGCCTGCCGGCCGCAGATTGCCGGCGGCTGAGCGCCGCGCGCTGATCGAGCGGGCCGCAGCGCGGCTGTTCGCCGAGCGGGGATATGAGACGACGACTGTCGAGGACATATGCGCTGCGGCCGGAGTCAGCAAGCCGATGCTCTACCGCCACTTCGAGTCCAAGCGGGATCTGTGCATGAGGTTGATGGAGCGCCGGCGAGACGAGCTCGCGGCGGCGCCGCTGGGTACCTTCCTCGAGACCGAGGGCGCCATTGAGCAGCGGTTGGAGGCGATGATCGATGCCTGGTTCGCGCACGTCGCCGAACACCCGTACGGCTCGCGCGTGCTGTTCCAGGACATCACCGGCGACGCCGAGCTGAGGGAGCTACAGCGCGAGCTGCGCCGCCGCCAGCGAGCGGCCGACGTGGCGATGCTGCGCGAGTTCGGCCCGCCGCTCCCGGAGACCGAGCTCGAGCCGCTCGGCGAGATCATCCGCAGCTCGCTGACGGGCCTCGCGCTCTGGTGGCTCGCGCAAACCGACGTCCCGCGCGCGGCCGTCGTGGCGGCGATGCTGCGGACGATGCGCGGGATGCTCGGCACCTGACTCGGCACCTGACGTTGGATAGGGTCCGCCGTCGTGGAACGCACGCTGATAGCGGAGCTGGCGGAAAAGATCGACGAGCGGGTCAGGCTGCGCGGCTGGGTCAACGCTCTGCGCGACCAGAAGCGCGTGCAGTTCATCGTGCTGCGCGACGAAACGGGGATGGCCCAAGTCGTGTTGCCCAAGGGCGAGCAGCCGAGCGAGCTGAACGAAGGCGTCTCGGCGCTCACGCCCGAGTCGGCGGTGACGGTGATCGGCACGGTCAGGGCCGACGAGCGCGTCAACCTGGGTGGTCTCGAGCTGAAGCTCGAAGAGCTCGAGGTCGACTCGCCGGCCGAGCCGGAGGTGCCGATCGCCCCCGATTCGGCCCTGGACAAGCGGATGGATTGGCGCTACCTCGACCTGCGCCGACCAGATCGCAAGCTGATCTTCGAGGTGCAGACGACGACCGAGCGCGCGATGCGCGAGTTCTGGGCGAAAGAGAGCTTCATCGAGCTGCACTCACCGAAGCTGACCGGCGCGGCGACCGAGTCCGGCGCGGAGCTGTTCAAACTCGAGTACTTCGATCGCATGGCGACGCTCGCGCAGTCGCCGCAGTTCTACAAGCAGATGGCGATGGCGGCCGGCTTCGGCAAGGTCTTCGAGGTCGGCCCGGTGTTCCGCGCCAACCCGTCGTTCACCTCACGCCACGACACGGAGTTCACGAGCGTCGACACGGAGATCTCGTGGATCGACTCGCACGAGGACGTGATGTCCTTCGAGGAGCGCTGGCTTGCGCACACACTCGCGGTCGTCAAGGAGCAGCATGGCGAGCAGATCGCGAAGACATTCGACACGGCGCTCGTCGTGCCCGAGCTGCCGTTCCCGCGGATCACGCTGGAGGACGCCAAGCGGCAGCTGCGCGACGCCGGTCACGAAGCGCCGCCGGCCGGGCACGACTTGGACCCACCGAGCGAGCGAGCGCTCTCGGCGCTCGTCAAGGAGCGCCACGGTCACGAGTTCACGTTCGTCACCGACTACCCGACATCGGTGCGGCCCTTCTACCACATGCGCTACGAGGATCAGCCGACTGTCACCAAGAGCTTCGACCTGCTGTGGCGCGGCATCGAGCTGACGACCGGCGCCCAGCGCGAGCACAGATACGACAAGCTGCTCGCGCAGGCCAACGAGAAGAAGGTCGACGTCGAGGCGATCGGCTACTACCTCGACTTCTTCCGCTTCGGCGCCCCGCCGCACGGTGGCTTCGGCTTCGGACTGACGCGTCTCTTGATGCAGATGCTCGGGCAGGAGAACGTGCGCGAGGTGACGTTCCTGTATCGCGGGCCGCATCGGCTCGAGCCGTAGTCGTAGTCGACGCACAAGAAGGGCGAAGGCGGTAGCGGTAGTACGCGCGGGCGCACCGGTCTCGACTTCGCTTCTGTCGCCCTCGACCGGTCCGAGCGCCGCGGCTGCCGACGACAATTTCGATCTGCGGAATAGAAAGCCCGACGCGGGGTAAAGGAAGCCTAACCCGTTGCACGAATGCTCGAGGAGTTGCGGATGGCTCAGCTTTCGCGGTCCCGCTTGGCAGTCTCGGCGCTCTGCGTCGTGCTTGTTGCCGGGCTGCCGGCCGTCGCCGGCGAGCTCTCCCCGGCGTGTGCGCTGAGCCTGCCGCTGGAGCAAGCGCCGGCGGTCTCGGCGCAGACGTCCACCGTGGCGGTCGTCGTCCCGGTGCCCGTCGAGGTTCCGCCGCTGCCTGAGAGCACGACCTCGGTTTCCATCGAGACGCCGGCGGTACCAGGCGTCCCGACGATCTCCGCGAAAACTACCGCGGCGCCAAGCCAAGCGTCATCGGCGCAGGTCAGCGCGTCGGTCTCGCTACAGTCGCCGTCGTTCTCGCGGCAGACGCCGGCGGTCGAAGCGACCGGTCCGGCGGGCTCGGTCGCGACGAGGACCGAAGCGCCGGCCGCCCGCTCCGGGCCGGAAGGTGCGCCCTCGGGCTCGGCTGGTGCGCCGCCGTCGGCTGGGGGCGGCGGCCCGTCGTCCAGCCCCCTTGGCGATTCGGCTGCCGTCGCGGCGCCGGCGCAAAGGTATCGAGGCGGCAGCGGCTGGGGCAACGGTTACGAAGAGCCTCCTCCGCCCCGAGGCGCTCCGGCGCGTTTGGGAACGCACGCCGTGCACGAGCTTCACCACGAGGCGAGCATGCTCTGCTGCAACCGGGCAGGCGATGCCGTCGACGGGTTCATGCTGCCGCTCGACGCGACGTTCGACGGAGCCGGTGCACATGCCGCGGGCGGAGTGGAGGCGGTCAGCTACGTCTCCTTGCCGATCGGACGCATCCCGCTGAGCCCCTCGACGCTCGGAGTGCTGTTCGCCGCCGGCGCCCCGCCGGTCGCGAGCGACGTGATCCTCGTGCTGGCGCTGCTCGGCGGGCTCGGTATGGCCGTCACGCTGTTGATCGCCGATGCTGCGGGGCAGGGCCCGCGCCATGAGCTGTGGCGCCGGCGCGTCGTCAACCGCTTGCGCTCGCTGCGCTGAGTCGCGCAGGAGAAGCCGGCGCGTGGGGCGCCGAGCTCGAAGTAGCCTGCTCGCGATGGCCGACTGGGACGACGGGTCGGTGCACGCCCGGGTCTCAAAGCTCGAAGACTTCGGCGAGCAGCTCGTAGGAGCGCCGCCGCGCGTGATGGTCAAAGAGGATGTTCACGGCGATCACCTCGCCGGCACCGTATTTCTCGGCTACGTCCTCGAGCTCGCTGCACACGGTCTGGGGCGCGCCGACGACGGTTCGCCGCTGCGCGCGCCGCTGTCCGGCGGCTGCACGCGCACCGGCCTGCGCGCGAGCCTGCTCCTCGCGCGCGAGGAACTCGAGCGCGGTCTCGGGCGGGGGCACGGCGATCAGCTCCCCCCGACGCAGCATCGTGAAGGCCATCCGCCCACTGCCGGCCAGCCGCTGCGCCTGGGCGTCGGTCTCGGCGCAGATCGTCCATACGGCGACGGCGGTCTGCGCTTTCAGGCTGTCGGCGTGTTCGTGTTCGGCGAAGCGTTCGCGGTAGAGCGCGGCGATCTCTATGCCGGCGGAGTTGATGAAATCGGCGAAGGCGTAGGGCATGCCGAGCTCGGCGGCCCAGATGGCGCTCTGCTGGGAGGAGCCGAGCAGCCAGCGCTCGGGTGTCTCGGGACGCCCGGGCAGGGTCTTTGCGAGGCGCGCGAAGGGGTGGTCTGCGGGCATGCGGTCATCGAGGTAGGCGAGCAGCTCGGCCAGCTGCCGGGGGAAGTCGTCGTCGGCGGCCTGGCGGCGGTCGCGCTGCAGGGCGAAGGTGGTGATCGGATCGGTCCCGGCGGCGCGCCCGATGCCGAGATCGATCCGGCCGGGGAAGAGGCCGGCGAGCAGGCTGAAGGTCTCGGCCACCTTGAAGGGGCTGTAGTGGGGCAGCATCACGCCGCCTGAGCCGACGCGGATGCGCGAGGTGGCGCCGGCGATCGGGCCGATCAGCGCCTCGGGGCTGGGTCCGGCGAGCATTGGGCCGCCGTGGTGCTCGGCGACCCAGTAGCGGTGGTAGCCGAGCTCATCGCACAGTCGGGCGAGGTCGATCGTGTTGCGCAGCGCCTGCGCGCCGCTGGAGCCCTCGGCGATCGGCGACTGGTCGAGTACGGAGAGCAGGAAGGGCGGCGACATGGGCCGAGCTGAGCTTTAGCAGACGTGCGCGGCGGCGAGTCCCGTCCGCACCCCCATCTACTTTCAGAGCATGCTCGTGAACGAGCTCACAGACGGTCTCGAGATCGACCAGGTCCTGCTGGTGCGCCAGTCCGAGCGACGCCAACGTCGCGACGGCGGCGACTACGTGCGCCTCCAGCTGGGGGACCGCACCGGCTCGCTGGCGTGCATGGTCTGGGAGGAGTTGGCGGAGGTTGAGCAGCTGGCGCGGGCGGGCACGCCGATCAGGGTTCGCGGCCGTTACACGGTCCACCCACGCTTCGGGCCGCAGATCAATCTGCACGGATTGGAAGCGGCTGATCCCGAAACTTTCTCTCTCGATGATTTGATCGATGGACCGGTTCGCGGCGTGGAGCAGATGGAGCGCGAAGTACGCGAGCTGATCGGCACGATCCAGGAGCCGCACCTGAGAGCGCTGCTCGAGCAGGTGTTCGGCGAGGACTCAGAGCTGTGGGCCGGATACCGCGTCGCGCCGGCGGCGAAGTACTACCACCAGGCCTACGAGCACGGACTCTTGGAGCACTGTCTCGGCGTGGCGCAGGCGGTCAACGCGGTCAGCGCGACCTTTGGCGGCGTCGACCGCGATGTGGCGATCACGGGTGCGTTGCTGCACGACATCGGCAAGCTGGAGGCCTACACGGAGGACCCGCAGAAGATCGACCTGACGGACGCGGGCAAGCTGCAGGGCGAGATCGCCCTCGGCTACTACCGCATCCGCCGAGCGATCGAGGACATCGAGGGCTTCCCGCCGGAGCTCGGCCAGGCGGTGTGTCACATCATCCTCTCCCACCACGGCTCGCTGGAGCACGGCAGCCCGGTGCTCCCGTGCACGCGCGAGGCGACGCTGGTGCACATGATCGACAACCTGGGTGGGCGTCTGGGGAGCTTCGACAGGATCGAGAAGGAGCTCGCGCCGGGGGCCAGCTGGTCGGCCTTCGACCGCGCGATCGGCGCCAGCGCGTTCTTCGGCGAGCGGGCGGCGACGGACGATCGCGACGGTGTCGCTGAGCAGTCCGGGCGCGGCGAGGCGAGACCCGAGCAGCCACCGGCGGGGGTCGATCTACCGGAGCTCACAGCGTCGGCGGCCGAAGTTGGGGCACAGATCGCGCTGACCGACGTGCCGGCGCGCGAAGCGGCCTGAAAGTCCGCAAATAGCGGTTCGGCTGAGCGCTCGCGCTGGAGCCGCCTCCCCGCCAACTTCTATGGTGCTTGCTTCATGGCAAAGGACACCGAGAAGCTGATCCGCCAGCTGTCGCTGATCTCCTATCTGATGGCCGAGCGTCGCCCGGTCACGGCACTGGAGATCCGTCGCGACGTCGAGGGCTACAGCGGCATGAACGAAGACGCGTTCGCGCGTCGCTTCTACGCGGACCGCTCGGAGCTCGAATCGCTGCGCATCCAGCTGACGGTCGAGCGCCCGGCGGACGGGGCGGCGGAGCAGGAGAACTACTCGCTGCGCCCGGAGAACTTCCACCTACCGCCGATCGCGTTCACGGACGAGGAGCTGGCGGCGCTGCAAACCTCGCTGAGCCTGCTGGACGGCGAATTCGCCTACGCCGAGCCGCTGCGCCTGGCGCTGCAGCAGATCACGTGGGGGCGCCCGAGTCCGCTGCGAGCGCCAGAGCAGCGCTCGGTCGCGCTCGGCATCACGGCTTCGGCGGGCGGGCACGATCTCTCGGCGCGCCTGGCGAAGGTGGAGACGGCGATCTTCCGCAACAAGACGATTCTGTTCGAGTACTACACGATGGAGCGCGACGAGGTGGGCCCGCGCCGCGTCGACCCCTATCACCTGCTGTTCCAGGGCGGGCAGTTCTATCTGCTGGGTTACTCGCACGAGCGCAAGGCGATTCGCGTGTTCCGCTTGACGCGCATCCGCGGCAAGGTCTCCTATGCGACGAAGGCAGAGCACGACTTCCGCCGCCCGGCCGACTTCGACCCGCGCGCGTATGCAAATCGCGCGGACTGGCAACTGGGCGAGGAGCAGGGTGTCGCGGAGGTGCTCGTCTCAGAGCGCATCGCGTGGCAGGTCGAGCGCCACTTCGGCCGCTACGGGGAGATTCGCGAGGCGACGGGCGTCGCGGGCGCGGCGAAGGGCGACAGACTCTTTCTCACGAGCTACTCGAACCCGCGCGGGGTAATCTCGTGGGTGTTCGGGCTGGGTGCGAACGCGACACTGCAGGGGCCGCCGGAGCTGAGCAAGGAGATGGCGCGGCGCCTGAAGCTGCTGAAGGACCGCCACGGCCGCATGTTGCCGGGAGCCGACGCGAAGGCGACGGCGAGCGAGGCCACGACGCCGGCGCGCGCCCGCGGCTCGGGCCGCCGCGCGGCGGAAGAGGGCGAGGACGGCCCGGCGCGGCCGGAGGCGGCGATCCGCCCGGAGCGCTTCGCGCGCCTGGTGACGCTGGCGAGCATCCTGATCCAGGCGGGTCGTGCGGGCAAGCGCGTCTCGATCGCTGAGGTGTGCGAGCGCCTGCAGCTGAGCGACGAGGAGTTGCACGAGGATGTCAACGTGCTCAACGTCGTCAACTTCGGCGGCGGCTCGTACGTGCTCTATGCGGAGATCGACGAGCAGGCCGGTGAGATCGAGGTCGACCCGGAGCCGTACAGCGACAACTTCGATCGCCCGGCGCGCCTACTCCCGGTCGAGGCGAAGGCGCTGGTGGCGGCGATCGACCTGATCGGCGAGCACATTCCGGAGGGCTCGCTGGCGAGTGCGCGCGAGAAGATCGTTGCGGCCCTCGGCGAGGATCCGATGGAGCAGGGTCTGCAGGTCGCAAGCGCCGGCGGCGACGATGCGCTGCTGGCGCGCGAGATCTCGAAGGCGATCGTCGCCAACAAGCTCGTCGAGCTGGAGTACTTCAAGGAGAACGAGAACGATCTGGTCAAGCGTACTGTCGAGCCGTACGCGCTGACGAACGGGCGCGAGGGCTGGTATGTGGCCTCGTTCGACCCGCAGCGCGACGGCATGCGCCACTTCCGCCTTGACCGGATCAAGCAGGTGACGATCTCCGATCAGACGTTCGATCCACGACCGGAGGTCGACCCGGCGGCAGAGGTCGACGGCTGGCTGCGCACGGGCGAGGTCGAGGCTTCGCGCACGGCGCGCGTGTGGGTGGCGCCTGAGCGGGCGCGGTGGGCGCGCGAGGCACGGCGCGTGGTCGAGGAGCGCAGCGACGGCGCCGTCGTGGTCGAGCTGAGCTTCGCGGGAGTCGACTGGCTGGTGCGCGAGATCCTCAGGGAAGCGGGCGATGCGGCGGTGCTCGAGCCGGCGGACGCACGCAAGGCCGTGCGCGAGGCGACGCTGCGCCTGACGGAGGCGCAGGCGAAACCGGTGCGGCGACGCCCGGCGGGCAGAAAGAAGCTCCAGCCCGCATAAGACGCTTCACAAGGGAGGTAAGGGCGTTATGAATCGGCGCGAGCAGATCAAGATGTCGGCCGCCGAGGTCGCGAGCTTCCTGGCGGAAGAGCGCACGGTGACGTGCGCGACGATCGGCCCCCGCGGCTGGCCGCACCTGATGCCGCTGTGGTACGTGTTGCGCGGGCATTCGGCGGGCGAACCGGGCCCGCGCATCTGGTCGTGGACTTATGCGGCGTCACAGAAGGTGCGCAACCTCGAACGCGACCCGCGCGCGACGTTGCAGGTGGAGGCGGGCGAGGAGTACGCGCAGTTGCGCGGCGTCGTGCTCGAGTGCGAGGTGGTGGTCCATCGCGAAGTGGCCGACGTGGTGCGTCTGGGCGCGGAGATCATGCTGCGCAATGCGGTCGCGCGCGGCGAGGCGCCGCCGCAGGAGCTGCCCCAGGAGGCGCGCGACGCGGTGGCGGCGCAGGCAGGCAAACGCGTCGGCCTGGAGTTCGTGGAGCGGCGCCGCACGAGCTGGGATCACCGCAAGCTGGGCGGCGTCTACTGAGCCCCGAGGCGGAGCGCTCGAACGGCGCCACGCACCGCGCGTCGGCGCCTGGCGAGGCACGCAGCGTTAGGCTGCTGCGCGAATGCAGCCACTGAAGGGACTCATCCTCTCGGGGGGAAAGGGCACGCGCCTGCGCCCGATCACGCACACGAGCGCCAAGCAGCTCGTGCCGGTGGCGAACAAGCCGGTGCTGTTCTACGGCATCGAGGCGATGGCGGAGGCAGGCATCGGGGAGATCGGCATCATCGTCGCGCCCGAGACGGGGCCGGAGATCGAACAGGTTGCGGGCGACGGCGCACGTTTCGGCGTGCGCATCACATACATCCTGCAGGACGAGCCGCTGGGCCTGGCGCACGCGGTGCTGACGGCGGAGCCGTTCCTGTGCGACAGCCCGTTCGTGATGTACCTGGGTGACAACCTGCTGCAGGGCGGCATCACCGAGCTCGTCGCGGCCTTCCGCGAGCACGAAGCGGACGCGCTGATCCTGCTGACGCCTGTGCCGGACCCGGAGAACTACGGCGTGGCGGAGCTGTCGCCCGCTCCAGCGGGCGAGGTGGGCCGGGTGCTCCGGCTGGTGGAGAAGCCGTCAGAGCCGGCCACCGATCTGGCGCTCGTGGGCGTGTACATGTTCACCGGCCAGGTGCACGACGCGGCGCGCGCGATCGAGCCGTCGCCGCGCGGCGAGCTCGAGATCACGGACGCGATCCAGCACTTGGTCGACAGCGGCCTGCGCGTGGAGCCACACATCGTGCGCGGGTGGTGGAAGGACACGGGACGGCTCGAGGACATGCTCGAGGCCAATCGCCTGATCCTCGACAACCTGACCGAGCGAATCGACGGCGAGCTGATCGACTCGCGCGTGGATGGCCGCGTCGTGATCGAGGCTGGCGCGCGCTTGGAGCGCACGACGGTGCGCGGCCCGGCGATCATCGGCGCCGACGCGCTCCTGACGGATTGCTACGTGGGTCCGTACACGGCGATCGGCGAGCGCTGCGAGGTGAGGAGCTCGGAGGTCGAGCACTCGATCCTGCTGGCGGGCTGCGTGGTCTCTGACCTCGACGGGCGCATGGAGTCCTCGCTACTCGGCCGCAACGTGACGGTGCGTCGCGGCGAGCGCCAGCCGCGTGCGTACCGCTTCATGGTCGGGGACAACTCCGACATCTCGATCCTGTGAGGGAGATCGGCGTCCGTCGCGCTCCACTCTATGTGTGCAGGAGACCGCTCCGCACGCCACGACACGTTACGCAGGCGCCGGTCCCGCGACCATGAGAATTCTGGTCACAGGCGCAGCGGGGATGCTCGGTCAGGATGTGCTGCTGGCGGGAGCGCGCGCCGGCCACGAGCTCGTCGCGCTGGACCTGCCGGAGCTCGACATCACCGACGAGCAGATGGTCGAGCGCCTGCTCGCGCGCCTGCTGGGCGAGCAGGGTGGGCTCGACGCCGTGGTCAACTGCGCGGCGTGGACGGACGTGGATGGCGCGGAGAGCAAGCGAGAGCAGGCGCGGGCGGTGAACGCGACGGGGGCGGGGATCATCGCGCGCGCGGCGGCGCGCGCGGAGCTGGCGCTGTTGCAGCTCTCGACCGACTACGTGTTTGACGGTGTCGCGCCGCTCGATGGCGAGGGTCGCCCGCGGCCGTATGTCGAGTCCGACCCGACCGGCCCGCGCTCGGTGTACGGATCGACCAAGCTCGAAGGCGAGCGCGAGGTGATCGCGGCCTCGCCTCGCCATCTGGTCGTGCGTACGGCCTGGCTGTACGGCGCCAAGGGTAAGAACTTCGTCGAGACGATGCTGCGACTGGCGGACGAACGCGAGGCGGTGCAGGTCGTCACCGACCAGATCGGCTCGCCGACGTGGTCAGGTCATCTGGCGCCGGCGATCCTGGGCCTGCTCGAGCGCGACGTGCGCGGGCTCGTGCACCTGACCGGAGCCGGCGAGGTCTCGTGGAACGGCTTCACCCAGGAGATCTTTCGCCAGGCTGAGGTCGACTGCCGCGTGGAGCCGGCCAGCAGCGAGCAGATGGCTCGTCCCGCGCCGCGCCCGGCCTGGTCGGCGCTGGCGTCGGAGCGCGAGGACGTGCTGCCGATGCCCGACTGGCGCGATGGCCTGGCGGGGTATCTCGCAGCTCGTGCTGGGATGATGCGGACATGAAACTTCTCGTGTGCGGCGGCGCCGGCTTCATCGGCTCGACGTTCGTGCGCCAGCGCCTGCTGGAGCACGGCGACGAGGTGACGGTGCTCGACAAGCTGACCTACGCGGGGCGGGAGGAGAACTTCCACGACTTCGCCGAGCACCCGGCGTTTCGCTTCGAGCGGGGCGCGATCGAGGATCCGGCTGCGGTGGCGAAGGCGATCGACGCGGCAGCGCCCGAGGCGATCGTCAACTTCGCGGCCGAGACGCACGTCGACCGCTCGATCGCCGAGCCGGATGCATTCGTCAAGACGCACGCGATCGGCACGTATGTGCTGCTCGAGGCGGCGCGCGCGCGCGAGCTCAGCTACGTGCAGGTCTCGACGGACGAGGTGTACGGCTCGATCGAGCAGGGCTCGTTCACGGAGGAGTCGCCGCTGCAACCCTCCTCGCCGTACTCGGCGACGAAGACCGGCGCAGACCTGCTCGTGCTGAGCTACTTCCACACGTATGAGATGCAGGCGGTGATCTGTCGCGGTTCGAACAACTACGGCCCGTACCAGTATCCGGAGAAGCTGATCCCGCTGATGATCCTCAACGCGCTGCACGGCGATGCGCTGCCGGTCTATGGCGATGGCATGCAGGTACGCAACTGGATCCACTCGACTGACTTCGCGCGCGCGGTCGGCTATGTGCTCGCGCACGGTGCGCCGGGCGAGGTCTACAACGCCGGCGGACCGGACGAGGAGGCCAACATCGATGTCGTCAGGCGGATCGTCGAGGCGACGGGCGCGAGCGAGTCGCAGATCGAGTACGTCGCCGACCGCCCCGGCCACGATCGCCGCTACTCGCTGTCCTCGGAGAAGGTACGCGCGCTCGGCTGGAGCCCGCGGGTGCGTTTCGCCGAGGGGCTCGAGCAGACGGTCGCCTGGTACCGCGAGAGCTCGTGGTGGTGGGAGCCGATCCGCTCGGGCGACTATCGCGCCTACTACGAGCGCCAGTACGGCCGCTCGCTCGCCTGAGCCGGAGTCATTGCCGGAGGCGGCGATCGCCCCTCGGCCGCCGACGTGTCGACGGCGAAGCCCAGTCAAGACAGCCGCAACGTTTTGTCTGTTGAGGCTTTGTCCGTCATACGTGAGAGTGCAGCCATGCCGACTCCACGTGAGCAGTTCGCCGTGAACCTGCGCCGGGCGCGTGACAGCTCGGGCCTCTCGCAGGAGGCGTTGGCCGATCAGTGCGATCTGCACCGCACAGAGATCAGCCTGCTCGAGCGCAGCAAGCGCTCGCCGCGCCTGGAGACGATCGTGATCCTCGCCAAGGGCCTCGGCCTGAGCTCGCCGGGTCAGCTGATCGACGGCATCAGCTGATCGCAGCAACAGCGACCTCAGCCGAGCACAGCCTCAGCCGAGCGAGGAGATCTTCCACTTGCCGCCTTCCTTGACGAGCGAGAGGGTGCCTTTGCGGCTCTTGCCGGAGTAGATGCTCTTGACATGGGCCGTGGCCGCCCCGCCGGAGACCTGCATCGCTTCGACGGTCACTTCGAAGGAGTCGACCTCGGTGAGCTGGCCCTTGATCGCCTTTTCGCAGCCACCGCCGGTTGCGCCGAGCTTCGCCACGAGCGCCTTTGCGAGGTCGTTCTGGCAGATCTTCTTCTGATCGCCCGCCGTCACGTCGCTCTGCAGGTCTTTGATCGTTTCGGCAGCGCTCTTGGCTTCGCCGTTGAGGCCGGAGGTCGAGACGGTCTTGGCGCAGGCCGATAGCCCGAACGCGATCGGAGCGGCGCACGCCAGCGCAAGGGCGTGCCTCGGCGATAGCACTGGGGAGAGCGCGCGGCCGAGCATGGGCAGGGACAGGGACATCCGGTCGCAGAGAGTACGCGACGGGCGCGGGCGGCGGCCCCTCCTCGATACCGCCCGCTCCGTCGAAGTCGGCCTCTGCGGCGTCTAGCCCTGCTCGTCGTCGCGGCGGAAGCCGAGACGCGCAGAGATGCGATCGGCGGTCGAGACGAGGTGCGGACCGAGCGCGTCGACCAGCTCGCCGATCGTGATCATCGAGCTGGGCACGGCGATCTCGACGGCGGCGACAACCTGGCGCGCCTCGTTGCGCACGGGGGCAGCGATCGAGTAGAGGTTCTTGGCGAGCTCTTCGTCGTCGACGGCGAAGTTTGCGTCAAGCACCTCCTCGAGCTCCTCGCGCAGGCCCTTCTTGGAAGTGATCGTGTTGGGCCCGTGTTTGGTCAGCTTCACCTGAGTGAGCAGCTCGCGCTGGTCGGGCTCGGGCAGGTTGGCGAGTAGCAGCTTGCCCATCGCCGTGCAGTAGGCGGGAAGGCGTGAGCCGGTGCGTACGTCCAGGCCGTCTTGTCCCTGGCCGCGGCGGAAGCTACGCGCGCGGTCGACATAGAGGACCTCGGGACCGTCGAGCACGGCCAGGCTGACCGTGTAGGAGGTCCGCTGGCGCAGCTCTTCCAGGTAGGGCTGGGCGTGCTCGCGCAGCCCGGTCGAGTTGAGCGCCGACATGCCGAGGTCGGTGACGCGCAGGCCTAGGCGGTACTTGCGTGAGGCGCCCTGCTCCAAGTAGCCGAGCGCGAGCAGCGTGATCACGTAGCGGTGGGTCGTCGAGCGACTCATCCCCAGCTCGTCGGCGATGTCCGCGATGCCGAGCACCGGCCGCTTAGGCGTAAAGCAACTGAGGATCGCCAGGCCACGCTCGAGCGACTGCGAGTAGCGCGGCTCGCGCAGGCTCGGGATCGACCACGCCGGCTCTTGCGTGGCCGCTGATGCTTTGGGAGCTTTTGAACTTGTTCTAGGCATGTGTACTTGTTCCCTGTCCGTTTGATGGGGGCTAGGGGGTTCTTCCTCGTCCTGGAAAATCCCTCAGACGGCCCACGCCGCCACGGTGGTGAGGCGGAGCTAGACGATCATAAACAGTTTGGTTCCAAAGGATGATAGAGCGGACAATGGTCGCTTATTTCGTACGAGAACGCAAATGCCCTTCTCTTTTACGAAAATACGAACAAATGCACTAGTTCGAACCTATGCTCGAACTTCGCCCGGCCGAGCCAGGAAATGCTTGCTCAGCATGGTCTGCTGGCCCTGGTAATTCGAACCCACGTCGGTGCCGTAAAGCACATCCGGCGGTTCGGGCATCCGCTCGAAGGCGAGCTTGCAGACGGGTTGACCGTGCTCGACCATGAACGAGACGTCGCGCGCGCGAACCTCGAGCGCGGCGCGGCTGCCGCCGCGCTCGCCGGTGCGCGAGTAGCCGAACCCGGGATCGAAGAATCCGGCGTAGTGCGTGCGTAGCTCGCCGGCGGTCGGGTCGTAGGCGAGCATCTCCGCGGCGTAGGACGGCGGGATGCGCACACCCTCGGCCGAGAGCAGCAGGTAGAAGACCTCTGGCTCGAGCACGATGCGCTGCTTGGCCTCCGGGTGCACGGGCTCCCAGTAGCCCTGCCAGCGCAACGAGCGGCCGGTCCGTCCACCCGGGGCGCGATCATCTGTACATGGTGCATGGAGTCGTAGGCTGGCTCCGCGCCACGTGCGTAGACTGCGGGCCTGATGGATAAGCAAGCCCGAATCGAAGACGCGCGTCGACGTGGGGTCTGCCCCAACTGCGGGGAGCCGCTCGGGAGCAGGCAGGTCGGGGCCGGATCGCTGGCCGAAGGGGTGTTCTGCAGCTTGGGGTGCCTCTCGCAGTTTGACTTCAAGGGGGGTGAGGAGCATGCCGACAGCGACGCGTAGGGCAGCCGAATTCGAGTCCGCCGGTGTCGTTCCGAGGACAGGTGTGCTGCCATCTCAGGCGATTCGGGACGCCATTGGCGCCGAGTGGATCACCGCCGGGGAGTACCGTATCCCTCGCGAGCTTGTGCAGCCCGCAAGTCTTGATCTCCGTCTGGGCCCCACGGCGTGGGCGTTGCGGTGCAGCTTCCTGCCTGATGCCAACTCGACGGTGGACGAAAAGCGCGCCGGGATCTCCTACGACCGGATCGACCTCCGGGATGGTGCCACGCTTGAGCGCGACCGCCCCTACCTCATCCCACTGATCGAGCAGCTGCGCCTGCCGCCAGACGTGCGGGCAAAGACTAACCCCAAGAGTTCCACCGGCCGGCTTGACGTGTTCACGCGCGTCATGACGGACCGAAACAACCGCTTTGACGAGATCACGGCCGGCTACCAAGGCAAGCTTTATCTGGAGGTAGTCCCGCGCTCGTTCGCGATCCGCGTCAAGACCGGCATCTCCCTCAACCAGCTTCGGCTGCTTCGTGGGAACGCCCAATTGACGGACGACCAGGTTCGCAATGTCCACGAAGAGCACCCCCTGCTCTATCAAGACCAAGCCGCAGTGCGCGGGTCTGATCTACAGCTAGCCGGCGGGCTCTTCCTAAGCCTGAAAATCGATGGCCTGCCAAGATCTATCGTCGGCTACAAGGCGAAGCCCAATACCTTCCCGGTCGACCTAACGAGTACCACTCCGCTCAAGACTGAGGACTATTGGGAGCCGGTCCACCCCGAGAACAGTAAGCAGATCGTGCTCCAGCCAGATGTGTTCTACCTCCTTATTTCGGCCGAGGGGGTAAGCATCCCCCCAGGCTACGCAGCAGAGATGCTCGCATACGACCCCACGGCTGGCGAGCTTAGAACTCACTACGCCGGGTTCTTCGACCCCGGGTTCGGCTACGCGACTGGCACCAAGAAGCGGTACGGAAGTCGCGCCGCACTTGAGGTGCGTGCGCGAGATGTCCCGTTCATGGTGGAGCATCTGCAGCCCGTCTGCAAGCTGGCGTTTGAGCGGATGGAGGCGACCCCGGATGTTCTCTACGGCCAAGACCTTGCGTCCAACTATCAAGGCCAAGAGACCATGCTCAGCAAGTATTTCGCCGACCAGAACGCTCGTGGCGACCAAATGGCTCTCGGCAACACGGGGCCGCCGCTCGACGCGCCCGACTCAAGCGGGGTCAGCAAGAGGTAGCGACGGCCCGAGCCCATGCTCCGGGCCGTCCTGCGGCGCTTGGCTTTCCCCCATCCTGACCGCTCACGCAAGCGCCCCCGCGATTCCCAATCCCTAGGCGGCAAGGCGCACGCAGCAAAGATGACGCCCGAGCAACGTCCGAGAGCGCTCGGGCCGTAGCACGCTCGCTGGTCCAGCTCATAGGCCTCGGCTGCGCCGATCTGCCGAAAGCCCGCCGCAGAAGTAGGAAACGCATCTCGCCAAGACCGATAGGTGGAAGTAGCGTGTTTTATGGAACCTGTTGAGGTCAGAAACATTTTGGCCGAAGTCTGATCCACGATTGCGACAGAAGGGGGAAAGAGCTTGGGCGCCGTTATCCCTCTCCGACGGTGCCTAAGGAAGAGATCGAGGTGTCACCCCCTCGATACCGGGTCTCCGCGGACGCCGTAGCTCTTCGCCCGGCCGCGGTGTCCGTGAAGGCCCAGTATCAGGACGACTTCATGCCGGCGACTCGAGCAGATCGCAGACCGAGGACAGCTGCAGGCCGCGCGTGAGGTTGACGATCGTGTCAAGGCGCGGTGAGCGCTTGCTCCGCTCGAGCAGGCTGATCTCGGTGCGATGCAGGCCACAGAGGTTCGCCAGAGCCTCCTGAGACAGCCCGAGCCGCTTGCGATGCAGTCGCAGGTTGGCCGCGAACTGCGCATGTGTGGCGTCCATGCGGCAAGTCTGATCGAATGTAGACGAAGCGTCTACAGACGATTGTCGCGTGCGTACGACGCCACGCTTCGCGTATGGCCTCAGTAGGTCCTAGCGCGGCACCGGGGCCAGGGAGCGGCCGCTCGAGGCGGCCTAGCCTATCCGCCGCCGCGATCTTGGCGGCGACTGCCTCGTTCGTCGCTGCGGGCGGATCGGTCCGGTTCGCGCCTCGCGGTACTGCCTTCAGAGCCAGCGGGCGCGGTGGTCATCTCGCCGTCACGCCGCGTGCTCCCATAGCGGCCGGCTACGCCTTCGGGCACCGCGACACGATCGGTTGAGCTGCCGTCGCCGTCGGCAAGAGCGTCGCCCGGCTTGCCGTCGAGAGCCCCGTTGTTCGCATACGCCACGGCGCGCGGGAGCGAATCGAGCACGCGCTTGGCGAGTGTCCGGCGCCCGGCTAACTGGAGCCCGGAGTAGTCGCGCGCCGGCCCGAGCGCGGCGATCCATGCCAGGTCGTCACCTTCGATCCGTGTCGTCGCTTTGGACGCGGGCTCGTCTGCCGCGCGCAGTCGGCCCTCTGCGATCTCGAACCAGTGCTCGCTGCGCTCCTCCCCGGCGCCGACGATCGCCTCGACCGTGCCGTTCGGCAGATCGTCGCGCTCTTCGAGCAGGGCGGGGAGCTGGCGCAGCACGGCATCGGCGCGCACGTAGAAGTTGCCGGGCGGCATCGGCCACTCGTGACGCATGCCCCACCGCGCGAGCGCGGCCGCGACCGGCAGCAGCTCGCTGCCTGCCTGCGTGAGCGCGACTTCAACGCGCGGCGGCATTTCGCGGTAGCGCTGACGGGAGAGCAGCCCGAGCGCGGTCATCTGGCTGAGGTGGTGATCGAGCACGCCCGAACTGACGCCGGGTAGCCGTGCGCGCAGCACGCTGAGGCGCAGCGTCTCATGCGAGAGGGCGAGCACGATCAGCAGCGTCCAACGGTCGCCGGTGGCCGTCAGCGCCCTGGCGAGAGGAGTCCATTGTCGATGCCCCCGTACTTGGAGCTTTGCAGAAGACCCGCGCTCCATGGCTAGGAGCGTAGTCCTAGTGGTCACCCAACCAGTGGCGGCGAAAAGAACACAGGGCGCTTTGCGATCAAGCCCATAATACCGGCCCCAATCATTAGTAATTCGGGTAGTCGGATTTCAGATGGCAGCCTGAGCGTTGTGTTTCTGAGTAGGAGTGTTTCTGACTCGCGGAGATCTGGGTGGCCAGGGCAGGCGTCCCGACCGTCTCGGTACGCGCCCAAGCCAGGCCGCCGAGTCCGCTCGGCGACGCGCTCTGTGCGGCGAAGCGCTCAGCGCATCTCGCGCAGCGTCGGGAAGGGGACGACCTCGCGGATCGACTCGGCGCCCGAGAGGATCATCAGCAGCCGGTCGACGCCGATGCCGCCCCCCGAGGTCGGCGCCATGCCATATTCCAGTGCACGCACGTAGCCCTCGTCGTGGGGTTGCGGCTGGTCGCCGTCGTCGCCCGGGCGCTCGCTGCGCTGTTTGACGAAGCGGTCCCACTGGTCGATGGGGTCGTTCAGCTCGGTGTCCCCCGAGAGCACCTCCATGCCGCGGATCACCGTGTCGAAGTGCTCTCCCAGTCGTGGGTCGTCGCGGTGGCGCTTGCAGATCGGGAACAGGTCGAGCGGGAAGTCGAACACGTGCGTGGGCTGGATCAGGAAGGGCTCGACGTGCTTGCTGTACACGTCTTCCACGAGCTTGGCCCAGCTCTTCTGCCGGTCGGCGTCGTCGTCGAGCTGCGCCAAGAGCTGCTCGCGCGTGGCGTCGAGGTAGTCGAGCCCGACGGCCTGTTTGATCGCGTCGCGCAGCGTGATCCGCGCCCACGGTTTCGCGAGCTCGATCACCGTCCCGTCATGCTGCTCGACCTTGGTCGTGCCGAGCGTGCGCAGTGCGACCTGCTCTGCCACCTCTTCGCACCACACGGCGATGTCCATGTAGTCGGCGTAGGTCTGCATGCACTCGAGGATCGTGAATTCGGGCGAGTGGCGATGGGAGATGCCCTCGTTACGAAAGGCGCGGCCGAGGTCATAGACGTTCTCCAGGCCGCCGACCACGCAGCGATTCATGTACAGCTCGACCGAGATGCGCAGGTGCAGGTCGACGTCGAGTGCGTTGTGGTGCGTCGTGAACGGTCGCGAGGAGGCGCCTCCTGCGAGCGTCTGCAGCATCGGCGACTCGACCTGCGTGAAGCCTTTCTCGCGCAGCACCGCATGGATCGCCTCGATCGTCTTCGTGCGTTTGAAGAACATCTCGCGCGTGGAGGCGTTCGCGAGCAGGTCGAGCTCGCGGTAGCGGTAGCGTGAGCCGACGTCCTCCATCCCGTGCCGGCGATCCGGTGGCGGGCGCAACGCCTTGGCGAGCAACGTGCAGTCGCTCACCGCAAGCGCCAGCTGGCCGCGCTGGGTGATGTAAACGTCTCCCTCGACGCTGACGATGTCGCCGATGTCGAGCCCCGTCACGCGGTCGTAGTCCGTCTCGCCGAGCCCTTCCAGGCGCGCGAGCACCTGCATCGAGCCTGACTGGTCGCGGATGTCGAAGAAGGTCGTCTTGGCGTGTCCGCGTCGAGCGATCAACCGGCCGCACACGCGATAGCCGAGGCCCGGGTGCGGGCCGGCTTTCATACCGGCCGGATCGTGCGCGGCGAGCAGGTCGGCGATCCATGTACGCGGGACGTCCGTGCGCAGATGTGGATAGGGCTCGACCCCCGCGTTGCGCAGGCGCTCCATCTTCTGGCGCCGTTCGTCGGCGCCGACGGCCTCCGCGGCGTCGGCCGGCGGCGCGGGCGGTGCGACCTCGGCGTCGCCGATCTCCTGAAGGCTCATCCGAGGACCCCGCTCGGGGCGGCGCCGTTTTCGGAGATCCCACGTCCGGCCGTCTGCTCGCGCTCGATCCGCGCGGCGACCTCGCGCACGAGGAAGCTCGCCAGGTGCACCGGGTAGGTGCCACGCGAGAAGCCCGCGTCGAAGCCGAGCTCCTTGGCGAGCTCGCCCGTCACGCGCGAGCCGCCACAGGCGAGGATCGTCCGCTCGCGCCTGCCCTCGGCTTCGACCATCTCGACGAGCTCGGTCAGGTTGTGGATGTGCAGATCCTGTTGGGTGACGGTCTGCGAGACGAGGATCGCGTCCGCGTCGAGCTCGATCGCCCTCGCCACGAGTACGCCGTTGGGGACCTGGCTGCCGAGGTTGTGCGCATCGAACGCCCGATAGCCCTCCAGCCCGCGGTTGCCGTGGAAGCCCTTCAGATCGAGCATCGCGTCGATCCCGACGCTGTGCGTGTCAGAGCCGGTGCATGCGCCGACGACGACGATCGGGCGGCCGATGTGGGCGGCCGCGTATGCGTCGATCTCGTCTTCTGAGAAGTACTCGGCCTCGAGCTCGCCCGTCTGCTGCGCGGTGTAGTCGACCGTTTGCACGACGTGGCCATAGAGCAGGAAGTGCGTGTAGCCGTCGAGCAGGCGCTGGTGGTGGACGACCTCCGGCCGGTCCAGTCCGAGCTTGCCCGCCAGCTCGAGCGCTGCCTTGCGCGCAGCCGGGCCATGCGGCACGGGCAGCGTGAAGCTGAGCTGGACGATGCCGTCGCCGAGGTGGTCGCCGTAGGGCCTGACCCGGGTCAGGTCGACGAGTGGCGTGTGCTCAGCCAACGCGAACACCACCCATCAGCTCGAGCGCCGGGTTGTAATAGCTCGCGTCGGTCGCCACGATCCCTTCGATCCCACGGCCCTCGTCGATGCGCCGACGCACGTCGCCGAACGTGCCGTCTTCGATCGCGCCGAACATGCCAACGGCGGCGATTCGCTCGAGTAGCTCGTAGGCATCGCGCAATACGTCGTGCGCGCGCGTGACGATCTTCCCGCCCGGCTTGAACCGGATCTCCTCGCCGAGGTCGTGCGCGTAGTTGAAGACGTAGTCCACGCACTCCAGGCCGACCACGCGGTCGTGCAGGTGGGGCGTGAAGACTCCCTCCGTCGGTACGCCGGCCGTCTGGATTCCCTGCCCCGTCGCGATCGTGATCAGGTTGAAAAGCGTGTCGCATGCATGCGTGCGGAAGAGGTTCCCGTCCATGTGCCGCGTCGGCGGCATGTACTTGATCGGGCAGTCCGGGAACAGCTCACGCGTGAGTTGCGCCTGGGCCCACTCGAACAACAGCCCGTTCTTCGTCGGCGGGTCGATCTCGAACGCGTCGCCCAGGGCGATCTGCTCGTCGGGCATGCCCGAGGCGCGCGCCAGCTGGTGGTTGATGAACTGCGAGGCCGTGACCGACGGCGCCGCCGCCATTGCGTCGGCGGTGCGCAGGTAGTTGTCCTCGCCCGTGTTGATGACGATCCCGAAGTAGCCCGTGATCGTGCGCGAGACGCGCTGATCGATCATCGTGCGCACGGGGTTGATGTCGCGGTAGAGGATCCCGTAGAGCGCGTCGTTGACCATGTTGTCGAGGCCCTCCATTGCGCCGAGCGTGGCGAACTCGGTCATGCACAGCCCCGAGCAGAAGCTCGACAGGCGGATGTAGCGACCGTGCTGCTCGCACCACTGATCGAGCGCCTCGCGCAGGATGCGGAAGTTCTCCTGCGTGGCGAACGTACCGCCGAAGCCCTCCGTCGTCGGGCCGTAGGGCACGTGTTCGAGCAGGCTCTGCGCCGTCGAGCGCGTCATCGAGACGACGTCGCCGCCCGTTTCGGCGACCGCCAGCGCGTGCACGACGTCGTCGTAGACGTTGCCCGTCGCGCTGAGCACATAGCGCAGCGGTGGAGGACCGCTCAGCAGCTCGCGCTGCTCGCGACGCTCGTCCATTCGCCTGCTCACGGCGCCGATGCGCCGCGCGCACTCGCCGTCGATCAGCCGGCGGACCGCCCCCTCCTCGGCGAGCGGCAGTGCGAGCAGGTCGAGCTCGCCGGCGCCGACCGCCTCGGCGATCGACTGTGCGTCACGCCCGGTGTGGAACATCGCGGTGCCCAGCCAGTGCGCGATCCCACGGCCGAGCCCGCCGCCGTCGTGAACGTGCCCGACGAGCACGTTCGGCAGCGGCACGTCGAGCTCGGTGATCCCATCGACGCCGAGGAAGCGTGCAACCGAGCGCTCGACCGAGAGCGTTGTGCGGTCGGCCGTTTCCTCGGCGAGGCGATCGGCGATGCCCTTCGCCGCCTGGCGGCAGGCCTCGACCAACCCCGGGTCCAGATCGAGCTTCGACTCCATTGAGCGGCGAGCCTAACCAGTGAAGTTCGGCGCCTTCACAACCGCGTGTAAGGAGCGCGAATCTCAAGCCCACGCGCCTGGGAGAGCGCGAGAAATGTCTCTCTTTCACTGTCGGAGACGATCGCCTCCATCTGTTTCCAACGACGCGCCCGAGCGATCGCCCGAGTTTTGGCGCTTTTGCCGATCGTTTGGCGAAGGCAGTGCGATTCACCTCGCAACGACGGTTGACTTCTCGACCCCTCTGACTAGCCTCGCCGCACCGTCATGGCCATCGATATCGCACACCTCGACGCCCCGCCGGACCTGCTCGTCGAGGCGCCCTCGATCCAGCTCGAGAGCCCGCGAGCCACGGAGATCGGCGCGCGGGGAGCGGGCCGGCGAGCGCTGCCGGCGACGCGCGAGTTGCTCAAGGGCGCGCCGTACGTCGTCGACTTCTGCGACCCCAGCCCGACGACGGCGCTGCACGCCGGCTACCTTCGCAACATCGCGCTCGGACATGCCCTTGCTTGCACGCTCGAGACGGCCGGCGCGCACGTGGCACGCCAGACGCAGATCGCCGATGCCGGACGCGACATGGGCGACGCGATGGCCGGCTATCTGCGCTTCGCCGACGAGTCCGATCCGGCTGCGGCCGGTGAAAAGAGCGACCGCTTCGTCGGCCGCCTGTACGCGCACCACGTGCAGGGCGAGCAGCGCGACGACGGGCTGGCCGACTTACTGCTGGCTCTGCTCGCCGCGGGCGACGCGGCGACGCGCGAGCTGTGGCACGCGGTGCGCGACTGGGCGGTCAGCGGCCAGAACGAGACGCTCGCGCGCCTGGGCGTGCGCTTCGAGCGCACGATCTTCGACTCCCAGTACGTGCCGCGGATCGAGCCGATGGTGCGCCTGGCGTTGGCCCAGGGCGTGATCGGAGGAACGCTGCGGGGTCCGCTCGTGTTCGAGACCGAAGGCCGCACGCCCGTGCACCTGCCGCTGATCGGCGTCGACGGGCAGCCGACCAAGGACCTGCGCGCGCTGACGATCTGGCGCTCGCTGATGACCGAGATGACCGATGTCACGCTCGTCCGGCTGACGAGCGAGGAACGGCGCGACAACCTCGACGAGATCCTGCGCGGCCTGGCGCCGAGCGGAAAGGTCTACCCGACGGCGGTGCTGCACGCCGAGGTCGTCACCGAGCAGGACGTCGGCCCCGGAGGGGAGAGCACGCTGCTGATCGACGACCTATTGGACACGCTGCTCGAGCAGGAGGGGCTGCAGGCGCTGGCGATCGAGGAGCGCGCCGGCTGCGCGACTCAAGATCTGGCGGCGATGGTGCTGATGGGCATGTGCCTGGATCACCCGCTGCACGAGTCGCTCACGATCACGCCTGAGCGCGTACTCGACGAGGGCAATGCGGGATGGACCTTCGCGCGTGCCTGGATGAAGGCATGGGACCCGCACAACGACGGCGGGCCGTTGCCGCTGGCCGACGACGAGCACTATCGCTCGCTGGTCGCGCAGTCGCAGCTGCTGCCGCTCGTGGACCGCGCGGTCAAGGGCCTCGATGTGCTGCGCCTCGTGCGCTTCCTCGCGCGGATCGGCAGGTGGTATCTGGACACGGAGACCGACCCGGCGGTCGGTCGCATCATGCGCTCGCTGCTCTCCAGCGGCCTCAGCGCGCTCGGTCTCGTACGACAGCAGGAGGTGAATGGCTGATGGCCACGCTCGACACGACGGTACGCCACGAGACATCGATGGCGGACCCCAACGCGCTGGAGAACGACCTGCGCTCCTTCTACCTGACCGGCAGCGAGGAGATGAGCATCTTCGAGGAATGGGAGCACGGCATCGCCCGCGGCGACTCGACGACGCCGTCGATCTGCTCGCCGACTTATCGCTGGTGGATCCTCGAGCACCTGCGCAACGCGCTCGACCGCGACCGCAAAAACCTGCTGCTCAGCCTCGGCTCGGGCAACGCGTTCGTCGAGCGCGTGCTCGGCCGCGAAGGCTACCCAGTGCTCGCCGTCGATGCGCTCGAGCAGGCCGTCGAGCTGGCGCGCCGTGCGGGCGTGCCGGCGATCTGCCAGAACCTGTACGAGTGGGACGCGCAACCCGAGTACTGGGATGTCGTCTACGCCGATGGTCTGCTCGGGCACCTGCACGACGGTCACGACGGCGCGCATCGGGCGCTGAGTCTGTTCCACAGCTGGCTGAAGCCAGAGGGCGGGACGGTCGTGATCTCAAACGACGCGCCGAAAACGGACGAGCCGGTGCAGCAATCGGCGAACGTGCCCGGCTTCTACTGGCTGTCTGAGGGCTGGATCGCGGGGGAACTGAAGCGGGCGGGTTTCAAGCGCGTCTCGACCGCCTCGATCGTCTACCGCCGTCCGCTGACTGGGCCGCGCACGCGCGCGATCATCACCGCACATCGCGGCGCCTAGGACGGCGCCCGCGATGCCGATGAGCGAGGACTTCACGCGGCGCCTGGAGCCACGCCTGCAGGAGATCGCCGAGCACTTCGGCACACCCTTCCACATCTACGACGAAGTCGGCATCCTCGCGAGCGCCGATCGCCTGGCGGCGGCGTTCGGCGGGCTGCCCTTCCACGAGTACTACGCGGTCAAGGCGCTGCCGAACCTGACGATCACACGGATGCTGCGCGCACACGGTCTCGGCATGGAGTGCAGCTCGATCGCCGAGCTCGAGCTGGCTGCCGACAGCTACGCGCGCGGGGAGGAGATCTTCTTCACCTCCAACAACACGACGCGCGAGGAGTTCGCGGCGGCACTGTCGCTCGGCGCGATCATCAACATCGATGACATCACGCTGATCGACAAGCTGCCCGGCGTCCCGGTTGTCTGCTCGTTCCGCTTCAACCCCGGGCCGGAGCGACTCGGCGACAAGCTGATCGGCTTGCCCGTGGAGGCCAAGTTCGGACTGCGCCGCGATCAGCTGGGGCCGGCCTTCGAGCAGGCGCGCGAGCGCGGCGCCGAACGCTTCGGGCTGCACGCGATGATCGCCTCCAACGTGCTCACCGTGCAGCCGCTGCTTGCGACGATCGCGATGCTGCTGGCGCTCGAGGACGGCCTGCAGCGCGAGCTCGGGATCGAGCTCGAGTTCATCAACGCCGGCGGCGGCTTGGGGATCCCGTATCGTCCGGGCGATCCGTTGCTGGACGTGCACGCGCTCGGGCAGGGGGCAGGTGAGCTGCTTCGCGCCCACCGCGAGCGGACCGGGCGCAGCCCGAAGTTGTTCCTGGAGTCCGGTCGCTACATCACGGGCCCCCACGGCGCGCTCGTCACGCGGGTGATTAACCGCATGAGCAAGTGGCGCGAGTACGCCGGCGTCGACGCGGGGATCGCAGCGCTGATGCGTCAGGCTTTCTACGTCGACGCCTACCACCACCTGACGCTGCACGGCGGGGGCGGCGAGCGGCCGAAGCGGACGATCGACGTGGTCGGCTCGCTGTGCGAGAACAACGACAAGTTCGCGATCCAACGCGAGCTGCCCGAGCTGCGGGTCGGCGATCTGCTGCTGATCCACGACACGGGCGCACACGGCCTCGCGATGGGCTTCAACTACAACGGCCGCCTGCGCCCGCAGGAGCTGCTGCTCCGCGCCGACGGCAGCGTCGAGCTGATCCGTCGCGCCGAGGAGGTGCGCCGCGACTATTTCGCCACGCTGGTGTTCGAGCCCGACGTGCTCGCCCCGCAGAGCGAAGAGCGCGGGGAGGCCGCCCCCGAGGTCGCGCTGGGCGAGCGTGTCGAGGCCAAGGCCGAGGCCGAGCTCGCGGCGCAGGTGAGCTGAGCATGGCGACGCTCGCAAGCATTGCGGACTTCGGCGGCCTGGAGTCGCTGCGCGAGCAGATCGACTGCCTGTGGGAGCGCCGCGCGGAGCTCGATGACCGCGACGCCCGCGTGCAGGCGATCGTGCTGAGCGTGATCGACCTGCTCGACCGCGGGCGAGTGCGCGTCGCGGAGGTCGACGAGGCCGGTGAGGTGCGGGTGCACGAGTGGCTCAAGCGCGCGATCGTGCTGCTGTTCCGCGTCTGCCCGATGGAGCACACCGAGGCCGGGCCGATGCTGTTCGCCGACAGGTTGCCGCCGAAGCGAAGCAGTCCCAACGTGCGCGTCGTCCCCGGTGCATATGCCCGATTCGGCTCGCACCTCGCCTCGGGCTCGATCCTGATGCCGAGCTTCGTCAACGTCGGCGCCTACGTCGGCCACGGCACGCTCGTCGACACGTGGGCGACGGTCGGCTCGTGCGCGCAGATCGGCGACCGCGTCCATCTCTCCGGCGGCGTCGGCGTCGGCGGCGTGCTCGAGCCGCTGCAGGCGAGCCCAGTGATCGTCGAGAGCGATGCCTTCATCGGCAGTCGCTGCATGCTGATCGAAGGCGCCCGCGTCGGCGAAGGCGCGGTCGTCGGCGCCGGCGTGATCCTCTCGCCGACGATCCCCGTGATCGACGCCGACAGTGGCGAGGAGATCTCGCGGGGACACATCCCGCCGTGGAGCGTGGCGATCGGCGCCAGCCGTACACGCTCATTCCCGGGAGGTGAATTCGGCCTGCCATGCGTGCTCGTCGTCAAGCGCCTCGGCAAGGGCGAGCGCCACGACAAGGTCAAGCTGAACGAGCTCGTGCGCGACCACGGGGCAGCGCTGTAGGGCCTCGCTCCAGGTCGCAGGCCTGTGAAAGTCGAGCCGAGGGCACAGTCAAAGAGGAAGTATCAGGCGGCGTCGGCGAGCGCGCGGGCGCCCGCCTCCAGCAGCTCCGCCGCCCGCGGGGTGCGCTCGTTGGGCGCGGTGAGCGCGACACGCAGGTAGCCCTCGCCGCCGGGCCCGAGGTATGAGCCGGGCACGACGAGCAGCCCGCGCTCGAGCAGCAGCTCATAGGCGCGCTTGTCGTCGTCGCCGGCGACGCCGAGCCAGAGGAAGATCCCGGCCGGATCGCCGGCGTCGACGAAGCCGGCGCGTGCGGCGGCGGCGGCGAGCAGCTCGCGCTTGCGCGCATAGCGCTCGCGCGCCCGCACGACGTGCGACTCGTCGCTCCACGCGGCGATCGAGGCACGCTGGACGAACGCCTGGGGCGTCGTGCCGATGTCGCTGCGGTGGCGGCGGATGCGCCCGACGATCTCGGCGTCGCCGGCGACGAAGCCCGAGCGCAG
Organism: Solirubrobacterales bacterium; assembly: GCA_044446425.1. Classification (GTDB taxonomy): domain Bacteria; phylum Actinomycetota; class Thermoleophilia; order Solirubrobacterales; family Solirubrobacteraceae; genus Palsa-744. Next base: position 8,765 of record JBIOEW010000006.1, on the reverse strand, counting down.
CCCGGCCAGCCCGGAGCGCTTGGAGAGCGAGTTGAACACGACGACGCCGCCGCGGTCGTGCAGTTGCAACGCCGAAGAGGGTGGCTCGCCGGCGAACCAGAACTCGGAGTAGGTCTCGTCGACGGCGAGGATCGCGCCGCGACTGCGGCAGCGCTCGGCGAGCTCCTCGAGCAGCTCGAGCGGTGCGCAGGCGCCTGTCGGGTTGTGCGGGGTGACGACCCACACGATCGCCACGCGCCGCCACTCGATCTGCTCCGGATCGGGCAGCCATCCGCCGGCCGCCGTCAGCGTCTGCACGGCGAGCTTCAGGCCGGCGGCGCGGGCGCTGCGCTCGGGCACGGGATAGGACGGCGAGGTCACGGCGATCGTGTCGCCGTCGCGCGCGAACAGTCGCGCGAGCACGGCGATCGGCTCCTTCGCGCCGAGCGTCGGCAACAGCTCGCGATCGGGGTCGAGCACGGTGCCGAAGCGCCGCTCGATCCAGCCGGCGATCGCGGTGCGCAGCTCAGGCAGGCCTTCGGTCGAGGGGTAGTCGCACAGCGGCGTCGTCGCGACGGCGTCGGCCAGCGCGTCGCGCACGAGCTGCGGGGCGGGGTCGGTCGGCTGTCCCATGCTCAGGTCGACCACGTCGATTCCGCTCGCCTGCGCCGCGCGCCGCGCTTCGGCCAGGCGCAGGAAGGGGTAGCCGGGGGCATGCTCGACGTGCGGGTTCAGTCGCACAGGAACGACCCCAGGATCTCGTGGGCGCGGGCGAGCGCGGCGGCCGAGACGCGCTCGTCGCGGCGATGGGCCAGCGCGGGGTCGCCGGGGCCGAGGTTGACGGCCTCGATGCCGGCGGCCGCGAATTCGGCGACCGGAGTCCACGCCTGCTTAGCCTCGGGCGCGGCGCCGCTCGCCTCCTGCAGCCGCGCGAACAGTTGGTTGGCCCGCGGCGGCAGCGCCCCCTGCGAGTTGGACAGCAGCTCGAGCTCGCCGTGCGCCGCGCACAGACGCCGCAGCTCCGCCTCGGCCTGCACGGCGCCGAGCCGCGGCGAGTAGCGGAAGTTGACGTTGGCGGTGCACGTGCCCGGGATCACGTTGCGCGCGACGCCGGCGTGGAGCATGGTCGCCGTCGCGACCTGCGCGAACTCGAGCCCTTCGATCGTCTCGCGCTCGGGCGCGCGCGCGTGCAACTCGCCGATCCCAGCCAGCGCCCGGTCGATCGCGTTGTCGGCCAACCATGGGCGCGCTGAGTGCCCGGCGCGGCCGGTGAACGTCCACGTGGCGTCGATGTTGCCGAGGCAGCCGGCCTGCACGGCGTTGGCCGTCGGCTCGAGCACGATCGCCAGGTCCGCCTCGCGTAGTCCGTGCTCGCGCGCGAGCAGTGGGGCGAGCGCCGACTGCGCCGAGGGCAGCTCCTCGCGCCCGAACAGCACGTAGCCGATGTCGAACGCGCTTGGCGCCTGCTCCAGCGCGAGCTCGAGCATCACGGCCACGCCGCCCTTCATGTCACTCGCGCCGAGGCCCACGACGCCGTCCTCGTCGAGGCGGCCCGGCCAGTTCTCCTGCGCCGGCACCGTGTCGAGGTGCCCGGCGAGCAGCACGAGCGGGCGCTCGCCGCGGCTCGTGGCGCCGGCCAGCACGCACGTGTCGCCGACGCCACGCACCGGCACGCCACCCTCCCGCAGCTCTGCCACGACATGCTCGGCGATGTCTCTCTCTGCGCCCGACTCGGAGGCGATGTCGACCAGCTCGAGCGTGCGCTCGATCAGGCGGGACGTGATGGATGGTGAGGATATCCGTGTCACTGGCGTGGATGCGCGGCCCCTCACGGGTTTCCGGGACGCGACCGCGCGATCGCTCTCCGTTGATTTTCCTACGCCGAGGTGGCCGCCGATGAGGACCGCGCGTCTTGCATCGTGACCACGACGACGAGATCGCTGTCCTCGTCGTACGCGTACACGATCAGCAGCCATCGCCAGGGCCCGAGCACGAACCGGAACGGGCTCCAGCGGGAGCGTAGCTCCGGGCCCATGCGAGGAAATTGCTCGAGCGCCTGCAGAGAGCGCCGAACTCGCGCCCGCGTATCGCGCGGGAGGCTGTGAGTGACGATCAGCCGATCGAGATCTTCGACGGCGGCTGGGCTGATCGTTACGCGGGCCAAGCCACAGGCCCTACAGCTGATCGAGCTCGATCGCCTCGCCTGCGCGAGCTTGTGCCAGTCCGGCCTGGGCTCGCTCGTAGGCGCCGGGAATGCCGTCGAGCAGCGCGGTGACATTCCGCGCGTCGGGGTCGGCTTCTTCGATTGCCGTCGAGAGCAGCGACCGAGCCAGCGTTCCCTCCTGCACATGCGTGCGCTCGGCGAGCCTCGCGAGACGGGCCGCATGCTCCGCGTCGAGCGTGATGTTCAAGCGGTGCGCCGGACGTGCCACTGGGCCGATGATAGTGCACGAATAGACACGATCTGTGCACCCACTCCTCGCGCTAGCCTCGACGGGTGCCACTTTCGAGCTTCAGCCCACCCGTCCGGGAGTGGTTCGAGAAGGCCTTCGAGGCGCCGACGCCGGCGCAGGAGAAGGCGTGGCCGGCGATCGCGGCCGGCGAGAACGTGCTGCTGTCGGCCCCCACCGGCTCGGGCAAGACGCTCGCCGCCTTCCTCTGGGCGCTCGATCGGCTCCTCGCCGAGCCCAAGCAGGAGAAGCAGGGCACGCGCGTCGTCTACGTCAGCCCGCTGAAGGCTCTGGCATATGACATCGAGCGCAACCTGCGCACGCCGCTGCGCGGGATCGGCGCCGATCAGATCACGGTCGCCATCCGCACGGGCGATACGCCGCAGAAGGAACGCGCGGCGATGGTGCGCCGCCCGCCGGACATCCTGATCACGACACCCGAGTCGCTCTACTTGATCCTCACCTCGCAGGCGCGCTCGATGCTGGACGACGTCGAGGCCGTGATCATCGACGAGATCCACGCCGTCGCCGCGACCAAGCGCGGCTCGCATCTGGCGCTGACGCTGGAGCGCCTGGAGGCGCACGTGCGCGCACACAGGGAGCCCGCAGGCGGAGCCGGCACGAGCCCCCGCGATGGGCGCGAGCTTCAGCGGATCGGACTGAGCGCGACACAGAACCCGCTTGCCGAGATCGGCCGCTTCCTCGTCGGTCCCCGTCGCGAGGTCACGATTCTCGACGCCGGCCACTCCAAGGAGCTCGACCTGCGCATCGAGGTGCCGGTCGAGTCGATGAGCGAACCCGGCGGCCCGACGCCGCTCAGCGACCCGAATCGCGACCCGCTCGAGCCGGTCGCAGGGGGCGAGTCCACGCGTGGCTCGATCTGGCCGGCGATCTACCCCGAGCTGCTGGCGCAGGTCAAGGCGCACAACTCGACGATCGTGTTCGTCAACAACCGCCGCTCGGCCGAGCGGGTGGCGCTCCGTCTGAATGAGCTCGCCGCCAAGGAGCTCGAGCTGCAACAGGCCAAAGACAGTGATGAGAAGAGAGATGACGGACCGATCGTGCCGCTCGAAATCGCGCGCGCGCATCACGGCTCGCTGGCACGCGAGGAGCGCACCAAGGTCGAGCAGCTGTTGAAGGCCGGCGAGCTGCCGTGCCTCGTCGCCACGAGCTCGCTCGAGCTCGGCATCGACATGGGCGCAGTCGATCTCGTGCTGCAGATCGAGTCGCCCAAGTCGGTCGCGCGCGGGCTGCAACGCATCGGGCGCGCCGGACACAACGTCCACGACGTCAGCCGCGGGCGCATCTTCCCCAAGTTCAGGGGCGACCTGCTCGAGTGCGCCGTCGTCGCCAGGCGCATGCACGAAGGACTGATCGAGCCGACCGTCGTCCCGCGCAACGCGCTCGACGTGCTCGCCCAGCAGATCGTCGCGATCGCCGTGTCGGTCGATCCGGCGACAGCCGGCCATCAAAAAGATCAAGACGTGGAGGGGATCTCGGTCGCGGACCTGCACGCGCTCGTGACGAGCAGCTACCCCTACGCCGAGCTCTCGATGGAGCTGCTCGAGAACGTGCTCGACATGCTCGACGGGCGCTACCCGTCGAAGGACTTCGGCGAGCTGCGCGCGCGCATCGTGTGGGATCGCCTCGCCGGCACGATTCGCCCGCGCAAGGGCTCGCGCCGGCTGGCGATCGCAAACGCCGGCACGATCCCCGACCGCGGCCTGTACTCGGTCACGCTGCCCGACGGACGTCGCGTCGGCGAGCTCGACGAGGAGATGGTCTACGAGGCGCGCCCCGGGCAGGCCTTCCTGCTCGGCGCCTCGACCTGGCGGATCGAGGAAATCGGGCGTGACCGCGTGATCGTCACGCCCGCCCCCGGCGCTCCCGGCGCCGTGCCCTTCTGGAAGGGCGACTCCGTCGGGCGGCCGAAGGAGCTCGGCGAGGCGATCGGCGCCTTCTCGCGCTGGGCCGTCGAGCAGCAGCCCGAGAAGCTCCAGGAGGACTACGACCTCGACGAGCGCGCTGCACGCAACCTGCTCGCCTATCTGCGCGAGCAGCAGGACGCGACGCGCGTGCTGCCGAGCGAGCGCACGATCGTGCTCGAGCGCTTTCGCGACGAGATCGGCGACTGGCGGCTGTGCGTGCTCTCGCCTTTCGGCGGGCGCGTGCACTCGGCCTGGGGGCTTGCCATCTCCGCGCAGATCCGCGAGCGGATCGGCATCGAGGCCGATGCGATCTCCTCCGACGATGGCATCGTGCTGCACCTACCCGACCTCGACGCAGACGACGCCGAGGCGCTGCCCTCGGCGGCCGAGCTGATCATGCTCGAGCCCGACGAGGTCGAGGCGCAGATCACCGCCGAGCTCGGCGGCTCCGCGCTGTTCGGCGCGCGCTTTCGCGAGAACGCCGCCCGCGCGCTGTTGATCCCGCGCGCCTATCCCGGAAAACGAACGCCTTTGTGGCAGCAGCGGTTGAAGGCGCAGAACCTGCTCGAGGTCGCACGCCGCTACGCCGACTTCCCAATCGTGCTCGAGACCTACCGCGAGTGCCTGCGCGACGTGCTCGACGTGCCCGGCCTCGAAGGAATCCTGCGCTCGCTGCACGCGCGCGATATCTCGCTTGTCGAGGTCGAGACGCCGACGGCCTCGCCGTTTGCCTCCTCGTTGCTGTTCGACTACGTCGCGACGTACATGTACGAGGGCGACACGCCCAGCGCCGAGCGCCGCGCCGCCGCACTCTCGCTCGACCGCGACCTGTTGCGCGAGCTGCTCGGTCAGGAGGAGCTGCGCGAGCTGCTCGACCCCGATGCCCTGCAGCGCGTCGAGGACGACCTGCAGCACCGTTCCGAGATAACCCGCGCCACGTCGCGCGACGGCCTGCACGACGTGCTGCGCCACGTCGGCGACTTGAGCGACGAGGAGGTCGCCGCGCGTGTGTTCGACGGGATCGACCCCGCGCCGCTGCTCGCCGAGCTTCAGCGCGAACGCCGCGCGATTCGCCTGCGCGTCGGCGGCGAGCCGCGCTGGGTCGCCGCCGACGAGGCCGGCCTCTACCGCGACGCGCTCTCGGCCGCGCCGCCCGGCGGCCTGCCCGAGGCGTTCCTCGCCGATGTGCCCGATGCGCTGCGCGTGCTCGTCGCGCGCTACGCGCGCACGCACGGCCCGTTCACGACCGACGAGCTGCACGAGCGCTACGGCGTCGACGCCGCCGCCGTCTTGCGCGAGCTCGAGCGCGACGGCGACGTCGTGCGCGGCGAGCTGCGCCCCGGCGGGACCGGCAGGGAGTGGTGCGACGTCGAGGTGCTGCGCCGCCTGCGCCGCGCCTCGCTGGCCGCGCTGCGCAAGGAGATCGAGCCGGCCGAGCAGCAGGCGCTCGCCGCGTTCCTGCCCGCCTGGCAGGGGATCGACCGCCACCCGAGCGCCGGCGCCGGGATCGACCGGCTGCGTGAGGTGCTCGTGCCATTGCAGGGTCTCGCGCTGCCCGCCGAGATCTGGGAGCGCGACGTGCTGCCGCGCCGCACCGGCGCCTACTCGCCGTCGTGGCTCGACCAGCTGTGCGCCGGCGGCGAGCTCGTGTGGGTCGGCGCCGGGCCGTTGCACCGCTCCGGGCGCGTGGCGCTGTACTTCCGCGACGATGCGCCGCTGATCGGGCCGCCGCCCGGCGCCGAGCGGCGTGCCTCCGGCGCGACAGGCTCGGCCAAGGCGACCGATATGCCCGAGCCCGAGCGGGTCGTCGCCGACGAGCTGCTGCGCGCGCGCCTGGCGCAGAGCCCGTGCTTCTTCGGCGACTTGCTTGCAGAGCTAGGACTGCCTGCCGAGTCGCTGCGCGAGACGCTATGGGATCTCGTCTGGGCCGGCGAGGTGACCAACGACGCCTGGGCGCCGCTGCGCGCGCCGCGCGTGGCGCTCGCCCGCGCCCGTCCCGAGCGTCGTACATCGGTCCGGCGCTTCGGCTCTCGTCGCACCGGTGCGCAGTCGCAGGTGCAGGGTCGCTGGGGCCTGACCGCCCCGATCTTCGCCGACGGCGTCGCCGGCCCCGAGCGCCGGCGCGCGCTCGCCGAGCTGCTGCTCGAGCGCTATGGCATCCTCACGCGCGAGCAGGTGCTGGCCGAGGGGATCAGGGGCGGCTTCGCGCTGCTCTACGACACGCTCAACAATCTCGAGACGCTCGGCGTCTGCCGCCGCGGCTACTTCGTCGAGGGCATGGGCGGCGCGCAGTTCGCGCTGCCCGGCGCCGTCGAGCGGCTGCGCTCCGCGCGCACGAGGGACATCGTCCGCAGCTCGCCGCCGCTCGTGCCTGGCGCCGCGGCGAGCGCGCGCGACGGCGGCGAGCATCCACGCGCGCTGGTACTGGCCGCCGCCGACCCCGCGCAGCCCTACGGAGCCGCGCTGTCGTGGCCAAAGCGTGACATCCAGGAACGCCGGCCGTCTCGCGTGGCAGGTGCCTACGTGGTGCTCGTCGCCGACGAGCCGATGCTGTACGTCGAGCGCGGCGGGCGCAGCCTGTTGACGTTTGTCGATGGCGCCGGCGCGCAGGCGCCGGGGACGGCGCTCGTCCGGGACGCGGCACGCGGTGAGCGCGCATTGCTCGAGACGGGCCTGCGCGCGCTCGCCGAGGCCGTGCGCGCAGGGCGGGTGCCGAAGCTCGCGCTCGAGCGGATCGACGGCGCCCCGGCGACGGGCTCTGAGCTCGCCGCGACGCTGCTCGAGCTGGGCTTCCACCCGGGCCCGCGGCGACTCACACTGAGCGCCTGACGGCCATTCCGGCACCACGCTGGCGCACTCCAGTCACCCCCCCTTTGCGTACCGCTCAAACGCACCCTGTTCGAGCTGTCGGTACGGCGCTTGGCGGCAAGAGACACTGCTGGAAGGGCTCAATGTATTCCGGTATAAAGAATGGCGGGATAGCTCAAAGTAGGCTTGCGTTTCTGGCTAACATGATCTATTATCTCGAATCGTGGGGATGAGTGGAACACACAGGGGGCCGACGCCCATGTACCGGAGGCTTCCTCACGGTCCAAACGGGATGTCGCGCGATGACGTCGCCCGCAACCAGCGGGCGCGCATGTATGGAGGCATGATCGAGGCGGTCCACGAGCGCGGCTACCCGCAGACGACGGTGGCCCACGTGATCGCCCTGGCAGGCGTCTCCCGCCGCGCCTTCTACGAGCAGTTCGCCAACAAGGAAGCGTGCTTCCTCTCCACATACGACATCGTCGTCGCACGGGCGCGCAAGCTCGTGCTCGACGCGTGGTCCCGCGAGCGCGGCTGGGCCAACCGCCTGCACATAGCTTGCAAGGCGCTGCTCGACGACGTCGCCGACCAGCCGAAGGGCCCTCGCCTGGTGCTCGTCGACTCGCTCGGCATCGGACCGAAGGCGCGCGAGCGGATGACGCTCGCCTCGACGACGTTCGAGCGCGTCGTGGCGATGGCCTTCCAGGCCGATCCGGACGGCGAAGAGCTCTCGCCGCTGACCGTGCGCGCGATCGTCGCCGGAATTCGGCACGTCGCCTTCACGCGGATGTACGAGCGCCGCGAAAAAGAGCTGTACACGTTGGCCGACGAACTGCTCGACTGGATCGAGTCCTACCGCTCGCCCGTCGCCAGGCGACTGAATGTCTCGGGGCTCGTGCAGCCCGACCAGGTCGAGCCGCAGCCGGCGGCCTTCCTGGCCAGCGACGACCGGCGCTCACGCTCACTCGGCGCGCTCGTGCACCTGACCCTCGACGAGCGCTACTCGGAGCTGAGCGACCCGCAGATCGCGCAGTTCGCGGGCATCTCGACGGAGGGCTTCCACAAGCTGTTCGTCGACAAGGAGGCGTGCTTCCTGGCTGTGCTCGACGAATTCGTCGCCGAAGCGATGGAGGCCGTCAAGCGCTCGATCGAGCCCGCCTGCAGCTGGCCCGAGGCAGTGCACCTCGCCGTCGCCGCGCTGGTCGAGTACTTCGCCGGCCACGAGGCGCTCAGCCGCCTCGCCTTCATCGAGATCTTCGACGTCGGCCCGGGCATGGTCGGCCGTATGACGCGCTCGATCGAAGACTTCACCAAGCTGCTCGACGAGCTCGGCCCGGAGGCGCGGCGCGGCCCGCTGGTCGCGCGCGAAGCGATCACCGGCGCGATCTGGGGCATCGTCTCGGCCTACTCGGCGCACGACCGCGTGCGCCAGCTGCCGTATCTGGTCGACCAGCTGACGTTCCTCGTGCTCGCTCCATACATCGGCGCCAAGCCGGCGATGGAGACGATCGAGGCGACGCGCAGGCCGCTGCCGAGCGACTACTGAGCAGCGGGCATCTGCAAAGGTGGGCGCGATGAGCGAGCCCACCTTCCCACCGAC
>JBIOEW010000005.1:0-149717 GCA_044446425.1 Solirubrobacterales bacterium | reverse complement strand
CCCCCCCCCCCTCCACCTCACCATTAAACCCGGCCGCCACGCTTGGCCCTCCTCGTTTTTGGGCCAAACTCGCCCCCCGCTTTTTTTATTTTTTACAACCCTGGGTTTTGGTGGCCCTTCGGGGGGGTTGGGCATTTTGTCCCCCCCCCCCGCCGGCGCGTCAGGAATGGACCTCATCAGCAAGCCGCCGTGGCACGAGACGCTCGCCGGTCACACGGCTACCACGGCCGTGGACCCAGGTCGGCCGTCAGACGAGTCGGCGGCGCCGACACGCGGCAGCGTCAGCAACGAGCAGCGGGCGTGGCGCTCGAGGTAGTCACACGTGCTGCCGACCACGCGGCGTCGCACGGGCCCGAAGCTGCGCGAGCCGACGACGAGCAGCTCGAGCTCATCGCCGAACGCCGAGAGCTCTTCGCCGGGCACGCCGTAGACGGCGCGCCCTTCGACATCGGGCATTCCCTCCATCCGGCCGCGCGCTTCCTCGATCAGGCTGTCGATGCTCTCGCCGACCAGCGGCGGCATCAGCCCGGTGTACATCACCGGCGGAATCGTCACGATCTGCAGCGCACTGACCGAGCCCTTGCTCTCGCCGGCGATCTCCCTCGCCGCGGCGAGCGCGGCGATGCTCTCGGGCGAGCCGTCGTAGCCAACGCCGATTCGCATCAGCGGCGTCGATGCCGTCGCATAGCCGCGTGCCGCGACAGCCACTGCGCACGGCGTCCCGTTCAACGCAGCGCGCGTGTCGTCGCCAAGCATCACGCGGCCGAGCAGTCCCCTACTGCAAGAGCCGACCACGATCAGGTCGGCCCCCTGCGCTTCGGCCTGTTCGTGCAGACCGCGGCCGGGAGTTGGGGCGGTCACGGTGATCAGCTCCGCGTCTACGCCGGCCTCGGCGCGCTCGTTGCGCAAGAGCTCCTCCGAGCTGACCACTTCCTCGGCGAGCAGCTCGGGGCCGATCGTCTGGAGGACGCGCAGATCGGCGCTGTGCACGTGGGCGAGCGCCATCTTGCCGCCGTCGTCGAGCAGCCGCGATGCAAGGGCGATCGCGTCGCGCCCGTTGGGCTTCCCATCGATTCCCACAAGCACGTTCTTGAACATCGTGTTCTCCTCTGATCGCGCGATCGGCGTCGCAAGCTCGATTACCTGACATGCAAGCTACGCGCGCAAGCGCCGTGCTCCCTCCGTGCGGAGCACGCGAACGCGCTGCGGGTTTCTCCTGAGGGTGGTCTCCTCCGAGACCGACCCTCCCATCAAAAAAAGCGCTCGTCCCTACTCGGCGAGCCGTCCGTAGGCGTCGGGCCGGCGCGTCTGCAAGAACGGGAACAGCTCGAGCCAGTCCTCGCGCTGGTCGAGGTCGAGCTCAGCCACGAGCACAGCCGGCTGCTCGCGCGGGGCCTGCGCGAGCTTTCGCCCATACGGGTCGCAGATGAACGAGCAGCCGTAGAAGTTCAGTGGCGGCTCCGCTCCGATGCGGTTGACGGCCACCATGAAGACGCCGTTGGCGATCGCGTTGCCGACGATCACCTGCTCCCACAGTGGCTGCGTGTCGAATTCGGGGTGATCGGGCTCCGAGCCGATCGCGGTCGGGTAGACGAGCACGTCGGCCCCCTCCAGGCTGTACGCGCGGGCGACCTCCGGGAACCATTGATCCCAGCACGTCGGCAGGCCCAGTCGCGCATCGGCCAGCGCCACGAGCGGATAGGGATGCTCGCCCTCGCCCGGCCCCGGGCGGAAGTAGCGATCCTCGTGGTAGCCGGCCGTCAGTGGTATGTGCAGCTTGCGCGTACGCGCCACGAGCTCACCGCCCGGCGCGACGACGATCGCCGTGTTGAAGCCGAGACCGTCCTCGCCATCCGCGCGCTCGTACAGCGATGCGTGTACGTGCGCGCCCGTCTCGCCCGCCATCCGCGCGGCGAATTGGAACGTCGGCCCTCCCGGCAGGAGCTCCGCTTGCACGCCGGCCGCCGCCGGGCCGCGGGGGTCGGTCGCGAAGTAGCGGCTCAGCGTCAGCTCTTGCAGGCAGATGAGCTGCGCGCCCTGCTCGGCGGCGCGGCGAATGCCCTCGGCGAGCGCGTGCTCGTGCTCCTCGGGATCGGCGTGCCAGCGCTCCTGCACCGCGCCGATGCGAAACGGAGCGCGCCGTGGCGGGCGCTTGCGCGCCGGTGAGTGGTGCGGCCCTGACGACACGATCACGCGGATCTGCTTTGTCACTTCAGTGAATGTACGGTGGTATCGCGATGAGCGCCACGATCGAATCGAGCCCGCGCGCCGACGGCTACCGCATGCCGGGTGAGTTCGAGCCGCACGCCGGCTGCTGGCTGGCCTGGCCCGAGCGGCCCGACAACTGGCGGCTCGGCGCCAAGCCCGCGCAGGAGTCCTACGCGGCCGTCGCCGAGGCGATCGCAGCGTCCGAGCCGGTGACGATCGCCGTCTCCGACGCGCAGTTCGAGCACTGTCGCTCGGTCCTCTCCCCCGCGATCCGCGTCGTCGAGATCTCGACCGACGACGCCTGGATCCGCGACACGGGCCCGACCTTCGTGATCGACGGCGCCGGCGGTCGCCGCGGCGTGGACTGGCACTTCAACGCATGGGGCGGCCTACGCAGCGGCCTCTACTTCCCCTGGGACCGCGACGAGCGCGTCGCCGTCAAGGTGCTCGAGATCGAAGGCGCCGAGCGCTATCGCGCGCCGATCGTGCTTGAGGGCGGCTCGATCCACGTCGACGGCGAGGGCACTGTGATGGCGACCGAAGAGTGCCTGCTGAACCCCAACCGCAACCCCGAGCTCTCGCGCGAGCAGATCGAGCGGGCGCTGTTCGACTACCTCGGCGCCAGCAAGATCATCTGGCTCGGCCAGGGCGTCCACAACGACGAGACAGACGGTCACATCGACAACCTCGCGTGCTTCGCCCGTCCCGGCGTCGTGCTGCTGACGTGGACCGAGGACGAGTCAGACCCGCAGTACGCGATCTCGCGCGACGCACACGAGCGCCTGACCGCGACGAGCGACGCGGGCGGGCGCTCGCTCGAGGTGATCCACCTCCCCTCCCCCAGCCCGATCACGATCTCAGAGCAGGAGGCGCGCGGCGTGGACGCCGTCGAGGGCAGCCTGCCGCGCCGTGCCGGCGACCGCCTGGCGGCCTCCTACGCGAACTTCTACATCGCCAACTCGCGCATCGTCCTGCCGCTGCTCGACGAGCGCTACGACGAGCAGGCGGCGTCGATCCTGCGCGGAGTGTTCCCTGAACGCGAGGTGATCGGCGTGCCGGCGCGCGAGATCCTGCTCGGCGGCGGCAACATCCACTGCATCACACAGCAGGTGCCCGCCCCGTCGTCCTGAGCGTGCGTCCCGCCCGCCGTCTACCGAGCAGCCGCCGAGCAGGATGTGGCAATGCAGGTCGATCACGGCACGCCGCCCAGCTCGGCCGACCCCCCGACCATGAGCCGGGCCTCGCGCACTTCAGCTTGCTCGCGAACTGCGATCGCGCCAGTCACGTACGCCCACCTGGGCGTACGTCGCTGCGCCACGTGATGCGCCACGTAAACAAGATAGGCAGCCATGCGCCCGCCTCCATCGGTGGAAAACCCGGTCTTGCGTGCGGGGAGACCCGGCCGAACACCGCGTGGTCTCGCCGATGCAGTCAGGCGCGCAAGACGCGCGCTCTGCATCCAACTTCGGGCGCACGACCCCGGCCGCGCGGAAGTTGCGGTGGAGGTGGCCGACGATCTGCACGGCCTCGGCCTCGGAACGATCTTGATCGAGCGTCTGGCCGAGATCGCCGAGCGTCATGGGGTCGTCACGTTCGTCGCGGAGGTCCTGCCCGAGAACGAGGCGATGTTGGATGTCTTCCGCGACGGCTTCGATGCCGAAGTGAGCTGGTGCGAGGGGATCGAGCGCGTGCAGTTCCCGACATCGGCTTGGCGCCTGGCACGCGAGCGCTACGCCGTCTGAGCCGCGGACCCAGCTGCGCGGTCTTGGCGGCGGGCCCACCCGCCGGCTCATGAAACCTGCGCCGACCAAGCCCCCCGGCGTTGCGGTCAGCCGCCGGGTCGCAGCGCACGCAGCGCGTTGAGGATCACCGCGACGTCGATCGCCTCCTGCGCAACCGCCCCCTGGATCGGCGCGAGCAGCCCGATCGCCGCGAGCACCATCCCGCACGCGCTCAGGCCGATGCCGCCGACTACGCTCTGGCGGGCGATCTGCGTGGCTCGGCGGCCAACCGCGACCGCATCGGCGACACGGGCGATCGCATCCACCGTAATAACGGCGTCGGCCGACTCGGAGGAGACCGTCGCGCCGGCGCCGCCCATCGCGATGCCGACGTCCGCCTCGGCGAGCGCCGGAGCGTCGTTGATGCCGTCGCCGACCATCACCACCGGCGCAAGCCGGGGATCGGCGCGCAGGCGCCGCACGATCGCGAGCTTGTCGGCCGGGCTCTGCTCGGAGTAGACGCGGTCGAGACCAAGGCCCTCGCCGACAGATCGCGCGACATCTCCGCGATCGCCGCTGAGCAGCGCGATATGGCGGACCCCCAAAGCGCGCAGGCGCGAGACGAGCTCGCGTGCATCCGGGCGCAGGCGATCCCCCATCACGAGCGCGCCGCCGAGACGACCGTCAATCGCGATCAGCACGATCGCATTACCGGCCCCGGCAGGCGGCAGCGCCCGCTCGGGCGCCAGCTCGACGCCGCACTCGAGCAGCCAGCCACGACTGCCGAGGGCAACGCGCAGGCCCTCCACGACCCCGGCGATTCCAGCCCCGGGAGACTCGCGCACATTGCTCGGGGCGGCGAGCGCCAAGCGTTCACCGCGTGCCTGACGCACGAGCGCCTGCGCGACCACGTGGCCCGAGAGCTGATCGAGCGACGCGGCCAGGCGCAGCAGCTCCTCGCGCTTGTAGCCGTCGATCGCCACGACCCGCTCGACGGCCGGGACACCCAGCGTGAGCGTCCCCGTCTTGTCGAGCAGAACCGTGCGCGCGCGGCCAAGCGCCTCGAGCGACGCGCCCCCCTTGACGATCACCCCAGACTTGGCAGCACGCGAGAGCCCGGCGACGAAGGCGATCGGCGCAGCCAGGATCAAGGGGCACGGCGTCGCCACGACGAACACCGCCAGAGCGCGAACCGGATCGCCGCTGATCGCCCAGGCCGCTGCGGCGATCGCAACAGTCAGCGGCAGGAACAGCGCTGCATAGCGATCGGCCATGCGCACGAACGGAGCTTTGCGCTCCTCCGCCTCGGCGACGAGCCGGACGAGCGCCGCGTAGACGCTCTCCTCCGCGCGAGTGCTCACTCGCAGCTCGAACGCATCTCCGGCGTTGACGGTTCCTCCGGACACCATGCGACCGCCCGGATAGGTCGCCGGGAGCGGCTCGCCGGTCAGACTCGACTCGTCGACCACCGCGCGATCGCCGACGATCACGCCGTCGGTCGGAAGCACCTCTCCGGGCCTGATCAGCAACAGCTCGCCGACCGAGACCTGCGCGACCGGGATCTCCTCCCACCCCTGCTCGGCGTGCCGCCTGGCCAAGCGTGGGACGCGATCGACAAGCGCGGTCAGCTCGCGCCGGGCGCGCGCGGAGGCGAACTCCTCGAGCGCGTTGCCGCCGGCCAGCATCAGGGCGATCACGGCGCCGGCGAGATACTCGCCCAGCACCAGTGCGCCGGCCATCGCCAGCAGCGCGATCAGATCGACCCCCAGGTCGCCGCCGATCAACGCCCGCGCGACCGACCAGGACAGCGGGATCAAGATCAAAGCGACGGTCGCTGCCCATGCCGCGTCAGCGGCTGTGCTGCGCGACAGGAGCGCGAGCACTGCGCCGACGAGCAGCCCGCTCAGGGCGAGCAGCGGATAGACGCGGCCACGCAGGCGCTCCGCGTCGAGCGGCACAACCCGCCCGCGCGCCTTGACGGACGCTCGCATTGCTCGAGGCTATGACCTGGCCGAAGCCAGCGCATCGGTGGCGTGCCGTTCGCCCCCTCGGATAACTACGGACGAGCAGGCGACCCGAGCGAAGACCCGGCGGCGGTCAGCCGCCGGCGTCGATCAGACCGCGCTCGAGCGCGTAGCGAACCAGCTCGGCTCGCGTCGAGAGCCTCAGCTTCTGCTGGATGTGCGAGCGATGCGTCTCGACGGTCCGCACCGAGAGGTAGAGCTGCTCGGCGATCTCCGCGTTGGTGTGCCCAAGCGCGATCAGGCGCAGCACCTCGACCTCTCGCTCGGAGAGGTCGTCAGGTGGCCCCGGCGGCGGCTCGGACGCGATCCGCGCGCCGAGGCGCGGGTTCAGGTAGCTCTCGCCGGCGGCGGCGTTGCGTACGGCTTCGACCAGCTCGTCGTCGGCGGCCTCCTTGAGCACGTAGCCGAGCGCTCCCGCGCCGAGCGCCTCTCGCGCGAAGGCCGGCTCCTGCTGCATCGTCAGCACGACGATCTGCGTTTCCGGCGACTCCTCGCGGATCTGCGGGATCGCCTCGAGGCTCGAGCCGCCGGGCATGTTGAGGTCGAGCACGAGCACGTCGGGGTGGTGCCCGCGCACGTAGCGGCGCGCACTGTCGACGTCGCTGGCCTCGGCGACCACCTCCAGACCCTGTTCGTGCTCGAGCAGCAGGCGCAGCCCGCTGCGGACGACCTGGTGGTCGTCGGCGAGCACGATCCGGATCGCCTGCCCGGCCTCACCGCGCTTTTCGGCGCCCGCCTCCATCGCGCGGACGGTACCGCCTGCTGCGGTCGCCGCGCCGAGCCGTAGCCGCGCGAATCCCGCTGGATCGGTCCCGCGGGATCAGGCCACGATCGGAGACTCGGCGTCCTCCGCCGCGACACCCTGGCTCGATCACGCGTAGCGCGTGCCCCGCGGCAGGATCAAGAGCAGCCCGCGCGCGGGAATGAAGGTTTATCGAGGTTCTGCCGAGCATCACCCGGCGCAGCGGACCGTAACCGCGCGAGCCGACGATCAGCAGATCGACGCCGGCACCGAACTCGGCGAGCTCCTCGCCGGTCAGGCCGTAGGTGGCGTCGCCGCGCACGCCCGGCAGAGACTCCATGTGCTGCTGAGCCTCCGCGATCATCTCATCGAGACCGGAGCCGATCGGCCCGACGAACCGCGTGTAAGGAATCGAGAGAATGTGCGAGGGGAGGAAGACCGTCTGCCCGCGCTGCTTGGCTTCGTGCACGGTCTCGCGGAACGCCACCTCCATCAGCGGATCCAGCCCGCTGGCCGGAGCCGTTGGGGCCGAGATATCCGTACACCTCCCCGGGCGCCACCGACAGCGTGAGCTGCTCGAGCGCAGTCGTCTCGCCATAGCGCTTGCTGAGACCGTGCGTTTGGATCGGGCGAGCCGGATCGCCACCGAGCGGAGCGGGCGATATGGCACGTGCACGGGCCAAGCTCATCAGCCAAGCATCGAGGCGGGCGTGACGAGCGCCATCCGGGGTTTTCCCGCAGATCGAGCGTGCATCGCCGCATCGGGCCACACTCAGTAGTCCCCCGCATCACAGCAACGGCCAACTGCCGATTTCGGCGAATGCCGCGAAACGTAGGGTCATCCCATGTTCGAGCGGATCCTCTTCGGCTACGCCGGCGATCGCGCCGGCCGCGATGCGGCGGTGCTCGCCGAGCGGCTAGCCCGCCTCTGCGCCGGCAAGCTGAGCGTCGCGTTCCCCTATCACCCGATGCTCGCCACCGTGCCTGGGGAAGTCAGCGAGCAACGCGTGCGCGACGAACTTCACTCGCTGCTCGGCGACAGCCCTATGCTCGCGGACGCCCGCTATCACTGGGCCAACTCCTCGTGGCCGATTCGCGCGCTGCAGGAGCTCGCGGACTGGGAAGGAGCTGATCTGATCGTGTTCGGCGCCGCGCCGGTGCGGCTCGAGCGTCGCCATGTGAGCGTGATGGAGCGCATGGTCCACGGCGCGCCGTGCGCGGTCGCACTGGCGCCTGCCGGCTACGCGGACAGCGCCGCTCACGAGCTGCGCTCGATCGGGGTCGGCTTCGCCGATACCGAGGAGGGCCGTGCGGCGGTCGAGCTCGCGCACGAGCTGGCTGTCCGCGCGAGCGCGCGACTTCAGCTGATCGCCGGCGCCGGGCTCAGCCCCGAGCTGCTCAGCTACGCGGCCGGCTCGCCTGCCCTGCCCGCCGCCGAAGCCGAAATCTACGATCAGACGAAGGCGGCCGCCGAGCGCGTCGCCGGCGAGCTGCTGCCCGGCGAGGGCTGCGAGGTCGACGTGCGCCGCGGCGATGCTTGCCGACTGCTGCTCGAGGCCGGCGAGCGCTTGGACCTGCTCGTGCTCGGCTCACGCGCATATGGGCCAATCCGCCATGCACTGCTGGGAGGCGTCTCCGCCGCCGTGATGCGCGGCGCGCAATGCCCGGTGCTCGTCGTGCCGCGCGGCGTGCAGGTGGCCGGCGCGCCCACAGCGGCCACAGCCCGCGGCTCCGCGGAGGGCTGAGAGAGATGCCCTGCCCGGCAGCCGCCACATCTCTGCACGATCAGTCCTTTGCCGCAGGCGAAAGGGCGATTTACCCCGTCGGCGCGGGCGGCGACGAAGCGTAGCGTGACCGTCATGGAATCGACCCGTCCAAACCTCACCGCAGTCCTCCCCGACGACTCGACCGACGCGGCGACGCTCAGCGTCGTCGTTGCCGACGATCACGCGATGATGCGGCGCGGGCTGCGCCGGCTGCTCGAAGAGGAGCAGGGGATCACGCTCGCCGGCGAGGCGATCGACCTCGAGTCGACGGCGCAGGCCGTCAGCGAGCACCAGCCGGACGTGCTGGTGCTCGACCTCTCGTTGCCCGACGGATCGGCGATGGAGCTGCTCGGCGAGCTGCGTGCGAAGTCGCCGCAGACGCGAATCGTGATCGTGAGCATGGAGGATGCGCCGGGCTTCGCCCAGCGGGCGCTCGCGGAGGGGGCAAGCGGCTTCGTGCTGAAGGAGCTCGCCGACGAGGACCTGGCCGGCGCGATCTACGCGGCCGCCCGGGGCGATGAGTACCTCAGCGCCCCGGTCGCCCACCGCCTGGCGGCGCTTCGTCAGGCACGCACCGACGGGCGTCTGACCGTGCGCGAGACCGAGGTGCTGCGGCTGATCGCCCTCGGGCACACGAATGTCGAGATCGCCCGCCAGCTTGGCGTCTCGGCGCGTACGGTTGAGACGCACAGAGCCAACATCCACGGCAAGCTCGCGCTGCGCACGCGCGCCGAGCTGGTGCGCTACGCGCTGCGCTGTGGCCTACTCGAGTCTTGAGCTCCGGCGCCCACTCGCCGGAAAGCACGACGTGCCGGCACTGCCGGGACGTGATCGGTGTATATGAGCCGATGGTCGTAGTGCTCGACGGCGAGGCGCTGCCGACCTCTCGCGCGGCCACCGATGGGGCGATCCCACATGACGCTCGCTGCTACCACGAGACCTGCTTTGCGCTGATCGAGACCGCACGGCGGCCGGGCGGAAGCGTGAGTAGCGCGTAGTTCGCCGCGGGACGACGTCGGGGTTTCCCCCGTCTCGAACGGCGTTTGGCCGGTCGCTGTCTGCGTCCGGCGCGTCCGGCGCCGTGTCTAGGGGGAGCCGCCGGCGCCGACTGCTCGCGCGTCTGCGCCCGCGTCGCGCCGCTGCACGGGCAGCTGCACACGGATCGCCGTGCCACCGTCCGGCGAGGACTCCACGCGCAGCTCACCGTCGAGCAGCGCCACGCGCTCGTTCATGCCGAGCAGGCCGAACCCCTCGCTCTCGGCCAGCGGGTCGAATCCGCTGCCGTTGTCGCGAATCAGCAGTCGCACCTCGCCCGATTGCTCGCGGATCTCGACGACCGCGCGCGAGGCCTTGCCGTGCTTGGCGGCGTTCGTCAACGCCTCCTGAGTGATGCGGTAGAGGGCGCTCTCGAGCTCGCTGGACATGCGCTGCGGCTCGCTGCCCTGCTCGTGGTCGAGCTCGATGCCAACGTCGACCTCGAGCCCATGACGCGCGTTTCGCTCCGCCAGGGCTTCGATCGCCGCCTGGATACCGAGTTCGTCGAGTGCGGCGGGGCGCAGGTCGGTGATCAGCGCGCGCAGGTTGGCAATCGATTCCTCGATCTGCTCAATCGCCTGCGCCACGGCCTGCTCCAGCCCCCCCTCGCGCCCGGAACGGCGCGCGGCGGAGAGCCCGAAGCGCAGCGCGCTGAGGCTCTGCAGCGTGTCGTCGTGCAGCTCGCGTGCCCAGCGATGGCGCTCGCCCTCGGCGGCCGCGATGCGCTGTCTTTGGCGCTCGGCGGCGACCGACTGCGCCGTCGCCACGGCCGTCGCGGCGCTCGTCGCGAACGATTCGAGCAGGCGCTCATCCTCGGCGGAGAAGCTCGGGCCGTCCTCGAGTCGATCGACGGCGAGCAGCACGCCGTGGCTGCGCCCGCGGAAGATCAGTGGAACGGCAATCCCCCCAAGAGCGTCGATACCCACCTGCCCGAGGCCATGCTCGTCGAAGCGTGCCCGGTTGAGCTCTTCCTCCAGGCGCTGCACACGTTTGGTGCGGATCGCGTGAGCGGCGACCGTGTCCGTCAACGGCAGGCAGCGGCCAATCAGGCCCTCGGGGATCTCGCCGGCGCCGGCGGCGACTTCCAGCTCCTCACCGCGCTCGAGCTCGATCACCAGCGCCCGCGCGGAGACCAGCGCGCGCCCTCGCTTGGCGACCAGCTCGAGCACGACGTCGGGGTCGGTCTCCCCTCCCACCGCCCGGGCGATCTGCGTCGTCGCCTCGAGCGCATCGACGGTCCGCTGCAGCTGGTCGCGATGGTCGCGCGTGCCCGTATACCTGCGCGCGTGGTCGATCGCCACCCCGGCGAATTCGGCGAGTACGGCGACCGCCTGCTCGTCAGCCTCGGTGAACTCGTCCGCGCCTTCCTTCTCGGTCAGGTAGAGGTTGCCGTAGGGCACGCCGTCGATGAGGATCGGCACGCCGAGAAAGGAGTGCATCGGGGGGTGTGCGTGGGGAAAGCCGTAGGAGCGCGGGTGCTCGCCGACCTCAGCGATCCGCAGCGGCGCCGGATCTTCGATCAGCGCTCCCAGCACGCCGCGCCCCCGCGGCAGGCTGCCGATCGTGGCATGCGCCGTCTCGTCGATCCCCCTCGTCAGGAAGCGAGCCAGTTCGGTGCGCGACTCGTTGAGCACGCCGAGCGCCGCGTAGCGCGCCTCGGTCAGTTCCTGCGCCGACCGCAGCACCCGATCGAGCACGACATCGAGATCGAGCTCAGTGAGCACGCCGCGGGCCACGTCGAGTATTCCCTGTGTTGCGCGATCCACTGCTTGCCTGCTCCTAGCTGTAGCGCGCGAGCGGGCTCATGCCGACGCGTTCGGCCAACCCCCACAGATGGATCATTGCACTACAGGGGCGCCGAGCCGAAGACCACCAACAAGAGCTCGACTGCGAGGCGCCGCTTGAGCATCAGGCCAACGAGGTCAAGCTCGCGCTCGACCGCCGCGGCATCGTCGGCGGGCGCGGGCGGACGGCTACGTAGTTCACCACCGGGCTCGGCGGCTTTCCTCGGCCCACGGCACATCGGCGCGAGCGTAGTCTGCGGGACATGACCACTCAAGACACCCACTCAGAGAAGTTCCGGGTGCTGATCGCGGGCGGCGGCGTCGCAGCGCTCGAGACGGCGCTCGCCTTGAAGCAGCTCGCGGCCGACCGCGTGCAGATGACCGTGATCGCCCCCAACGACGAGTTCGTGTACCGCCCGATGACCGTGCGCGAACCATTCTCCTTCCTCGGCGCCCGCCGCTTCCCGCTCGAGCCGATGCTCGAGGACATCGGCGCCGAGCTGCTCCGCGACAAGCTCGGTTGGGTCGACCACGAGCTGCGCGTCGCGCACACTGAGACCGGGCAGCAGCTCGAATACGACGCGCTCGTGCTCGCGCTCGGCACGCGTGTCTCGGCACGCTACGAGCACGCGCTGACGATCGACGACCGCACGATGGACGAGACGCTGCACGGCCTGATCCAGGACGTCGAGCTCGGCTACGTCGACAGCCTCGCCTTCGTCGCGCCTCCTCGCATGGCCTGGCCGCTGCCGCTGTACGAGCTCGCGCTGATGACGGCTGGGCGGGCCTATGACATGAACGTGGAGCTTCCGATCACGATCGTCACACCCGAGGATAAGCCGCTGGCGATCTTCGGCGAGCGCGCCGGTGAAGGCGTGGCCGAGCTGCTGGCGAAGGCGAAGATCGAGACGATCACGAACGCCTACGCCGAGATCCCCGAGCAGGGCCAGATCGTGATCGGGCCGGGCGCCCGCCACGTGCACGCCGCGCGGATCGTCGCGCTGCCCGAGCTCTACGGCCCGTCGATACACGGCTTTCCGCTCAGCCACAACGGCTTCATCGCCGTCGACCGCTTCGGCCAGGTGCCCGACTGCGGACCGCTGTTCGCGGCCGGCGACGCGACGGACTTCGCCGTCAAGCAGGGCGGCGTCGGCTCCCAGCAGGCCGACGCCGTGGCCGAATCGATCGCCGCCCTCGCCGGCGCGCCGATCGAGCCCAAGCCGTTTCACCCGGTGCTGCGCGGGATGCTGCTGACCTACGACAAGCCTTACTACATGACCGCGCAGATCGCCGGCGGTCACGGCTTCAGCTCGCAGTTCAGCAGCGAGCCGCTGTGGCAGCCGGTCAGCAAGATCGCGGCGAAGTACCTGGCGCCCTACCTGGACGCGCTCGAGAACCGGCGAGCGGCGGCATGAGCGCGCGCGAGGCAACCGGCGCCCACACTGCAACGGGCACCGGCAAGCGCAAGGCGCCGAAGGCGCCGCGACTGACGTTTGTTCGAACCCTGTGGCCCGAGCGAGTCGGCGGCGGCGCTCAGCCCGAGACCCGACGCGAGGAATCACTCGGGATCTGCGGCGCGGAGAACAGCGTGGCGAGCCCGGCGGGCGTCGCCGTGCCGCGCTTGCGCGCCGCGATCAGGCTTGCCAGGCGGCGACCGATCGTGCGGTAGCCGGAGCTCGCGCGTGCGGCGCCAAGACCGGGCTTTGACTTGACCGCCTTGACGGCCTGCTGTAGGCCGGTAATCAAGATCGCCTGATTGGCGCGTTCGAAGGAGGCCCGTTCGGCGTCGAGCGTTTCGAACAGCTTCAGCTGAGCCGATTCGGGGCCGTCGATCGCGCTTCTCGCGGCGGCGAGAGCGCTCTCCAGTCGTTCCTTGACGAGCTTGGCCTGAGCGATTTCGGCACTCAGCGCGGATGGCTCGGTTGCTCGTCCCAGCCCGGCGAGGCAGTTGCGCTTGGTGCACTTCACAGACGTCTGCGCATGCGAACGCACGAGCGCGGTGCGACGCGACATCGTCGCGATCGATTTCTCAAGCGCCGCGATCTGGGCTTCGCTGCCGGCCAGCAGCGTCGACGCGGCGATCGTGCCCTCCACGGCCTGCAGGCCGCCGATCGAGGAGATCAAGCAGGCACGCTGCCCGACGAGGGCGAAGAACCTGGCCTTGAACTGTTCGTAGCTGTGGATGCTCCCGGGGCTTTCCCTGAGCACCCTGACCATCGTCGCCCGGCCGGCGCATTTTTCGAGACCGGTGAGCGCGGCGGCGACGTTGCCCTCCTGGTTGAAGTTCGTGCCGGCGCCGCACGTCGCGGGCGTGTGCGCCCAGAACTCGGCCCAGCCCTCGTTGAAGGCGAAGCCTTCGTTGGAGACGAGGCACAGTTCGTGGTTTTTGGCATAGCCATAGCTCGCGGCATCGGAGAGGAAGTGCAGGAAGCTGCCGTCGAAGCTGTGGCGCACGGAGTGCGCGAACTCGTGGAAGTTGACCGAGTAGCCGCCGTCGGCGTCGCCGCGATAGCCCGTTTCATAGCCACCCGGCCACTGCGTCCTGTCGAGCGTCGTGAACGGCACGCCGCAACAGGGGAAGTCGGCGTTGATCAGGTAGCTTGAGTCGGGCGGCGCGCTGCCGATCACCTGTTTGTAGTTCTGGTAGGCGTTGTGCGCCCCCTGGAAGACGGCGCACTTCGGCGTGCCCGCACCGTTGTCCTTGGAGATTTCATAGGCGCCGAGGTCGACGAGACCCGCGTGGCTGCCGGTCGTCGCGGTTTCCGTGTCCCAGTCGCTCGGGGAGTACCACTCGCCGAGGTGCACGCCCTGGTCGTCGTTCATCACGACCTTGGCGTAGAGGTCGAAGTTCTCGTCCGCGCGGACGCCGAAGCTGTAGGAGCCGGTCGCGCTCGTGTGCGTCGCGCCGAGCTTGTCGTCGAACCACAGCGTGTTGCTTTTCCACAGCTCGACGCGCGCGCCCGCGAGCGGGCTGACGGTGCCGTGGTTGTTGCACAGCCACTGACCCGTCACTTCGAAGTTGACGCTCGCGCTCGCAGACGCCGGAGCGAGCGCCACGACTGCGAGGATGCTCAGCAGGACGGCCGGCGCGACCCGGCGAGCTGCGCGCCATGACGGGCGACGGTTGGCTGTATTCGGGCCAGGCATGACGGTTCCCCTTTGTCGTCAGATTGAAGCCTGCGAGTGGATGTGTCGCACGCGGGACGATCGCAGCTTTGCACCTCGGAGCGTCCTGCGAAGAGCGGCGCTAGAGTCGGCGGTGGCAGCGATCGACCGGGGTACGGAGGGGCGCGGCCGGCTCGCCCGCATCGTGGGGAGCAGGCAATCGACAGCGAGATGCAACCGCCACACCAGAGCACCGACCGCGAGTGTCTACTCCGCGGGATGATCGATGCGGCCAACGACACGGGCTATGCCGGCGTGGACATGCCGGCGGTGATCGCACGTGCGGGGATCTCGAGATCGACCTTCCACGACCACTTCGCGAGCTGCGACGAGTGCTTCAGGGCGGCAATCGAGGACGTGCAGCAGCAGCTGACGAGGCTCGTCGAAGCGAGCATCGCGGCGCGGCCCGCGTGCCAGGCCGCCTGCGCGGCCGTCGAAGCGCTCGTGTCGTTTGCCAGCGCCGAGCCGGCGCGAGCGCGCTTCGCGATGAGCGAAGCGCTCGCCGGGGGCGTGCTGGGGCGCGAGTCGCGCGACGCCGGCATCGCGACGATCTCCGAGTCGATCGAGCGGGCGCTGGCGACGGCCGACAAGGACAGCCTCGCCCCCGACGTCGAGCATCGCGTGCTGATCGGCGGCGTGTACCGGCTGATCGCTCCGCGGCTGCGCCGGGGCGAGCCGGCGATCTCGCGGCTGACCGACGAGCTCGAGCGCTGGCTGGCGAGCTACCGGCGTCCCCTGCGCCACCATCGCTGGCGAACGCTGCGGCCGACCGCGCGCCTCGCGCCCTCGCCGTACGTGCCGGAGGAGCCGATCCAGCGGATGGACAACGTGCACGCGCCGGGTCGCCCACGCATCTCCGAGGAGGAAGTCGCCGAGAACAACCGCCTGCGGATCCTCTATGCGGCGGCGAGAATGGCCGAGCAGAAGGGCTACATCGCGACGACCGTCGCCGACATCACGAGGCTGGCGGGTGTCGAGGAAGACGTTTTCTACAGCCTCTTCGCCGATCGGCAGGAGGCGTTTCTCACGGTGCACGAACTGGGCTACACGCAGGTGATGGACCTGACCTCGAAAGCGTTCTTCTCGGGCGAGACGTGGCCGGTGCGCAGCTGGGAAGGCGGTCGCGCGCTGACCCAGCTGATCGAGGACAACCCGCTCGTCGCCCATGTCGGCTTCGTCGAGGCCTTCGCCGTCGGCCCGGCGGCGATCCAGCGGGTCGAGGACAGTCACATCGCCTTCACCTTCTTCCTGCAGGAAGGCCTCGTGTATCGCAGGCAGCGCAACCCTCCTTCGGGGCTGGCGATGGAAGTGATCGTCACGAGCATCTTCGAGATCATCTACTTGCAGGCGCGCGATCACGGCCGCCCCGAGGTCTCGGCGATGCTGCCGCACATCGCGCACCTTTGGCTGACGCCGTTCCTCGGCGTGCGCGACAGCGACGAGTTCATCGACGCGCGGCTCGCCGAGGAAGCCTAGCCGGCGGTCCGCCCGCGACCAGGAGGGCCGCGGGCGGTCGCCGATCAGGGCACGGGCGTCGATCGAATACGCCTACAGAACGCCCTCGACGAGCGTCGTGAACTCAGCCTGTCCGCTGACGTTCGGGTGGTAGCTTTCTTCGAGCGGGTTGGACTGGCCGTTGAGCCACTCCGAGCCCGAGCAGACCTCGTGCGCTTCGAATGGCACCGTCGGGTTGACGAACGTGAATTTCGAGGCTTCCGCGCGGGCCTTGATCACGGCGTCGAGTTTTTCAGCCGTTTCGTTCATTTTCTTCTCGTTGCCGGAAGTGAGGAAGTTGACGTTGCACGTGGCGCCTTCTTTGGTGAACAGCTTCGGGTAACCGAGCACGACGACTTTCGCCGTGGTCGCTTTTTCGCTGATTTTTTTGTACGTCGCTTCGAGCAGGGCGGGCAGTTTTTTGGCGATGAATTCGTTGGCTTCGTTGATCGCCGAGCCACACGTGAAGAAGTACAGCGCGCAGTTGATGATCACGTTGGAGAAGCCGGCGTCGTTGCCGCCGATCGTGATCGTGACGAGCGCTGTCGAGCTCGACAGCGCGCCGAGCTGGTTGGCGTTGACGTCGGTCGTCTTGGCGCCGCTGCACGCTTCGAAGTTGAGCGTGTAGCCCTTGGCGGCGGCCACGAGCGGGCCGTAGGCCTTGGGACTGCGCTTGCAGCTGCCCGATTCTTCGTAGAACGTGCGCGTGCCGACGCCGGAGGAGTAGGAATCCCCAAGCGCGACGTACTGCGAGGCGGCGGCTGAGGCCGCCGGGACGAGGACTGCTGCGAGGACGGCGAGGACGCCGACCACGCGGGCTTGCTTGCTCATGACTTCTCCCCTGTTCGCACTGCGGTTTACGTACGCCCGGGGGGTCCCCATCCCGCATCCCTTGCTCCCCTGAGCGCAGACCGGCCCAAGCTAACCCGACACGCAGACGGTCGTCAATACACCGAGGCCTCGACGCGAGAAGGTCATTTTTTCTATTTTAATTATTAATATATGGATTAGCGGGTTTTCCGCAGCCCGCACCGTCGCGCGGAACGCGGCGAAGAGTCCGAGACACGGGCCTGGCGCCGGGGGGTCGTTATAGGATCGGCGCATGTTCGCGTCGCCCGCCGCGCGCTCGCCCGAGACGCGTCCGGCGGGGCGCGCACGCTCGGCGGGCAGCCTCGCGCTGGCGGTCCTCGCGGCCGTCGTGGCCGTCGCCGGCGGCAGCTGTCTGTACGTGCGCGAGGAGTTGCTGAACGCACAAGCCTTCGCCGACCGCACGGTAGCGGCGCTGGCCAAGGCGCCCGTGCGCCAGGTCGCCTCGCGCGAGATCGTCGTGCAGGTGATCGACCAGAGCTCGCCCGACCTGCTCGCGGCGCGCCCGCTGATCACCTCGGTCGTCGATACGGTCGTCGGCACGCAGCAGTTCCACGGCGCGTTCCATCTCGTCGCCGAACAGGCCCACCGGCTGCTGTTCGACCGCGGCGGCAACGTCGTCTTCGACATCGCCGACGCCGGCACAGTCGTGATCTCGGCGCTGCGCACGCTCGCGCCGCAGATCGCGTCGAAGATCCCGAAGAACATCGACGGCAAGCTGCTCGACCTGCGCCGTCAGAGCTTCGCCGTGCGCACGCTGCGCATCGCCGACAAAGTCCGCCTGCTCGGGATCGTCGGGCCGCTGCTCGCGCTTGTCCTGCTCGCGCTCGCCGTGGCGATCGCGCCGCGCCGGCGCCAGGCCGTGACGCGCTGCGCCGTCGCGCTCGCCGTCGCCGGCGCGGCCGTGTTCTTCGACCTGATCCTGCTGCGCCACGCGACGATCGCCAACCTGTTCGGCGCAGAAGAGCTGAGCAACGCCGACGTGCGCGCCGCCGCCGGAGCGCTGTGGGATTCCTACCTCGCCAACCTCTCCAACTGGGCGCTCGGCCTGGCCATCACCGCCACGATCGTGGCCGCCGCCTCGGCGAGCGTGCTGCGCCCTTACACGGCCGACGCCGGCTTGGCGCGCCTGCGTGCCCGCCTCACGCCGCGCTCCCAGCGCGGCGTGATCGCGCGGGGCGCGCCGGCGCTGCTGTTCGGCCTGCTGCTCGTCGGCGACCCGTCGCTGTCGATCGACATCATCGGCGTATTCGGCGGCGTGCTGCTCGTGTACTTCGGCGTAGGCGAGCTGCTCTCGGCGGCCGGCCTGCCGCCTGAGCACGAGCGGCCCACGCTGCGGCGCTACCGCGCGGGCATCGCCGCGACCGCGGTCAGCCTGGGCGTGCTGATCGGCGGCGTCGCCGTCACGCTCGGCCTGAGCGGCCACTCCCCCTCCCGCCCACCGGCGGCCGAGGCGCTGAGCACGTGCAACGGCTATGCGCAGCTCTGCTCGCGGCGTCTCGATCAGGTCGTGCTGGCGGGCACGCACAACGCGATGTCCGCCGCCGACTCGCCCGGCTGGTTCATCGCCAACCAGCAGCACGCGATCGCGCGCCAGCTCGACGACGGCCTGCGCGCGTTCAAGATCTCCACGCACTACGGCGAGGGCAAGCCGGGCAGCGTGCGCACCGACGTCGCCGCCGAGGGAACGCGCGCCAACCGCGTCTCGGAGAAGCTGACGCTGCAAGCGCGCGCCGCGCTCCAGCGCTTCAGCGGCTCGGTCGGCTTCGGCGGCCCGCGCAAGGGCAAGCGCGAAGTGTGGCTGTGCCACACGCTGTGCGAGCTCGGCGCGAGCAACGCCGAGGGCTTCTTCTCGACGATCCGCCACTTCCTGCAACGCAACCCGGGCAACGTGATCGTGCTGTTCGACGAGGACTACGTCTCGGAGTCCTCGCTCGAAGACGTGTTCAAGAAAGCCGGGCTGTTCTCGCACCTCGCCGTGCTGCGCCTGGGTCGGCAGATGCCGACGCTCGGCCAGCTCGTGCGCTCGCAGCACAACGTGCTCGTGTTCACGCAGGAGCCCGTCAGCGGGCGCTATCCGTGGGACATGTACGCCTTCGACGGCTTCATCCAGGACACGCCGCTCGGCGCCGTGAAGCCGAAGCAGTTCACGTGCAAGCTCTACCGCGGGCTGCCGAGCAGCCCGCTGTTGATGATGAACGACTGGGCCGACGTGTTCCCGCCGCGACGCAGCCCCAACCTGGCGCTCGTCAAGCGCGACTTCATCGTGGGGCGCGCGCGCCGGTGCGAGCGAGAACGCCACAAGCTGGCAAACCTGATCCTCACCGACTTCTACGACAGCGGCGACGTCGTCGGCGCTGCGCGCGTGCTCAACGGGCTCGGCGGCGAGAAGCCGGCGCCGATCGCGCGGCTGCAAGCGGGCGGGCGCTGAGCGGGGAGGGCCCGGCGTCGTCGTCGCGTGAGCGCCGCGCGCGCTACGGTCCGGCTGTGACCGAACTGCTGGAATCGCTCGGCAACGTCGCGATCTACATCGTCCTGATCGGCGCGCTGCTGTGGGCGCTGCATTTCGCCTTCGGCTCGCAGGTGCTCGGCCTGCCGGCGATGCTCGGAGTGTTCGTGTTGATCGCCGGCGTGAAGATCTTCGGCAACAGCGGCATCGGCGGCCTCGTGGCCGTCGTGCTCGGCCTGGCCGCCGTGGTCGTCGTGATCGGCATGGCGATGAACGGCGGCGGCGGGCGCACCAGGCCGCCCGAGCGCGAGCTCCCGCCGGACGAGCGATAGCGACGAGGACGCGGACGACTCGCCCGCCATGGCTCGCGCCCGAACGCTGCCCTACGTCGATCCGTACAAGCCGCGCAGCCGTCTGTATCTGGCCGTGGCCCGGCTCTCCTCGACGAAGTTCGGCGCGGGGTTCTCGACCCACGTCGCCTGGAAGCTCGACCCGCTGCTGCTGAAGCTCAGCGGCGGGCGCCTGAGCACGACCGGGCCGCTCGCGGCGGCGCTGCTCGAGTCGCGCGGCGCGCGCACGGGTAAGCCGCGCCGCAACGCCACGCTGTACTTCCACGACGGCGAGCGCGTGACGATCATCGCCTCCAAGCGCGGCTTGCCGGAGCACCCGGCCTGGTACCACAACCTGCGCAAGCATCCCGAGATCGCCTACGGCGGGCTGCCGTTCCGCGCCGAGCTCGTCGAGGACGAGGCCGAGCGCGAGCGGCTGTGGCGGCTGGCCGACCGCGTCTTTCCCGAGTACGCCGACTACCGCGAGCGCGCGGCGCACGCCGGACGCACGATCCCGATCTTCCAGCTCGCTCCGCGCGACGGATAGCATTCGCCGCGTGCCGGCGCAGCTCTACTTCACCGATTCCGCCGAGGCCAACCGCCTGATCGCCTCCGACCCGATGGCGCTGCTGATCGGCTTCACGCTCGACCAACAGGTCAAAGTCGAAAAGGCCTTCGTGGGACCGCTCGTGCTGCGCGAGCGCCTCGGCTCGCTCGACCCGAAGAAGCTCGCCGACGCCGACCTCGAGCCGATCTTCCGCGAGAAACCGGCGATCCACCGCTTCCCGGGCTCGATGGCCGGGCGCGTGCACGACCTCGCCGTCTACATCCGCGACGAGTACGACGGCGATGCGGCCCGCGTGTGGAAGGACGCGAGGGACGCTCAGCAGCTGCGCGCCAACATCGAGGCGCTGCCCGGCTTCGGCGAGATGAAGGTCAAGTCGCTCGGCGCCGTGCTCGCCAAGCGCTTCGGCGTCAAGGCCGCCAAGGAGCTCGTGCCGTGGCACCCCACGCTCGGCGACGTCGACTCGGCGCAGGCGCTCGTCGACTACCAGGCGGCCAAGCGCGTGCACAAGGCTGAGTGGTCAAAGGCGAAGGTCCCCACCGCCCGCTAGCTTTCTCAGGGCGTCGCGGCCGGAGCGTCACAGCCGTACAGGTGCTCACGCAACTGATCGCAGCTCTCCGCCGACCACCGGCCGCTGGTCTCCAGCGCCTCGATCTGGGCCTCCGCCGCGCGGACCTGGCGCTCGCTCTCGGGCTCGCCGAACAGCAGCGCGTCGGCGGCTTCGAGCAGCTGTTCGCGCTCGCCGGGGTGCAGCTTGGCGGGGCCGTGGTGGTCGATCAGCTCAAGCAGCGTCGTGTAGTGCGCGCTGCGGGCCACCATCGGCTCGGTGCTCATCATCATCTCGCTCACGTTAGCGGCCCGCCGGCGCAAGCCTAGGCGGCATTGCCGATGCGCCGGGACGGCAGCGAGCGCCGCGCCAGGATCGCACCCCAGTCCTCATCCGCGATCGCGCCCGGCTGCGTCGTGCGCATGAACTCGCGCAACAGGCCCGAGAGTCCGTCGGGGTCCTCCAGGTGCGGGAAGTGTGCTGCGTCGGGGAGCGTGTCAAAACGGCTGTGCGGGATCGCCTCGTGCGCGCTGCGGCCATGCGCCAGCGGGATCGTGTTGTCGCGCTCGCCCCACACGATCATCGTCGGCAGCGCCTCGAGCAGGTACAGGCGATCGGTTGCGCTGACGCGCTGGCCGTGGATGTCGATCACGGCACGCAGCGTGTGCAGGAAGGCGCCGCGCGCGTCGGCGTTCTGCAGCGGTCGCAGCGCGCGGGCGGCTGCCTGCAGGTACACGCCCGCCCCCACCCCGCGCTCGCGCATGCGCGCGCCCGCTCCGTACAACCCGCCGAGCAGGCGTGGGCGGATCGTCATCGCAAGCAGCGCCGAGACGCCCGGCATCGCCGCCGTGCGCAACGTCGGCTTCACCTCCTTGCCGAGGCCGCCGCTGGAGACCAGTACGAGGCGCTCGACGCGCTGGGGGAACTGGTAGAAGAACTGCATCGCCACGCCGCCGCCGAGCGAGTGCCCGACGATCGTGGTGCGGTCGATCCCGATCGCCGCGAGCAGGTCGCGGATGCTCGCCGCGTGCGCGCCGAGCGAGTAGTCCCCGCGCGGCGCGGCCGAATCGCCGTGGCCGATCAGATCGGGGGCGATCACCGTGTACTCGCTCGCCAGCTTGAGCGCCACCGCGCGCCAGTGGTTCGAGGAGTTGAGCATCCCGTGAATCAGCACGATCGGCGGCCCGCTGCCCGCCACGCGGTAGATCACGCGCCGTCCGTGCAGCTCGATCTGCCACTCGTCGAACTGCGCCGGCAGCGGCGTCACCGAGGCGGGCGCCGGAGCGCCTCCAGAGGCGCGTCGCGCCGGCTCTTCGCGATCGCCCCTGCCCTCTCTTGGTCTCAGCGCGACACCTCGCGGCTCACCCTACCAAGGCCCTCCGAGCGCAACCGCGCTGCGCTAGCGGGCGCTCCGCCAGCGCTTGAATCCCTCGGCCGCGATGCCGACGAAGCCCGTACTCGTCGCCACGAACGAGCCGGCCACGCCCGTGCGGTAGAGCGGGTGGTCTTTCGCATCCGGCGCCGCCACGAGCACGCCGAAGGCCATCGCGTTCGTCCACGCGCCGATGCCGAGCGGCCACTTCACGCGCGCCGGCAGATCCGGCAGCGCGGTGCCCGCGAGCACGGTCAGCCCACCGAGCGCGATCAGGTCCAGGTGCCACTGGCGCATCCTCGCTGTCGAGCGGATGCCGAGCGCCCGTGCGCGCGCCGGATCGGCGATCGCGAGCGCGTAGGGCCAGCCCGTCAGCGCGCCGAGCGCGAGCTCGGTCAGCCCCGAGAGCACGAGCCCGTCGATCGCGCCGCCCCGCGCGGGAGCCTTCGCCCGCTTGGCCCCGGCGCGCCTCACGCCGTCAGCCAGCGCTTGGGGTTCTCCACGAACACCGTCTGAAAGGCGGCGTCGTCCATCGCCCCGGCCTCGCGCAACGCCGGCACGACCTCGTCGAACACGAGCGTCATCGACCAGTTGCGGATCGCCCCCTGACCTTCGAACAGCTCCGCCGCCTCCGGCGGAAACCAGTCGATCGTCGCGCAGAAGTCCTGGGAGATCATCAATCGCTCGGCGTGGCCGCGGCGCAGCAGCTCCACCGCCGTGGCGTTGCGCTTGTCGATCGGCAGGTACATCTCAAGGCCATAGCGGTCGAGCCCGACATACACGCCCCGCTCGATCAGCCCCTCGATGTAGGCGACGTCCTCGGTGTCGCCGCAGTGGGCGATCTGCACCTTGGCCATGTCGACGCCCTCCTCGCGGAAGATCTCGACCTGGCGCGGGCCCGTGCCGACGGCAGGCATCGAGTGCGCCATGATCGGCGCGCCCGTCTGCAGGCTCGCGCGCGCGCACGCGCGATGAATCTTCTCGACGTGCTCGGTCACGCCGGCCGCGTCGGCCGCGCACTTGAGGAAGGCCGCGCGGATGCCCGTGCCCTGCACGCCGATTTCGATGTCCTCGACGAAGTGGTCGGCCATCACGTCGACGTCGCGGCTCTCGAAGTAGTGGGGCAGGTGGTCGTAGCTGTAGATCCCCGTGCACGCGACGATCCGAACGCCCGTCTCGTCGGCCACTCGCTTCATGAAGTTCACATCGCGCCCGCCGAACATCGCCGTCGGGTCGACGATCGTGCGCACGCCGCGGTCCTTTGCATCGTTGACAGCCAGCAGCGCGGCGTCGAGCTCGAGCTGCTCGTCATAGCGTCCCGGCCACTGCTCAGCGACCGCCTCGTCGCGGAAGCGCACATGCTCGTGCGCGAGCGTCAGGCCGAGCTCGTCCGCCTCGACCGGGCCCTGGACGGTGTGCACGTGTGACATTCCCCGCTCCTCCTTTCGCCTGCGTTCGCGCCAGCTTACGCGCGCACGGGGTTCGTCAGCGCACCGAGCCCCTCCACTTCGACCTCGACCGTGTCGCCGACACGCAGGAAGCGCCCCTGCGAGGCGCCGACGCCGGCCGGCGTGCCCGTGGCGATCACGTCGCCGGGCAGCAGCGTCATCGTGCGCGAGAGCCAGGCGATCACCTCAGCCACAGCGAAGATCTGGTTCGCCGTCGTCCCCTCCTGCAAGGTCTCGCCGTTGACGCGCGTGCGCAGCGTGAGCGATTGCAGGTCATCGATCTCCTCGAGCGTGACCAGCGCCGGTCCGCACGGCGCGAACGTGTCGATCGCCTTGCCGCTCGTCCACAGCGGGTTCTGGAACTGCAGGTCGCGCGCCGTGACGTCGTTGAACGGCATCGCTCCGGCGACGTGCTCGAGCGCTCGCTCGGCGCTCACCCGCAGCGCCGCGCGCCCGATCACGACGGCCAACTCGGCCTCGTAGTCGACGTGCTCGGCATGCGCCGGCGG
Organism: Solirubrobacterales bacterium; assembly: GCA_044446425.1. GTDB lineage: Bacteria > Actinomycetota > Thermoleophilia > Solirubrobacterales > Solirubrobacteraceae > Palsa-744. The sequence goes on along the minus strand of JBIOEW010000005.1, from coordinate 125,692 downwards.
CAGCGCGATCGGCTCGCCGCTGCCGATCAGCGAGTTGGCGAACTTGGCGAACCACATCGGCGCCGCCGGTATCTCCTGCCCCGCCTCGGCCGCGTGGTCGCGGTAGTTGAGGCCGAGGCAGACGATCTTCTCGGGGTCGGGCACCGGCGCTAGCAGACGCACGTCCGCCAGCGCCACTCGCTGCTCGGCCTCGCTCGCGCGCACTGCCAACTCGGCCAGTGCATCGGCGTCGAGCGCGTGCAGCAGCCCACGCAGCGAGTTGGCCGGCGCGCCGAGCGCCGCGACCGGCACGAGCTCCTGCTCGAACTGGATCCCGGCCTGCGGGCCCGAGCCGTCGTCGTAGGTGAGCAGGCGCACGGTCGCTCGCGCCCTAGAGCTGCGTCGTATCCGTGCTCAGCCCGAGCAGCAGGCGACCGGTCAGCTCCCACGTGGCCGGCGCGACCATCACGTGCTGCGTGGCCACGTGCACGTCGCGGAAGCGGCGCTGCAGCGGGCTGGAGTCATAGATCGATGAGCCGCCCGCTGCGTGATACATCGACGTCGTCACCTCCGCCGCCACACCGGTCGCGTGGGTGGCAGCCATGCGCAGGCCCACGCGGTGGCGCTCAGGGATCGGTCCGTCGCCCTGGGCCGCCTGCCAGGCCTGTCCGGCTTCCTCGAGCACGAGCCCGCGCGCCGCGCGCAACGCCGCCTCCGCGCTCGCAAGCTCGGCCTGCACGGTCGAGCGTTCGGCGAGCGTCCTGCGGCCGCCCGCCGGCGTCTTCGAGCCGGCCAGCGCGAGGAAGTCCTCGACCGCGCCGCGGGCGATGCCGAGCGCCACCGACGCGATGCCGATCGCGAGCAGGCCGAACAGCGGAAAGGAGTACAGCGCGCCCGGATGGCGTGGAGCATCGCTCAGCAGCGAGATGCCGCGAGCCTCCGGCACGACCTCGGAGACGACCGTCATGTCGTGGCTGCCGGTGCCGCGCAAGCCGGACACCGACCATGTGTCGAGCACCTCGACGGCGTCCACCGGCATCAGCATCAGTCGCACGTCCGGCACGCCGCTCGCAAGCAGCTCGGGCTCCCCGCCGTCGTGGACGACGCAGCCGCCGAGCATCCAGTCGCAGTGCTGCACGCCGCTGGCGAACGACCAGCGGCCGCTGATGACGAAGGCACCGTCGCGCCGCTCCGCACGCCCGTGCGGGGCGAGCACACCGCCCGTGATGTTTCGCCCGCCGGCGAAGATCAGCTCGGCGTCGGCCTGCGGCAGGTAGGCGCCGAGCAGGCTGCTCGTCGAGGCGACCATCGCGCACCATGCGCTTGCGCCATCGCCGCAGGCCAGCGCCTCGAGCGCGCGCACCATCTCCGCCGGCTGCGCCTCGCGCCCGCCGAGCACGGCCGGCAGGCACAGCGAGAACAGCCCCGCGTCGAGCAGCTCGCCGACCAGCTCGTCCGACAGCGCGCGCTCGCGCTCTGAGCGCTCGGCCAGCTCAGCCGCGCGCGGCGCGAGCCGCTGCGCGGCGCTCAGCGGCGACTCGCTCGTGCCGATGCTCTGTGTTCGGATCGCCATCTCTCCCTCGGCTCCCTCGGCGTTGACCCCAGGGGCCGAGCCTACCGGAGGGAGCTGAGATGATCTGCGCGATGCTCTACCGCGAGCGCTCACGGGCCGAGTCCTTCGGCGCGGTCGCCGAGCGCTACGACCGTGTGCGCCCGGCCTATCCGCCGGCGCTGCTCGATGCGCTGCTCGCCCGCGAGCAGCGTCCCGGTGAGCACCCGCCGCGGCGGGTGCTCGACGTCGGCTGCGGCACCGGCATCGCCTCGCGGCTGCTCGCCGCACGCGGTTGTGAGGTGCTCGGCGTGGAGATCGACGAGCGCATGGCGCGCCTCGCGCGCGCCCACCGAGTGCAGGTGGAGGTCGCGCAGTTCGAGCGCTGGGAGCCGGCCGGGCGCACGTTCGAGCTCGTCGTCTCCGGACAGGCGTGGCACTGGATCGACCCGCTCGCCGGAGCCCAGCAGGCGGCCGGCGTGCTCGAGCCGGGCGGGCGCATCGGGCTGTTCTGGAACTTCGGCTTGCAGCCGTCGGCGGTGGCTGAGCTGTTCGACCCGATCTACAAGCGCCTCGCGCCCGGCCTCGAGGGCTACTCGGTGCTGCTCGGCGGACAGGATGCGCGAGCCGAGACGGCCGCTGCGGCGATCGCCGCCACCGGGCAGTTCGAGGCCGCCGAGACCGGCACATACGCGTGGAAGCAAACGCACGGGACAGCCGAATGGCTTCAGATCCTGCAGACCCACAGCGACCACCAAGCGCTGGCACCCGAGCGACGGCAACGGCTACTCGACGCGATCGGCGAGGCGATCGACTCACTCGGCGGCAGCTTCGAGATGCCCTACGAGGCGATCCTCGTGAGCGCGCGGCGACGCTGAGGAGCGCTCAGGGCGACAGTCGCCTCAGCGACCAGCGCTCGCCGTCGCGCTCGTACAGCAGCCTGTCGTGCATCCGGGCCTCGCCTTCGAGCCAGAACTCGACCGCCAGCGGGCTCACGCGGATCGCGCCCCAGTCGGGCGGGCAGGACGGCGGCGCCTCCATCGCCTCGAGCAGGTGCGCATGGCGCGCCTGCAGCGGCCCGAGGTCTTCGATCGGCTCGCCTTGGCGCGAGACGAGCGTCTGCACCTGGTGCGACGGCGCTCGCTCGCCGAACAGCTCCTCTGCGAGCGCGCGCTCGGCGAGCACGGCGTCGCCGGCGACGTGCACCTGGCGCCCGAGCGAGGGCCAGTGGAACAGCAGCGCCACATGCGGGTTCCCGGCCAGCTCGCGCGCCTTGCGCGTCCACAGCGCCGAGGTGAACATCAGCGCGCCGTCCTGCACGCGCTTGAGCGAGACCGTGCGCGCCGTCGGTCGCCCCTGCTCGCCGACCGTGACGAACGCGACCGAGTGCGCTGAGGGTAGCCCTGCCTCGCGCGCGTCGGAAAGCCAGCGCTCGAGCAGCTCCAGCGGCTCGCGCGGGCTGCTCGCCGGATCCAGGCGCGCGCTCACTCGGTCAGGCAGGTGTCCGCATCGGAGTAGGCCGGCGCGCACGCGCACACGACGCGCAGCGGCTGCTCGCCAACATTGAAGAGCTTGTGGCGAGCACCCGGCGGAATCAGCGCGCAGTCGCCCTTCCCCACGAGCCGCTCCTCGCCGTCGATCACAAGACGCCCGCACCCGGCCGCGATCAGGTACAGCTCCTCCGTCGTGCGGTGGTAGTGCTCGGTCGTCGCCCCGCCCACCGGGATCGTCGCCTCGGCCAGGCTCTGGTTGCGCGCCGGCGCCGAGACCTCGCCCGCCCACTCGCGGATCTGCGAGCCGTCGAGCGTCGTGAACGGCTCGATCTCTGCGTATGAGCGGACCTCCATCGGTTGAAGCCTAGAGGCCCGCCGGCTTCAGCTGCTTGGCAGATCCTCGCGCAGCGGGAACTGTTGCGGCGGTCGGCCAGGGCGCGTCTCCTGCCAGGACTCCCACGCGCTGCCGTCGCGCCCGACGTGCTTACCGGCGCCACCCAGCGCGAGCAGCACGAGCCGCTCCGAGCCCGCGTTGACGATCGGGTTCGATCAGTACCACGAGCCGCCCGAGGAGCTCCCCGCTGTCCGTCGGCTACGACTCGCACGACGCCGAGAGCGTGACGCTGTACATCGAGGAGTCCTACAGCTTCCGCGTGCTCACGCCCGAGGCGGCCGTCGCGATCATCGCGCCCAGCGGGCGCTGAGCGCGCGCGGCCACGGCCGCGCACTCGACGTCAGCCCGTGTACACGCGCGCGAGCGACTCGGCGACGCACACGGGCTTCTCGCCGCCTTCGCGTTCGAAGGTCAGCTCGGTCGTGATCTGCGCGCCGCCCGGGATCTCCTCGACGGACTTCAGTGCGGCGCGCATGCGCACCTTGCCGCCGACCGGCATCGGCGCCGGGAAGCGCACGCGGTTGAGCCCGTAGTTGACGCCGAACGCGAAGCCCTCGAATTTGAACATGTCATAGGAGAAGCGGGGCGCCAGCGAAAGCGTGTAGTAGCCGTGGGCGATCGTGCCGCCGAAAGGGCTTTGCGCGGCGCGCTCCGGGTCGATGTGGATCCACTGGTCATCGCCCGTCACCTCGGCGAACTGGTCGATCTTCTCCTGCGTCACCGTCAGCCAGTCGCTGACGCCGAGCTCCTTGCCTGCATAGCCCTTCACCTCGTCGAGGCCGTTGAGCGTGAGCACGGTCAGCGACCGGCCTCGACGGCCGACTCGCCCGGTGCGATCTGCCGGCTGCCGCTGAACAGCAGTCGATGCACGAGCGCGCCGAGCAGCCCGCCTGCGAGCGGCGCGACGATAAACAGCCACAGCTGGCTCAGCGCCCAGCCACCGACGAAGATCGCCGGGCCGATGCTGCGGGCCGGGTTCACCGAGGTGTTCGTGACCGGAATGCCGACGAGGTGAATCAGCACCAGCACGAGGCCGATCGGGATGCCGGCGAAGGCGACGTTGGCGATCCGATCGGTCGCCGCCAGCACGGTGAAGACGAGGAAGGCCGTGAGGATCACCTCGACGGCCAGCGCCGAGCCGACCGGGAAGCCGCCCGGCGAGTGCGCCGCGTAGCCGTTTGCGCCGAGCCCTTCCATGCGCACGTCATAGCCGCCTTTGCGGCCCGAGACGACCGCCAGCAGGATGCCGGCTGCCGCAATCGCGCCGAGGATCTGCGCGATCCAATAGCGCACGGCCTCGCCGACGTCGACCTTGCCACTGACGAGCAGGCCCATCGTCACGGCCGGGTTGATGTGGCAGCCCGAGATCGGGCCGACCGCGTAGGCCATCGCCAGCAGCGAGAGACCGAAGGCGAACGCCACGCCGAGGTAGCCGACGTGATCGCCCGCGAGAACCGCAGTCCCGACACCGCCGAACACAAGCACGAAGGTGCCCAAGAACTCCGCCGAAGCACGCTTGAGAGCCATCCCAACCTCCTTCTCGAGATCGCCGGTGAGTGACCTCTGTTGGTTCGCCGCCTACGCGCGGATTCCTGCGGAGGCGGACTTGACCGAGGCCCGCCCGAGACCCGGCCCACCAGCCGCCGAGGCGAGCACGTGATCGGCTGCCGGCGTGACGTGCCAGCGCGCGATCAGCCAGCTGCCGAGGGCGAGCACCTCCGTGAGCGCGAGCAGCTCGAGCGATCCCACTGCCTCGAGCTGGACCGCGAACGCCCCGTCGCGGGCCGCGCTCCCGGCTGCTCCCTCGCCTCCCCGGACACGCTCGTGCGATGCCTGCTCGGCCCGCCCCCACTCATCACCAAGCGCCGTCACGTTCGCCTCGACCCTTCGCCCGTCGGGCAACGAAAGCGCCCAGCCCTCGTGAGCCCATGGCCGGCCGTGCAGCGAGACCCGGACCTCGCGCACGCGCAGGCGCCCGCCGCGGCGCAGGCGAAATGGCTGAAAGCCCCCGCTGCGAGCACCTTCGCCGTCACGCAGCTCGAACCCCCAGCCGGTCTGTGCGAACGGCACTATCTCATGCTCCTCGTTGCCGGCGAGCAAACGAAAACGCGCGCCGTCTCGATCTTCGGCCACGCGGGCGAGTACGCGCGACTTGCCCCCGCGCGCCTGCTCGCGCAGTTGGCCGTCGGCGGTGAACAGGAGCCGGGTCATCCGTCCCTGTGAGCTTTGCACACGTCGTTACTCGAAGTAATCTTCGTTTCTTACCATCTTTGTTGACGGTTCGGGCGAACCGAATGCTCGAGCGATGACGGGTGGCGGGGCGAGACCGGCGTGGGTCTCGCTCGGGCGAGCCAGGTCCGGCTGCCGGTGCAGCGCGCAAAGGCGCTCGACGACTTCCGGATCGAACTGCGTGCCGGCGTTGCGACGGAGCTCGGCCACCGCCTCGTCGCTCGAATGCGCCGCGTCGTACGCGCGCTCGGAGGTGATCGCGTCAAAGGCGTCGCACGCGGCGATGATCCGTGAGCCCAGTGGAATCGCGCGACCGGCGAGCCCGTCCGGGTAGCCGCCGCCGTCCCAGCGCTCGTGGCTCGAGCGCACGAGCCGGGCGACTGGGCGCAGCGCAGGAGCTGCGTTGAGGATGCGCTCGCCGATGGTCGTGTGCTGGCGCATCAGCCGCCACTCCGCCTCGCTGAGCGGCTCCGGCTTGTCGAGAATGCGATCCGGAATCGCGAGCTTGCCGAGGTCGTGCAGCTCGGCCGCCCTGCGCAGCTCGTCGAGCTGTTCGGAGTCGAGGTCATAGGTGCGCCCGATCGCCGTCGCCAGCTCGCCCACGTCGCGAACGTGCTGGTGCAGGTCGGGCTGGCGCTCGTTGAGCAGCTGCAGCAGGACCTGCTGCTGCATCGTCACGCTCTGGACGTGCGCACGGGTCGCGCGGCCGGCGGCCGACTTCTCGGCGTACATCCGCTCGTCGGCGAGGTTCAGCGCGCCGCCGACCGAGTCGGCGTCCTCCGGCAGCACGACCAACCCGCACGAGGCCGTCACGGCGAAGCCGCTTCCACGCTCAGACAGCGCCGCGCGGCACGCCGCGATCTGCGCGTCCTCGCGCTTGAAGCTGCCCGGCAGCAGCAGGCAGAACTCATCGCCACCCAGGCGGAACGCCGTCCCGGCCGATCCGACCCGACTGGCCAGGGCGCGACCGAGACGGATCAGCAAGGCGTCGCCGGCGCCGTGGCCGAAGCTGTCGTTGTAGCGCTTGAAGCCGTCGAGATCGAAGAAGACGAGCGTCGCCGGCACGCCGGCCTGCGCGCAGCTCACGGCGATGTCGAGCTCGTTCATCAATGCGCGCCTGTTGGCGAGCCCGGTCAGCGGGTCGGTCGTCGCGCCCTCCACTTCGCGCTCGAGCAGCCGGACGTTCTCCATGTAGGTGAAGCAGGCCCGCGCCCCCGCTGCGAGCAGCGCCGCCGCGGCCAAGCCGACGGCAAGCGGCGTCAGCCGGTCGAGCGAGGAGCTCACGAGCAAGGCGAGCGCCACCAGCGCGAACCCGGCCGGCAGCACGATCGTGTGCCGGCCCGTCGTCGGACGCAGCGACTTCGGCGGCGGCGCCTGCCAGGCTGCCACGGCGAGCACGACCATCGAGGCGGGCCACATCGTTTCGAGCACGCCCCCTTCGACGTAGGTCCCCTTCGCAACCTGGTAGGCGTAGATCATGTCGGCGATCGCGTTGAGCGCGATGCCGAGCGCGATCAGCGTCCATTGGCGGCCTGGCCGCCAACTGGTCAAGGCAAAGCCGACCGCCACGAACGCCAGCAGCAGGACGTCGGCGAACGGATACGCCAGGTTCACGCCGACCGCCGCCGCCGAGCCCTTGCTCGCGCTGAGCACCGCAGGGAAGACGAGGTCTGCACCCAGCGCCGCCAGCGTCAGACCGACGACGACCCCGTCGAGCCAGACGGCTGCTCCGGTGTGGCGAAAGTGCGAGCGCATCAGGAAGGTCAGGCCGATGAACGCCGCCGGATACTCCGTCAGGTAGAGCGCATCTGCGATCGACGGGTACGGCGGATTCGAGACGTGATCGAGCCACAGCGTCCACACCAGGTCGCCGCCGGTCCAGGCGAGCAGGCCCGTAGCGATCAGCAGCCACGCCACACGGTCCTCGGAGCGTCGCGCGGCTCGCGCGACGCACAGGCCCACCGCGACAAGCTCGATCGCCGTGTAGAGGTAGTCATTGCAGAACGTCTCGAGACCCGTTCCGCCGAAGTGGGTCAGCCCGTGCGTTGCATGGAAGGCGAGCGCCGCCGCCAGACCGGCGAACGCGACGAGCAGCCTTGGCTGCGACTCGGCGAGCGAATCGTGCGTCGGGACGGAGCTGCCTGTGGACACCTTGTCAATGCATCGCCCGACTGCCGCGTGAACTTGAAGCGCGCAAGGGTGCCATGGACGTAGACGATGCGGGCATCTACGCACGGACACCCAAGGGACGACAGCTCGAGCGCCTACAAGGAGCGCGGTCTCAAAGCGACGCGATAATGGCTCGCAGGGTCCTCTCGACATGACCCCGCAAGCCATCGTCCACCGGGAGATCCGTGACACGCGCCATCAGCACGTCTGCATCGACGAGCCCGGCCGTGAGGGCCTCGGCCGCGTACTCCCAATCGCGCTCGCGGTCAGCGACACACTTGGACAGGATCAGATCGTGGACCTCAAGGCACCACGCCACTGGGCTTCGCGTCGATGCGACACGCCGTGGAATCTCTCGCCTGACGAGCCGCTTCTGCCACCCCTTCGGCGCCCTGGCCGTCTCAGGACCCACGCCATGCGCGTAGTACCCGTAGGCCACGTGGAACTGGGAACCGTCGCCCAGCGCCCCGTCAATTGCGTCTGCGGAAGCAGGATCGCGAAGCGGATAGATGTCCGCCTCCAAGGACTGCAGCAAGGCCTCGGGCGGCTGCGCGAAGCTCCCCAGGATCGCCTGACTACCAATCACGACGAACTCGTTCTGCCCCGTCACCTCCGCCGCCGCCGCGACAACGTGCTCGAAGTGCTCGGGCCGCACGCTAGGAGACCTCACTCAGGATCCGACGCCGCTCGGGCTCGCTGAGCAGTCCGGCGAACGGCGAATTCTGGCGAAGGTCGTCACCGGCCGTGCTTTCGTCGAGGAGGGTCTCTCGAATCTCCCGGATCGGCTGGTCGAGCAGGCCTTCCCAGCGTGCCGCGTAGGACCGATCGATCCGGCCCTGCTGTTGCCAGCGAAGCAGCACGTGTCGCGCCTCGTCAAGCGTCGACTGGTCAAGCCTGCTCGCGATAGCGGAGTGATAGGCGAGGCTTCGTGCCGACGCGCGGCTGTGACCGCTTTCGGCGCCCGATTTACGATCCGTGAGCTTCAGACGCATCGCGGCCTCGCGCTGGCGCGCCATCGTCGGGGCGAGGCGAAATCGCCCGGCGTCGTTGCGTTGGTCGACGTCGACCGCCTCACGAAGCTGGAGCAGCGCATTGACAGGCACCTCGAGTCGGCCGCTGGGCGTGTAGACGACCGGGAATTCACCGGCGTCGATCCATCGGTTGAGCGCCGTGTGCGTGACCCCCAGCGCCCGCGCTGCAAATCGGCGCGAGACGGTCTCGCCCAACTCGCGTTCGAGCGAGATGCGCACGGTGGAGAGATCGCGGTTGCCCGGCAGACCGCGAGCAGCCCGGCGCAGCCGCACCATGTTCTCGAAGAGCTCGCGCTTTTGGTCTACGACACCCATCGGGCAAGTGTAACGCAATGAGTTTCCAGTTTTAGCAGATCTTTGGACACTCCGAATGGTCGCAATCGCGCTGCCGTGAGGCGATCCCATGGCCGCCACACGGCCGCGTCAGGTACGCGGGGCGACCTCAGAACCCCCGAACGACGCTGCTGTAAAGCGCCCGCCGAGGAGACGCGCCGACGGAGACATGAACGACGCCTTCGAACGGCACCTATCGAGAGCCCTGACCGGCAGACTCCCCAACCGTGATGCGTGGTACCCCATTGGTACCCTGGCGTCCTTGGCTGCTATCGCGTGCTGAACACAGAAGATGCCGGTTTGCAGGCACTTCGCGAGGGTGAGCGACGGGACTTGAACCCGCGACCGCCTGGACCACAACCGCTCGAACGGGGTATCGGTGGGGCTAGCAGGCCCGGATTCATTGGGGTTTCTGCCACTGGCAGCCGGTCGGTTTTCCTCAATTTGTTCCCCAAATTGTGCCCCAAACGTATGTTCGGCAGGGCTCTGTCTCCTATCGGCGAGGACGGGCTGGCTTCTCGCCGCCTTCTGACCGCACGATGCATCTATGCGAGGCCGCAAGCCGCTCCGGGGTCTGAACGTGTCAGCCGATCCACACGACGGGCTAGCTTCCGATTCCTATAGCCGGGGCGCCGGCTAACCTGACGTGCCAGCGATGCCCGGTTGATTGGGCGATGCGTTGGGGCTATCGTTGACGTTGTAAACCGTCGACGGCAGGCTGCCGACAATCTTGATGATGGCTTCGACACTCGACATCCACACGACGCGCGAGCGACAGGATCTCCACGAGGAGATCGTCGCCGTCGTCGACCCGGCGGAGTTCGATGAGGCTCGACAGGACCCGCGCGTCCGGTCGTTCCTCGCGGAGGCTGACGCCTACCTCCTCGAGCTCGAGCAGCAGGGCCGCAACCGCTAGTCAGCCGGTTCTAGCGGTAGCCATAGCCGCTTGGGCTTCCTCGTTTCAGCCGAGGGCCGAAAGCCGAAGCGCTCGCGCCACATCCTCTCGGTCTGCGCGTCGAATGGGTCGAGGACGAGCACAGCCGTCGCCTGCAGCGCGGCGGCACGACGCGCTGTCGCGGCGGCGTGCAGGAGCAACTCCTTGCCATCGATCTCCGCCCGCTTGTCCTTGGCGATCCAGGTCACGAGGGCGGCGGGCACGCGCACCGGAGCGAAGCCGGCGCGGCGGCGATCGCGCTGGCGGAGTTCAACCTGTGCCGCGGCTAGCGAGTAGAAGCCGGCGATGCGATGCTCGGCGATGAGCAGCCGCGTGCGGGAGGTCTGATAGGAGTCGATCGCCTGTGTGCGGAGCCATTCGCGCGCAGCGAGCGCCGCTGCGCGCTTTCCGGCGTCGAAGTCATCGAGCGCGGCCCGCAACTCGCCTGGAGACTCCTCCTCGAGCCCTGGAAGAGTGATCCACGTCGGCTCGGAGTCCGCGAGGGCTTCGGCAATGGATTCGGCGGTATCGGCTTGTCCGACGCGCTGGCCGGTCATGAAGCGGCGGCCTTGGCGGCAGTGGCGACCTCGATCGGCGCGCGCACGAACGGCCCTTGCAGGGCATAGTGATTTTCGACGGTGTAGCCGAAGCGCGTGCGGGGCGCCTTCTTCGCGCGCGTCCAGACCTTCAGCAGGCCAAGGTCACGAAGTTCGTCGAGGCCACGCTGCAGCGTGTCGGCTGAGATGCCGTACCAGCCGGAGGCGTGCTCGGTAGGGAGCGTGAACGTCGGAGCTTGGGCCAGGCAGATCAGCAGCGTTGCCTTCCCGGCGAGCTTGAGTTCCTTATGCCAGCGCTGGGTGAAGTACGCGTAGGGCAGCTTGAAGAAGCCGCGCTGCTGGCCCGTCGGACGCTTGAACACGTTCCCCGAGCCGTCCTCCATCAGCAGGAAGACCTTACGCACGCGATGGTCGCGCTCACTGCGGACGAGCCTGTGCTGCTCAAGCCAGCTCCAGTTGCGAGAGATCGTCGTCTCTGAGCTCAGCGTCTGGGGAAGGTCGAGCATGCGCGCCCAACTCATCGCGGGCTGGCGAACGTCCCAGGGCAGCGACGCAGCGCCGGCGTGCAGCAACAGCCAGAGATCGAGCGCGATCGGTCGCCGACCCTCAACGAAACTGGCAAGCGGGCCTGGCTGCTTGGGTGGCCCGGGCAGCTGCAGAAAGGATCGGCGGATCGGAACATTGCGGCGCTTGGACCTGTCCAGAAGGTCCAGAAGCGTCTCCTCAGACGTGGCTGCTACATCGACTTCCATGCGCTATAGCATGACACACGCGATACCAGAAACCAGCTCCTGGTATCGCTTCTCATACGATCTGCCAGCGGTAGCACTAGTAAAGCTAATGCTGACCGCGTCCGGCGGCTGCTGCAGGCCGAGGTGATCACACAGTTCACGGCAACCGTCGACCCCGGCGCCGTCGGCCGCGAGCTCGACGCGTTGATCGACGTGCCCTTGCAGACGACGGTAGCCCCAGAGGAGTTCGAGCGTCAGGTTGGCAAGCTCGATGCGGTGCGCGAGGTCACGTTCCTGACGGGACGCTTCGACTATCAGCTCCGCGTAGCATGCCGTGATCGCGATGAGCTCAATCACGTAGTGCGCGCGATACGCCGGAAGGCCGGCGGGACCCATACAGAGACGCGAATCGTGATGCGAGCAACTTCCTATAGTCGCCCCGTCTGAGCGGTAGGTCGCCGGTTCGAGTCCGGCTAGCTCCATTTTTAGAGTTCCCTGCACCTGCGCCGGTTTCCTAGGCAGGGCATCACCGGCGGCAGCGAGCCGGCAAGAGAGGCGCCTAGGCTCCGTGATGAACGTGGGCAGCCCACACAGACGGTCGAGACGGGTATCGAGCGCGAAGCGAGGTGCTGGCGGCGTGCAGCGCGCGCGCCGAGCCCTCGGCCGTTTCGGTCGGCGCGAGCGTGTTGTAGACGCCTTCGGCGATCTGGGCGGCCGCGACGTCGTAAACGGGCCAGAGCGTCGCGATCACATGCCGGTAGCCAGCCAATTGGAACGCGGATGCGAGGTGGATCACCTCGTCCGGAAGCGCGAGCCCCGGAACTGCCGTCGCGCAAGCCGACAGAAATGCAAGGTCGGCGTCCTGCCTCAACTTGGCGATCTCGAGGACGGTGAGGGCATAACTATGCTGCTCGCGAGATCCGCCTTGCTCGCCATGGATCAGGAGATGGCTCGTCGAGGGATTCGCGACGTCGCTCGAAGCGTGACACGCGAAATGCGTCCACGGATACAACGGGAGTTTCGCGAGCACGGCGGCGACTGTGGCTTCCTGTTCGGTGAGTATCCGCACCTGTCCTTGAAACAGCCGAGCGAGTAGCGCGGCCTCGCCGACGGCTGCCGGCAGATCGTTTGCTCCCGGGGTCTTCGGCATCGCTACGACCAGTACTCGACCCGCAGCCCGGTCAGGCGCGCGTGTCGATCGACGGACATGGAGCAGTGCGCGGAGCGTCGGCGTGTAGGACGAGACGACCCGATCCATCACAGAGGTCCCGGCCGCGGCGCCACCGCGGCCGGTGCGACCGGCGGCGTGCAGGGGAAGGAATGCCAGTAGCCCGGAGAGGCACCACCACACCCTGGGCGACTGGCTCCCTGCCAGGGTCATTGGGATTCGCGAGACGCTCCAACACCGGGCCGGCGATCGTGTCCCACAGCCATTCGAGGACCGACGCCATCCCTTGCTCGCCGCGGGCGCGATCTGTCGATCCGGCCCTGGGATCCTGCGCCAAGTCCCGGGCTGTTAGGAACGCGACGACATGCTCGTAGAGCACCGCAGGCGTCAGCTCGAGCGACAGGACGGCGATCCCCGTGGGGCAGATCAGCAGCGCATCGGAACGCAGCTCACTGACGTTGACGAGAACGACGGGTCCGTCGCGCCCCGCGGGCAGCAGCTCGACTAGCGGCGGTGGCAGCAGAAAGCCAGCGAACTCGGGGCGTCCACGGATCTCGGCTACGAGCGCGTCGAACTGGGATGCGAGCCTGCGGCGATGCTCGCCATCTCGCGGTGGCGAGGCGGCCGCAAGGTCTGCCGCGGCGCCAGCAGAGCTTGCGTCGAGCTCGTCGCGCACGGCGCAGAAGCGCTCAGCAAGCGAGGGGTCTACTTCGGCGACCGCGGTGACGTCGCTGCGGGCATCGAGCGCCTGGGCCATCAGCACACCCCGGCCCTGCTCCCACAGCTCGATCGCCCGCGCGGTGTCGCCCGCCTGAAGACAGCAAGCTGCGGCCTCTGATCCGATGCCCGCCATCTCGGTCAGTCGCTGCTCCTGATCCCGTCTGACGAGGCTTCGTGGTGCGACGCGGGCCAACATCTCAACTGCGAGCGCATAGCCGTCGACGGCTTCCTCCCAGGCTCCCGCGGCTGCCGCTGATCTCGCCCAGCGCCAGGCGGCGATACTTCGGACTCGTGGCGCAGCGGCGTCTGTCGCCGCCGCTCGGCGGAACGCCACTCGGGCCTCCGACTCCCCGCCGTCCACCTCTTGCAGCTGGAGCGCCGCACCGAGATTGAACAGATACGACGCGCGCTCGGGGTGCGCAGCATCGCCGCTAACCACCGACTCTCTCAGGGCGGCGATCGCTTCAACCAGATCTTCGGGTTGGCCGGATGTGTCGAACCGCGCGCGCAGCGCCACGCCAAGATTTGAGGCAAACCGTGCGCGGTCCAACGAGCCGGTTGGGGCATACTCGACGCTCTTGCGCATTGCCGCGATTGCTCTGTCGAGGTCGCCCACGGCCGTGGTCTGGACGAACCTTGCCTGCAGGGCGATGCCGAGGTTGGACAGCATCGCCGCGTGTCGGGGATGGCTCGCAGGAGTGCCGTCGACAGCGCTCTCGATGTGCTCGATCGTCTCATCGAGTACAGCGAGCTCTTTGAGCTGGTCGTAGCGGCTGTGTAGGGCCCCGGCCAGGTTGCCGTGATACTTCGGCATGAAGGCATCGTCCATCCGGGCCAGATCCAGAGCCTGATGGCCCATTTCGACGGCGTCGTCAAGGTCATCAGTCGCGCCGTCGCGCTCGAAGCGCCGGCGCAGAGCCGTTCCGAGGCGGGAGCACCGGTCGACCAAGGCGTAGTCGCCGCTCGGGGTGGTCGCAACCGCCGCTCGGGCCGCGTCAATGGCCCCATCGAGATCGTCTGCGGCACCAAGCGCTTCATGGCGGGTCACCAGCATGTGACTCAAGTTGGCAAGGCATTTGGCGCGTTCGGCAGGGCCGCGACTGAGCGCTTGCGCGCGGCGGAGATGACCGATCGCCTCCTCGAGGTCAGACGCGGCACCAACCTGTGCAAAACGCACACCGAGTGCTGCACCTAGATTCGAGAGCCGCCCGACGACAGCAGGGTCCGATTCCGCGGTCATGGCGGCGGCTTTCCGGAACCAATCCACCGCCTCATCGACGTCCGAGCTGGGCTGGCCCGCGATCGTTTCGAAGCGCACCTCGAGCTCAACGCCGAGTTTGTCCATCCACTCCGCAAGTTCTGGATTCCGCCGATCTGTCGTCGCGACCGATTGCCACATGGCGCCGCCGATGCAGCCACGCGAAATCAAGACGCGGCTTGACGAGATCGTCACGCGCCGCAATCAGATCGTGCACGAGGGCGACTATGAGCGGAAAGAGCGCCCACGCAGAGCGAAGACCACGCCGATATCCGAGAAGGAAGCCCGCGCCGACATCGACTTCATTGCCCAACTCGTGGACGCGATCCACGGAGTGATCTAAGCGCACCTCAGCAATCGTCGCGAACGGAAGAGCGCTGGCAAATTGTTCCCCAATTGTTCCCCAGCCAGCTACTCGGGCGAGCAGAACTGCCTGCGAAAACAGCTCATTTGCAGGCACTTCGTGAAGGGTGAGCGACGGGACTTGAACCCGCGACCGCCTGGACCACAACCAGGAGCTCTACCAACTGAGCTACGCCCACCACGGGAAACCGGAGTCTAGCGCCGCAGAGTCAGGTCTTGCGGGCGATCAGGACCTTGTCTTGGCCGCTGCCGGCCCACGTATCGACGGATGCCAGGACCATCTCCTGCGGCCGTGGCGCCAGGGCCTCCCCATCCTGCGGACCAACCTGCAGCACGACGAGCCCACGCCGCAGAAGCGAACCGACGGCCCGCTCGCCGAGCGCGAGCGCGTCGGCGGCCGAAGCCGCGCCGCCCTCCTCACCAAGCCGCTCCTGCGCCATCACCCACACGCGCGCAGGAGCGACGGCCCCGTCGTCGAGCAGCGCGAGAACCTCGAGCGCGAGCGAGTCGGCGAGCAGACCGAGATCGCGGGCACGGCCTCCCCCGCCGCCGGCATCGACAGCGGCCTGGCCGGGCTGAGCAACGGGCGCCTCCGTCGCCGCTCCCTCCCCTGCGCGCCCGTCGCCGGCACCGCCGGCCGAAGCGCCCCCGTGCTCCCCGGGCCCGCCGTCCTGCCGCACAGCGCCGAGCACCCGCTCGGTCACGTCCTCACTGCGCTTCTGCGCGTTGCGCCAGCCTTTGCCCATGGCCAGCTCGGGCATCGACAGCTTGGGCCCTTCGAGAATGGTGAGGCTGGCTTCGTTGACGTTCCACTTGCGTTCGCCCTCCTCGACCCATTCCTGGCGCACCCAGGGCACGACGAGCGCGCGCAGCTGCGCCTCTGACTGGTTGAAGCGGCAGACGACGTGCGGGAACTTGCGCAGCTCGAGGTGATACATGCGGCGTAAAGGCTCGCACGTCCACCCCTTCCCGGGGCGCGCCCCTCCGCCGCTGCCGGCGCCGGCAGCGGCGTCGCGCATGGGGCCGAGCCGCGCGCGCATCACGCGCACGGCCTCTGGGTTGGAGTCGATCAGCACGTAGCGGCGTCCGAGCTTGGCGGCGACGGCGCCGAGCGTGCCGCTGCCGGCGAAGAAGTCCAGGCACCAGTCGCCGGGGCGCGAGGAGGCGTGCACGATGCGACGCACGATGCCCTCGGGCTTCTGCGTGGGATAGCCGGTCTTCTCGGCGCCGTTGGTGGGCACGATGGTGTGCCACCAGACGTCGGTCGGCAGCTTCCCCCGGGCAGCCTTCTCGGCGCTGACGAGCCCGGGCGCCATGTAGGGCTCGCGGTCGACCTCGGCGGAGTCGAAGAAGTAGGCGGCCGGGTCCTTGACGTAGACGAGGATCGTGTCGTGCTTGGCCGGCCAGCGGCGCTTGGCGCGGGCGCCGTAGTCATAGGCCCAGATCAGCTCGTTGAGGAAGCACTGGCGGCCGAAGATCTGATCGAGCAGCAGCTTGCAGTGATGCGCCTCGCGGTAGTCGATGTGGAAGTACAGCGTGCCGTCCTCGCGCAGCAGTCTGCGCGCGTGCTCCAGGCGCGGCGCGAGGAAGCCGAGGTAGTCGTCGAAGGCATCGTCGTAGGAGGACTCGGCGAGCAGCCGCGTGCGGTAGCGCCGTCCCTGAAAGCCGGTTCGCTCGCCGTGCTCGTGGCCGACGACGGACAGCGTCTTTCGCACCTGCGCGCGCCCGGTGTTGAAGGGCGGGTCGATGTAGATCAGCTGAAAGCAGCGGTCGGCGAAGGACGGCAGCAGCTGCAGGTTCTCGCCGAGCAGGATCTGATCGGTCTCGGGTTGCTCGCCGGGGCGCACCAAGCGAGAGCCTACGTCGCGGCGGGGATGGAGCATCACGCTGGAAGCCGTCTCCTCTCTTAAATATTTATTGAGAGAAAGATGACCGCATCGTGCGTGGCCGGGCGTTCAGCGACTGACGAGCTCGATCCATTGGTAGGACTGCGCACACGACGCGCCCGGCGAGGCGCCTGCGGGAAGCTGCACGAGCGTCCGCGCGGACGTGCCGGCGGGCGTGAGGAAGGCGGCGGCGAGCACGGCTGCGCCGCCGTCGCCGGGCGCGAGGCTGAAGCCGCCGCGGGCGACGGTCAGGCGGTGCGACCCGGCGGCGAGCGACACGGGCAGCGACGTGGCGGTGTCGGGGACGAGCGAGTTGCCGGCGAGCTGCCCGGAGATCGTGTCGGGCGGACGGCCGTCGACGGCGACGTGGATGTCGGGCATGAACTGCCCCTGCAGCCACAGCTCCCACATCCCGGCGCGCGGCAGGCTGAAGCGAAGCGACGCGGTTCCGGCGCGGCGCATGGTCAAGCTGCCGTGCGAGCGCCCCCACCCGGGCGGTCGGCGCACGTGCCGCAGCGGCACGCGCACGAGCTCGGGCGCGAGCGCGGCGACGGCGCGCACATGGTGGCTTCGGGCCATGCCCAGAGCTCGCATGACGCGCGCACAAGAGAGCGGGCGCTTGCGTTCGTCGGCCGAGACATGCACGAGCGCGGGGGCGGCGCCGGGGCGGCGTGCCCACACGTCGTAGTAGAGGCCCTGCCAGGCGAGCGCGTAGGCCGCCGGCGGCGACTCGGCGCTCGGGTCGCGGCGCGTGACGATCAGGGGATAGCCGGCGAGCGCGTCGGGCAGATGCCGATCGAGTTCGACGGGATGCCCGTAGGCCACGGCCAACCCCCCGCCCTGCCCGCGCGGCGGGTAGACGAAGTCGGGCCCGCCGACGTCGAGCTTGCGCAGGACGTACATCGAGTATTCGTCGAAGTCGGTGAACAGCGCCGGCCCGCGCCCGTGGAAACGCTTGCCGATCGAGGCGAGCTCTTCATAGCGGGCGGTCGGCGCGAGGTTGGAGCTGTGGTACTGGGCGAGGTCGGAGGCGAGCGCGCCGCCGGCGAGCGCCAGCGCCAACAGCGCGGCGCAGACGACTGCGACGGATGAGCCGCGAGAGCGGCGCCGACCCCGTCGCCGGGCCGGATCGCCGCGCTCGGCGGGCGCGCCGCGCAGCGCGGCGACGCCGCCCCAGGCGAGCAGCACGAGCACGGGCGAGGTGAGCACGAGCGCCTTGGCGTCGACCCAGGTCGTGGCGGTGCGGCTGAGCACGACCCACACGAGCACGCTCAGCCCGATCCAGCCGGCGAGGGCGATGCGGCGCAGGCGCAGCAGCTGAAGCATCCCGAGCAGGCAGGCGGCGAGTGTGAGGCCGATCAGCGCGTACGTGGCGACGGCGGCGGCGCCGACGGGCTCCTGCTTGTAGCTGCCGCGCAGCCAGACGCCGAAGGCCTGCGTCCATTTGAGCGGTTCGTGCAGATTGCCGGAGTTGGACGTGGAGGCGACGTTCTGCGCGACGTGCAGCGACTGTGAGACGTGCCGCCAGGTGGGCCAGGCGGCGAGCAGCAGCACGAGCCCGCCGGCGGCGGCGCTCGCCCAAGCAGCGCCCGCGCCGATCTGCCCGCCGCGCACCCCCTGCACGAGCGCGACGAGCAACACGGCGCCGGCGGCGAAGGCCCATGCGCCGAAGCCGACGCCGAGCGCGGAGACGCCGGCGGCGAGCACGAGCGCACAGGGAAGAGCGTGGCGTGGCGAGCGCGCGAGCCAGCGGCGCTGCACGGCGAGCAGCGCGCCGAGCGTGAGCAGCATGACGACGGCGACGAGCTCCTTGACGGAGCCGATCAGCTGATAGCCGTAGACGATCGCGGGCACAGTGGTCGTGAAGGCGGCCAGCGCGGCCCAGCCGCCGCGCAGGCCGCAGCGCCGCGCGATCACCCAGGCGGGGCCGGAGCCGAGCGCGAGGATCAAGCCGCAGAACGGCTGGAAGGCCCAGATCAGCGGTAGCCCGAGCAGCAGCGCGCTGCCGCCGAGGAGCGTGTCGGCGCCGGAGGGGTAGCCGGTGCCGTAGTAGGCCTGGATGAACTGGCCATAGGAGTTGCGCAGGTCCAGGTGTGAGTAGCTCTGGCCGTGGTGGATCAGGTAGTCGGCGCCGATCATGTGCACGGCGGAGTCCGACAGCGCCATGAACGAGGAGAAGCCGGCGCGCCCGGAGAGCAACACGGGCGCGAGCGCGAGCAGATAGGCGAGCAGCGGCACGGGCAGCGCCCAGCGCCGCGCCGTCAGCCGCGCGAGCAACTCGCGCCGGGGCGCGAGCGCGAAGCCGAGCAGCGTGAGCGCGAGCAGCAGATACGGCGTGGCGGGAGCGAGCGCGACGATCCACGTGCTCAGCTGCGAAAGCGCGATCAGCGCGGCGGCGCCGACGCTCGGTAAGAGCGCAACGGGTAGGAAGCCGCCGCCGCAGCGGTCCACCGCCAGGCCGGCGCCGAGGCACAGCAGCGCGAGCACCAGCGGATAGGCGAACACGGTGAGCGCGAACAACGCCGCCATCATCCTCGATCGGCTCGCTGCGAGCCCGATCGGGCGACCGATCGCCCGATCGGTGCCAGCGCAGTGGCCTGGCCGCGATCGTCGCAACGGTCGCGACGGCGCGAAAGTCTCGCGGCGCGCCCGGCCTCGATGCCGGACGCGCCGCAAGCGATCCAGGACCGCCCCCGCCGCTCTCGACAACCCCGCGCGGGGGATTGGGGCTGCTTGCTGAGAGCGGCCGGGATTCGGTCCCGTCCCCATTGGGGCCCCCCTGTGCCGGGGTGCGCGGGGCCCCGCTTGCTTCGTACCCGCTCAATCGACGGAGAAACCGCGAAGTTAAGAGCGCCCCCGGCTGGACTCGAACCAGCAACCCCCGGCTTAGAAGGCCGGTGCTCTATCCAGTTGAGCTACGGGGGCACGAGGCGGGCGCACGCTCAGACGTGCCTGACAAGGCTTCGGCACGCCGTCGAGCGCCCTTTACACACGCGCGCAACTGCAATCGTGGCACGAACTTAGACACGCTTGATCGGAAATCTGTAAAAGTTCGTGCCATGAGCACGGTGGAGGACGACGAGCAGGATCTCACGCGCAAGCAGCGGCGCGATCAGGCGCGCGAGCAGCGCAAGGCGATCGAGGAAGCCGAAGCGGCCGGCGCACAGCGCCGCAAACGGCTGATCCAGCTCGGCTCGGTCGTGGCCGCAGTGGCCGTGATCATCGTCGTGATCCTCCTCGCAACGGGCGGCGGCTCGAAAACGGGCATCGAAAAAACCCCGACGACGGGCGGCGGCTCGACGACGCCGAAGGTCGTCACCGAAGTGACCTCGCTGATCGGCGGCATCCCGCAAAACGGAAACACGATCGGCAGCCCAAGCGCACCGGTCACGATGCAGTACTTCGGCGACCTCGAGTGCCCGATCTGCAGGCAGTTCAGCGATGGTGCGCTGACGCCGCTGGTCACGAAGTACGTGCGCACGGGCAAGCTGAAGATCGAATACCGCAACCTCGAGACGGCGACGCGCGAACCGGAAACGTTCCGCACGCAGCAGATCGCGGCGCTGGCGGCGGGCAAGCAGCAGAAGGGCTGGGACTACATCGAGCTCTTCTACCGCCAGCAGGGCCAGGAGGGCACGGGCTACGTAACCGAGAAATACCTGCAGGAACTGGCCAAACAGGTACCGGGTATGGACCTGACGAAGTGGTCGGCCGACCGCAGCAACGGCGAATTCACGAACACGATCACGACCGACGCGCAGGCGGCGAACAACTCGGGCTTCACGGGCACGCCGTCTTTCCTGATCGGCAAGACGGGTCAGAAATTGCAGAAGTTCGAATACAGCTCGCTGAGCGACCCATCGTCGTTCGAATCGGCGATCGACGCGCTGCTGAAGTAGCGCGGGTACGGCGATGAGCGCGCGCACGCTGAGGATCGCGATGACCGTCCTCACGGTGCTCGGCATCGCGCTTGCGAGCTACCTGACGTACATCCACTACGCGGGCATCAAGCCGCTGTGCGGGACCAACGGCGGCGGCTGCGAGATCGTGCAGACCTCGCAGTACTCGAAGCTCTTGGGCGTGCCTGTGGCGCTGATCGGCCTGCTCGGCTACATCGCGATCCTCGGCTCGCTGATCGTGCCCGAGAGCGAGACCTCGCGGCTGGCGACGGTCGCCTTCACGGTCGTCGGCTGTGGCTTCAGCGCCTACTTGACCTACCGCGAGCTGTTCTCGATCCACCACATCTGCGAGTACTGCGTCTCGAGCGCGGTGCTCGTGACGATCCTGATGTGCCTGGCCGTGTGGCGCTTCCTGCGTGGCGACCCGGGCACCTACGAAGCCGCCCGGAGATCGGATCTGAGCACCGGCGAGGCCGCGGCGCCACTGGGCACGTAGTCCTTCGTATAGCCCGAGAACACGGGCTTTCTCGTTAGTAGATCCGTCCAGATGGGGAGTCGTGCCGCTCGCACGCGCACGTGACGGTCGACGTGGTGAGCAGGCGGATGCGTTCCCACAGCTCAAGCACCCATGCCGAGGTTGCGCGCCTGGAGCCGCTGCGACCGGTCGCACCGAGCGCAACTGCGGCCGGCGCAGCAGCGGCGGCCGGCGCACCGGCGCCGAGCGTTCAGACGCCCGCGGCGAGCACTGCGATCGACGCCGCGTCTGCGGCAGGCGGGCCCGCGCTCGCGCCAATCGAGCCGGCCGGCCAGGCGGGCGCACAGCCGCCCGACGAGCGCATCGAGCGGCTGTTCGAGATGACCAGCGACCTGCTGGCGACGATCTCGCTGGACGGACACTTCACGCTGCTCAACCCGGCCTGGGAGGTTGTCCTGGGCTGGACGCTTGAGGAGCTCGAAGCGAATCCGATCCATGAGCTGCTGCACCCGGACGACATCGAGCAGACGCTGGCGCTGCTGCTGGCCGGCAACCACCGCCCGGCGCACCTGGAGAACTTCACCAACCGCTACCGCCATCGCGACGGCTCGTGGCGCTGGCTCTTGTGGAGCGCGCGTTGCGACGGCGATGAGTGGTACGCGGCGGCCAAGGACGTCACGGACCGCATGTGGCTGGAGCGCCAGGCGCTGCGCGATCCGCTGACGCATCTGCCCAACCGCCTGCTGCTGATGGACCGCACGCGCCAGGCGCTCTCGCGCCTGCACCGCAGCGGCGGCGTGCTGGCGCTGCTGTTCATCGACCTCGATCGCTTCAAGGCAGTCAACGACAACTTCGGCCACGACATCGGCGACAGGCTGCTGATCGCGGTCGCCGACAGGCTGGCCGAGATGATGCGCGACAGCGACACCGTGGCGCGCCTCGGCGGCGACGAGTTCGTGATCGTCGGCGAGGAAATGAAAAGCGACGAGGAAGCGTTCGGCCTGGCCGAGCGCGTCGTGCAGACGCTCAAGCAGCCGTTCCGCGTGGGACCGGTCGAGGTCTCGATGCCGGCGAGCGTCGGCGTCTCGATCACGCACGATGCGGACGCCGACCCGGAGGGCATGCTGCGCGAGGCCGATGTCGCGATGTACCGCGCCAAGGGCGCCGGCGGGCAGCGCCCGGAGATGTTCGACGAGAGCCTGCGCCAGGAGATCACGGCTCACCTGGAGATCGAGCAACGCCTGCTGCGGGCGCTGCCGCACGACGAGCTCTTGCTCACCTACCAGCCGATCCTGCCGCTCGGCGGCGGCCGCGCGATCGGCTGCGAGGCGCTCGTGCGCTGGCACCCCGACGGCGAGGAGGAATCGGAGATCGACGAGCTGCTGCCCTCGACCTTCCTGCCGCGCGCGGAGGAAAGCGATCTGATCGTGCAGATCGGCGACTGGGTGCTGCACACGGCCTGCGCCCAGGCGGCCGCATGGCGCCGCCAGGGCATCGCGATGCCGATCTCGATCAACATCTCGGCGCGCGAGCTCTCAGAGCTCGACTTGGCGGCACGCGTGCACAAGCAGCTCACGCGCTTTCAGCTGCCCGGCCGCGCGCTGTGCCTGGAGGTGACAGAGGAGGCCGTGCTGCGCGACCCCGAGCGGGCGCGGGCGGCGCTCGGCGACGTGCGGCGCCTTGGTGTGGCGATCGCGCTCGACAGCTTCGGCGGGCGCGACTCCTCGATCACGCTGCCGCGCAAGCTGCCGCTGGACATGCTCAAGCTCGACCGCGGCCTGATCCAGTCCTTCGAGCGCGATCGCGAGACGCGCGCGATGGTGGCGGCGATGATCGCGCTCGCACACAAGGCGGGCCTGACGGCGGTGGCGGTCGGGATCGAAACCAACCGCCAGCTGGCGCTGGCGCGGGAGCTCGACTGCCGGGTCGGCCAGGGCTTTCTGCTGCATCGTCCGGACACGCCGGAGCAGCTGCGTCTCACGGGCGATGCGGGGGCTGTAACGTCCGCGCCATGGCGTCCGCGCGTGCGACTGGGCGAGAGCAGCCGGCGACGCTGAGCGACGCCGAACCGATCGCCCTGCGCAAGCGCGAGGCCGCATACGCGGCGGCCGAGGAGGTGCGAGACGGGATGCGCCTGGGCCTCGGCACGGGCTCGACGGTGGCCTTCCTGCTGCAGGCGCTCGGCGAGCGCGCCTCTTCGCTGAGCAAGCTGCGCTGCGCGGCGACCTCGCCACAGACGGCCGAGGCGGCGCGCGCGCTCGGGCTCGGCGTGCACGAGCTCGACGAGCTCGGCGAGCTCGACCTGGCGATCGACGGGGCCGACCAGGTCGATCCTGAGGGCTGGCTCGTCAAGGGCGGCGGCGCGGCGCACACGCGCGAGAAGATCGTCGCGGCGGCCGCGGAGCGCTTCGTCGTGATCGTCTCGGGCGAGAAGGTCGTCGAGCGACTGGCCGCGCCGATCCCGCTGGAGCTGGTGCCGTTCGCCGTGCAGACGACGCTGCGTGCGCTCGGCCAGGCGCAGCTGCGCGAGGCGCCGCGCAGCCCGGACGGCGGCCTGATCGCCGACTACCTCGGCGATGTCGGCGACCCGCGCGCGCTGGCGGCCCGACTGAGCGCACAGCCGGGCGTGGTCGAGCACGGCCTGTTCGCGCCCGAGACGGTCAGCTCGGTCGTGATCGCCGGCGATTCGGGCGTCGAGCGTCGAGCCGGCGGCAAGTCTCGGGCCTGACCCGCACGCCGGCGCCCGACGCAGCGGTCCTCCGCGGCGCAGCTCCTCGGTGGAGAAGCATGCCGGCGCACAGCCGCGGTCGGCTGGAATCAGACGTCGTCAACCAAGCGGGGGACCCAGGAATCGAACCTGGCGTTGCGGTTTTGGAGACCACCGTGTTACCGATACACCAGTCCCCCGGGGAGTCGGGATTGTAGAGCGCAGCGGCCATACCGGCGTCCTCCGGCGACGCGAGCCGGCCTTGCCCGACCCATGCGACATGGGTCTTCCACGACGATCGCTTCCTCAAGTAGGCCGACCCGCATGCCGACAACGGACCCAGACGCGAGAGCATGCCGGCAACCGATCAAATAACTCCCGGACACCCCGTGGCGTTGAGCGCTGCGGGGTCCTGGCTGGGCCGGGTCCGCGCGCCTCGATCCCGGCCGGCCACCGCTTCCGGCGACGGCTGCCTTCTCGCCCGCTTGGGCGGAGAGCGCGGCACCACGCTGGTCGAGCTGCTGATTGCCTGCGTGACGGGCCTGATCGTGTTCGCCGCGGTGCTCGCGATGCTCGAGTCCAGTCAGCAGGTCGAGGCGCGCGATACCGAATGGGCGCTCTCGATGCAGGAAGGACGAGCCGGCCTCGCGCGCTTGGCGCGCGAGGCGCGCCAAGCGTCAAAAGTCGAAAAAGCCGAAGCGGGGGCGATGGAATTTCTCGCGACGATTGGCGGCAAGGAATGGAGGATCAAGTACGAATGCGGCGTCAGCCAGACGGGCACGACGTACTACGAGTGTGTCCGCAAGGCCGTCGAAGGGAAATCGGGCACGCTCCCGAGCACGGGCACGATCGTCGTACGTAACGTGCTCAATCCCACGGCGGTCTTCGAATACTTCAAGGGGACGGAAAAAAACACGGCCGAACCCAACGTGGTCACGCTCAAGCTCGAACTTCCGGCGAAGGGGACGCTGAAACAGGCGAACAACAGAGGCTATGGGCAGACGATGGTGCTCGAAAACGCGGCCTATATGCGCAACCTGAACTTGCCCGAAGAATGAGATGACGCGCTTCCGGGACAATCATCGAGCCGCACGCCTCGGCCCTGAGGACGGCTTCACGATGGTGGAGGTGCTCGCCGCGATCCTCATTCTGATGATCGGCGTGATCGGACTGATCGGCGGATTCGACAGTGCGCGCAAGCTCTCGCTGCTCTCAGAACGACGCACCTCGACATCTCACCGCGCGCAACAGGAGATCGAGCGCCTGCAGTCGACGCCCTACGCCGAACTCGCGATGGCCTCGGTGCCGGTCCACTCGACCGAAAGCACCAACCCCGACTACTACGTCAAAGAAGGGACTCCGGCCGAATACCAGTACGGATCCGAAGCCACCGAAGCCGAGCCGCTGGTCGTCGCCGGCAAAGGCGAATGCACGAGCACGGTCAAAACGGAATGCGGTGTGATCGCGAGCTCGCCGAGCGGTCGCGAATGCTCGAAATACATCGGTGCCTGCGAATGGAAAGACGGCCAACAGAGCGGCAACGTCTACGACTTCGTCACCTGGCACACAGACGGCAAATGCGGCGAAAAATGCCCGACAAAAGAAAACTACAAGCGGCTGACGGTCGTGGTCACGGTGAAAGTTCCGAGCGGGACCCGCGCCGTCGCCCCAGTTCGCGTCTCGACCTTGGTCGCCGAATCGTGATGTCCTCGAAATCGAAATGGATCGGAGCCATGCGCTTCTCTCAGCCCAACTGCCGACTGCAAGCCCAAGCCGGTTTCGTCCTTCCAACGGCCGTGATCGTGATGCTTGTCATCACCCTACTCATAGGATCGGCCGTGACCGTGGCAACCCAGACCTCGACGTCGACCACGCGCGACAACAACTCAAAGGCCGCCCTCGAGGCCGCGGAAGCGGGCCTGCAGGTGGCGAGCTACCGCCTGAGCCAGTTCAAACCCGAAGAAGTGAAGTGCATCACTGGCACGGGCGAAGCCTCTCCGGCCGGGGCGGCAAGCTATTGCGAAGGCTCATCCGCAGAAAGCCTCGGCAACAGCGCAACGTTCCAGTACTGGACGACGAAGGCGCTCGCCAGCGGGGAAAAATGCTCGGGCCAAACGATCGAAGTCAAAGCCGGCGTCGCCCAACGCTGCATCACCTCCGAAGGGAAGGTCGGCGGCGTTTCGCCGGGAACCCGCCTGCAGACGCGGGTCGAATCGGCGGTTGGCGAATCGCTGTTCTCGATCGACGGCATCCTCGGCCTAGAAGAAGTGCTCGTGAACGGAAGCGTAACCGCGACGGCCGTCGTCGCGAGCAACTTGAAAATCAAAGGCGAAGGCAGCGCAACCTTTTCGAAGGGGTTCGAAATCTGTCCCGGCGGTGTGTTCAAGCCAGCGGTCGGCGCGGAACGCAACTCCTCGGGCGTGACCGTCGGGACCGTCAAAGGCGGCTATGTCGGATACCCGCCGCTTGAAATCACCCGCAGCTCGGGTTGCCCGATGGAAGCGAAACTACCTGAAGAACACGCCAACTCGCTCCTGAATGACGACCTTCGGATCACAAACAAAACAGACGTGCGGACCGAAAACACCGGCGGAGCCGTCGAATTCACAGGCCCCTCGAAAAACCTGCTCACGCTCAAATCATCCGGTACGCTGACGCTCGCGGGCTCGAAATACTACTTCTGCAACGTCAAACTCCAGAACAGCTCGATCCTCAAGATCGCCAAAGGCGCCAACGTCGAAATCTTCATCGATTCCCACGCGAACAACCTGAGCTGCCCCGAAGGATCGGGGACCTTCAAAGTCGAAGGCGCCGCGAAGATCGAAAACCCGAACGGTCCCGGTGCGCTGCTGATTGAGATGGCCGGGAAAGGCCCATTCGCCGTCACTAACAGCGGATCCCTGGCTGCGAGCGTGTTTGCGCCCGAAGCTGAAGTCATCCTCAGCGGGAGTGGCACGTTGACGGGTGCGGTTGTCGGCGCGAAAGTCAAGCTCGAAGCCGGCTCGTTTATCTTCAGCGAAGAATCCGGAGAACTGAAAGTCGGCAAGGAAGGCGGCACTTACAGTCGCAAAGGCTGGGAGCAGTGCTCTACCGGCAGCGGCGCGAGCGAAGGCTGTTGAGCCGACGAGCTCACGCCTCGAGCCGGAACACGAGCGCCGAGCCGCCAGCCGGAGCCCGGTAGCCGCTCGGCAGCGGCCAGAAGTGCGGGCGAAGGGACTCGAACCCCCAAGGGCTTTCGCCCACCGGCTCCTAAGGCCGGCGTGTCTACCAATTCCACCACGCCCGCGCGTGGCGCGGGGAGAGATTGTATGGTGATGCGGCGATGGCCACCAGCGCAGGCAGGCACTCGCCAGACGACTCGGCGTCGCCCGGCGTGATCGTCACCCACCCCAACCGCGACAAGCCGGTCGTGCAGGCGACGCGCGCCACGGTCGTGCTGCTGTTGGTCGCGAGCGCGGCGCTCGTGCTGATCGTGACCGTCGGCGGCTGGAGCGTGCTGCAGGGTGCCGTGCCCGTGCAGATCGCCTACGTGATCGTGTATCTGACGCTCGCGTTCTACGCGATGCGCTGGAACCGCGGCGTGCTGCCCGTCTCGGCCGTGCTCGCCGTGCTGCTGCTGATCTTCGCCCTCGTCGCCGGGCCCGGCTGGTTCAACCGCGACAAAGCGGGCTTCGAACAGCCCTCGATCGACGCCGGGCTGTTGGGCGTGCTCACGCTGCTGATCGTCCCGCTGCAGATCCTGCTCGTGGCCTTCGCCATGCGTGGCTTCCAGCAGGGCTGGAACGTCGAGCTCGAGCGTCGCGACCCCTCCGCCGCACCGGGCGGATTCGGCGGCGCTCCGCCGCACCCTGCCTGAGCTCACTTACACTAAGAGCCGCACATGCGGCGGTGGCGGAACGGTAGACGCGAGGCCCTCAAAAGGCCTTGTCCGCAAGGGCGTGTGGGTTCGACTCCCACCCGCCGCACCAACGAACTCCGAAGTCGACGGAAGGACACGATATGACCCGCATCCACCACGAGGTGCTGATCGACGCCGAGCCGGCTGAGGTGTGGTCGGCGCTGCGCGATTGGGGCGCGTTGCATAAGCGGCTCGTGCCAGGGTTCGTGACGGACACGCAACTCGACGGCGAGGACCGCGTCGTCACGTTTGCGAACGGCGCGGTGATGCGCGAGGTGCTGCTCGACTCCGACGAGGACGCGCGACGACTCGTGTGGACGATCGTCGACGGCCCCTACGCCCATCACAACGGCTGCGCACAGGTCTTCGACGCCGGCACCAAGCGCTCACGCTTCGTCTGGACGGCCTACGTATTGCCCGAGGAGTCCGCCGCGCCAACCAGCGCCGCGATGGCACAGGGCATCGAGGTCGTCAAGCAGACGCTCGAGGCGGCGAGCGACTCAGGGCACTAGCCGAACGCCGCCCTCGCGGCGTTGGCGCCGACTTTGGCACGCTCCCAGAAACCGTAGGTCCCGGATCCTTGCAGCTCCTCGGCTGCCTCCACCAACGCGCCGAGCGCAGCGAAGGCGAAGGCACCGCCCACGGACACCCGCGCGACGCCGATCGAGGCCAGCTCAGCGACCGACGGCGCGCCAGGTCGTGCGAGCACGTTGACCGGCAGGCCGACCGACTGGACCACGTGGCGAATCTCCTCAAGCTCCATCAGCCCCGGTGCGTAGAGCACGTCGGCGCCGGCCTGCTCGTAGGCCTGCAGACGCGCAATCGTGTCATCGAGATCCTTACGCCCGTGCAGGTAGTTCTCGGCGCGCGCCGTCAGCACGAGACGACCGTCGCCGGTGCCCGATGCGCCCCCTCCTCCGTGCGCCGCCTCAGCGGCGGCCGCGACGCGGTCGCTCGCCTCGGCCGGCTCGTAGATCGGCGCCGCATCGTCGCCGGAGTAATCCTCGATCGAGCAACCGGCAAGCCCGACCGCGATCGCCGCGCGCACCGTCTCGGCCACCCCTGCAGCATCCTCGGCGAATCCGTTCTCGAGATCGGCCGAGACCGGCAGATCGGTCGCGGCGACGATCTTCGCCGCGTGCGCGAGCGCCCGCTCGCGTCCGATCGCCCCGTCGAGCAGCCCGAGCGTGGCGGCCGACCCACTGCTCGTCGTCGCCAGCGCCTGCAAGCCGAGCGAGGCGAGCAGCTTCGCCGAGCCGCGATCCCACGGATTGGGTAGCAGCAGCGGCCGCCCCTGATGATGAAGCTCCAAGAACCGATGGGCCTGCTCGACCATGCGTCCTCCTCCGATCGCTCGCGGGATGAAAAGATCGCACAGGCGCCACGACGGGCCAGGCAAGACCGACGACGCAGACCACGAAACAGGAGCAGCGAGTGAGCCAAGACGAGCAGGTGCAGACGCTTCCCAGCCTGACGAGCGAAGGCGAGGTCTTCGTGCTCGACCTCGGCAACGGCGAGAACCGCTTCAACGACGACTCGCTCGACGCGATCGAGCGATGCCTCGACGAGGTCCAGGCGGCCGAGGCGCCGCGGGCGCTCGTGACGACGGCGAGCGGCAAGATCTTCTCGAACGGGCTCGACCTCGAATGGATGGCGGCCCACCAGGAGCTGATCGGCGAGTTCGTGCCGCGCCTGCACGAGCTGCTGGCGCGCGTACTCGAGTTCGACGTGCCATGCGTGGCGGCCCTTCAGGGGCACACGTTCGCCGCCGGCGCGATGCTCGCGCTCGCGCACGACCAGCGCGTGATGCGTGCCGACCGCGGCTTCTTCTGCCTGCCGGAGGTCGACATCCGCATTCCCTTCACGCACGGCATGAACGCGCTGATCGCGGCACGCCTGAGCAAGCACGCCGCGCACGAGGCGATGACGACCGGCCGCCGCTACGGCGGTCTCGACGCGCAGGCCGCCGGGATCGTCGAGCACGCAGTCGAAGAGGAGCGCGTGCTGCCCCAGGCGATCGAGCTGGCCGCGGCGCTCGCCTCGAAGCACCCGGCCACGCTCGGTGCGATCAAGCGCCGGCTGTACGAGGCGCCGCTCGCGGCGCTGCGCGACCGCGAGGCCAACGCGCTCGTCGGCGCCGGGTAGATCGGCGGGGAGCGGTCCGGGCTAAGCGACAAGCTCGAGCAGCGGCTCTGCAAGCGAGGCCGGCGCGACGAGGATGCCCCACGGCAGCCCGCCGCGCTCGGGCAGCTCGCGCACCTGCAGCCCCGCCCGTTCGCAGACGAGCGCGCCGGCGGCGATGTCCCACTGCTTGACCGTGCGCTCGTAGTAGGCGTCGTAGCGCCCGGCCGCCGTCCACGCCAGATCGAGCGCGGCGCTGCCGAAGCGGCGGATGTCGCGCACGCGCGGCAGCAGCCGCTCGAGCACCTTCGCCTGCGCGTCGCGCACACCGGCGTCGTAGGAGAAGCCTGTCGCGACCATCGCGCTGGCGAGCTGCTCGCCACCGGGGCCGGCGTCCTCCCCCGTGCGGCGCTCATGCGCGTCATCGCCCCCGGCACCGCGCTTCAGCTCGCTCACGCCGTGCGGGCCGTCGAGCACGGCCGCGCCGCCGCGCGTAGCGCTGAACAGCTCGCCGCGGTTGGGGTCGAACACGGCGCCGGCCAGCGTGCCGGCCTCGTCGGCGACTGCCACGCTGACGCTCCACTGCGGGATGCCGAAGAGGAAGTTGACGGTGCCGTCGAGCGGGTCGACGATCCAGCGAAGGCCACTCGTACCCTGCTCGGACTCACCCTCCTCCTCGCCGACGAAGCCGTCATCGGGGCGGCGCTCGCGCAGCAGCGCACGGATCGCCCGCTGCGAGGTCACGTCGGCCTCGCTGACGAGGTCGGTCGGCGTGCTCTTGCTCGCCACCTCGCGCTCTGCACCGTGACGCGCGCGCGCGAGCAGCAGCTTGCCGGCCATGCGCGCCGCCTCGACGGCCAGGTCGTGCAGCGAGCGTTCGTCGCTCGGGGAATCGCTCGTGGCGCTCGGCGGCCGCTTGACCCCGCTCACGCGATCTCCGGCGGACGCGCGTCGGCCCACGGCCGCTCCGCCTCGATCTGCGCGGCCAGCGAGAGCAGCGTCGCCTCGTCGTTGGCACGGCCGACGATCTGCACTCCGCGTGGCAGACCGTCGGCGCCGAAGCCGGCCGGGACCGACGCGGCAGGCTGGCCGGTCACGTTCCACACGCCGTTGTACGGAACCCAGCCGGCGACGGCGTTGAGCGTCCACAGCGCGCCGCGACCGTGCAGCTGGCCGATCCGCGGCGGCCCGGTCGCAGTGGCCGGCGTGAGTAGTACGTCGTGGTCGGAGAAGATCGCGTTCAGCCGGCGCGCAAACTCGGCCTCGCCGGCGAGCGCGCGCTGAAACAGCGGCCCGGCCAGCGCGCCGAGGCGCGCCATCCCCTTCGTGCGGCGCTCGAGGCGCTCGGGGTGTGCCATCGCGCGCGCGTCTTCGTAGACGCCGCGCACGTAGCGAGGGATCAAGTCCGTACCCGCCCCCATGCCGTAGTCGGGGTCGCGTTCGGTCAGCTCGTGCCCGAGCGAGCGCAGCAGCTCGACCGTCTCGCGCAGCGCCCGCGCGCCGTCATCGTCGAGCTTTGCCAGCACGCCCCGCGGGATCCGCGTGGAGTAGGCAATGCGCAGGCGCCCGGGCGGCGTCGCGGCGGCCCGCACGAAGGGCACGTCCGGCGGCGGCGGTTTGTCCTCGTCGACGTCGATCGCACCCGAGGCGACGTCGTGGAACAGCGCCGTGTCGACCACGCGGCGCGTCAGCACACCGTCGACCGACAGCCCGTTCCAGGCGCGGCGGCGCGGCGCCAGCGAGACGCGCCCGCGTTGCGGCTTCAGTCCGAACAGCCCGCACCAAGCGGAGGGGATGCGGATCGAGCCGGCACCGTCGGAGCCGAGCGCGGCGCCGACCAGCCCCGCGGCCACGGCCACCGCGCTGCCGCCGCTCGAGCCGCCGGGGGCGCGCTGTAGATCCCACGGGTTGCGCGTCGCGCCGAACGTGGCCGTCTCGGTGAACGGCCACACGCACAGCTCGGGCACGTTGGTCTTGCCGATGATCACAGCGCCTGCGGCACGCAGGCGGCGGACGACCTCGGCGTCGTCGGCGGCGGGCGCGCCGTAGGCGTTGCTGCCGAACGCGGTCACCTCGCCGGCCACGTCGATGTCGTCCTTGACGGCGATCGGCACGCCCAGCAGCGCGCGACCCAGCCCTCCGGTCTGTGTGCCCTCCCCAGCGCCGCGGCGCGCGTCGGCCTGATCGGCCTCGAGCAGCGCGCGCTCGCCGAACACGACACGGAAGGCGTTGAGCGCCGGCTGCGTGCGCTCGATCCGGCGCAGGTAAAGCTCGACCAGCTCGCGCGAGCTGAGCTCGCCGGCGGCGATCAGATCGGCCTGGCGGGCGATCCCTGCGAAGGCGATCTCCGAAGCGTCCATCTCGCCTGGAATCTATTGAAAACGACACTCCACCGGCCGATGTCCCCCGTAGGATGTCCACCGAGCGTCATGCGAGCTCGCGGGGTGTGGCGCATGGCCATAAGAAGAGCGCGCATGGCGGGGCGGTCCATACGGCCAACCGAAAGGGAGTGTGCACGTGTCCTACCCAGTGACCTTCGAGGTCGACTACGTCGAACAACGCAATCGGCTGACGAGCTTCTTTCGCCTGATCCTGATGATCCCCGTCGCGATCGTGCTGTACGTGTTCGGGATCGTCGCCGGCATCGCGATCCTGATCGCGTGGTTTGCGATCGTGATCACCGGCCGCTATCCCGCCGGGCTGTACGAGTTCGTCGCAAACTTCAACCGCTTCTTGGCGCGGGTGACGGCCTACGCGGCGCTGCTGACCGACACCTATCCCCCGTTCAGCGGCGCCGACGATCCTTCCTACCCCGTGCGCATGGCTTTCTCGGGACCGCTCGAGAGCTACAGCAGGCTGAAGACCATCTTCCGCATCATCCTGGCGATCCCGATCATGATCCTGCGCTACGTGATGGGCCTGCTGCTGGAGATCGGCGCGTTCGCCGCGTGGGTCGTGATCGTTGTGACCGGCAAGATGCCGCGTGGGCTGTTCGACCTGATGGTGCTCGCCAACTCCTACACCGCCCGCAGCGACGCCTACCTGTACCTGCTGACCGAGACCTATCCGCCGTTTCAGGACGAGGAAACGCGCAGCGCGGGAGTCGCGCCCGCCTAGACAGGGGTGACAGGGTTGTGCTTGGCTGGCCAGGTCCGCCGCTTCGAGGCAGCGTGCGCGAAGCGGCGGATCAGCTCCTCGCGCAGCAACTCGGGCTCGATCACGGCGTCGATCACGAGCTCTGAGGCGAGGTGCAGGATGTCGATGTCCTCGGCGTACTCCGTGCGCAACTGCTCTGTGCGCTGCGCACGCTCGACGGGGTCCTCGATCGCCTGCAGCTGGTTGAAGTAGACAGCGTTGATCGCCGCCTGCGAGCCCATCACGGCAATCGACGCGCTCGGCAACGCCAGGCAGCAGTCGGGCTCGAAGGCCGGTCCGGCCATCGCGTAGAGCCCGGCGCCGTAGGCCTTGCGCACGACGACCGAGATCTTCGGCACGGTCGCCTCGCTGACGGCGCTGATCATCTTCGCGCCGTGGCGGATGATGCCTTCGCGCTCGACCTGCGTGCCGATCATGAAGCCGGGCACGTCGGCGAGGAACAGCAGCGGCACGTTGAACGCGTTGCAGGCCCAGATGAAGCGCGCGGCCTTGTCGGCGGAGTCGCCGAACAGCACGCCGCCCTTGAACTTGGGCTGGTTGGCGACGATCCCGATCGCCTGGCCATCGAGGCGTGCGAAGCCGACGATCAGCTCCTTGGCCCAGCGCGGGTGGATCTCAAGCAGCGAGCCCTCGTCGACGAGCGCTCCGATCAGCGCCTTCATGTCAAACGGCTTGTTCTCATCGGCCGGGATCAGCCGGCCGATCGACTGCCCGTCCGGCAGCGCGGCGGGATCCACCGGCGAGGCCTGCGGCGCGGCCTGCTGCCAGTTGCCCGGCAGGAAGGAGAGGTAGCGGCGCGCCGTCTCGATCCCCTCCTCGTCGCTCTTGACGAGCTGATGCCCGCAACCGGAGACGCCGGTGTGCATCTTCGCGCCACCCATCTGCTCGAGCGTGACCTGCTCGCCGATCACCATCTCTGCCATGCGCGGCGAGCCGAGGTACATCGAGGCGTTGCCCTCGCGCATGATCACGACATCGCAGAAGGCCGGGATGTAGGCACCGCCGGCGGCGCTCGGGCCGAACAGCACGCACACCTGCGGCACGACGCCCGACATCTTCACCTGGTTGTGGAAGATCCGCCCGGCACCGCGACGGCCGGGGAACATCTGCACCTGCTCGGTGATGCGCGCGCCGGCGGAGTCGACGAGGTAGACCATCGGCACTGCGAGCGACAGCGCCCGCTCCTGGATGCGCAGGATCTTCTCGACCGTCTTCGGCCCCCACGAGCCGGCCTTCACGGTCGGGTCGTTGGCCATCAGCGCGACCGGGCGGCCGTCGATCTCGCCGACGCCGGTGACGACGCCGTCGGCGCCGTGCCCGTCCTGGAGCCAGTTGGCCAGCAGCGCCTCCTCGGCGAAGCTGTCGTCGTCGAGCAGCAGCGCGATGCGCTCGCGCACGGGCAGCTTGCCCTGCTCGCGCGCCTTCTCGCGGTGGCGTTGCGGGCCGCCACCGAGCGCGCGCTCGGTGGCGCCGCCCAGGTCGCTCACGGCCGCGGAAGCCCTCGATACCGGTGGCGACGACCGCGCGCCAGATGGCGTTCGTGGCGCGCCTGCAGGCGCGCTTCGACGATGTCGAGATCCGATGCCGGCCCGAACAGGCGCCAGGCGTCGCGCACGACCGGCAGCAGCGTGGCGCCGATCACCCAGCCCGGCCAGAAGCTCCCGCTCGGCCCACTGGCGAGCCAGATCCCGACGGCCAAGGCCGAGACGCCGAGCGATCCGCCCGTCTCCTGCAGCAGACGGCGGCGCAGCCGCCCCTTGCGCTTGGTCAGGGCCAGCTTGACGGAGGTCGAGCTGACCGGCAGGTCGGCGCGCAGCGCGTCGAGATCGGCGCGGGTGCAAGCGGTGTAGGCCTCGCCGATGCGCTGCTCGAGCTCCTCGGCGGTGAGCCGCCCCGCGCCGGCGTGCTCGCGCAACTCGTCGATCAGCTGCTCGCGATCGACGTCCCCGGCGCGCAGCTTCGACAGATCGCTCATGCCGAGAAGGTTAGTCGCTCGAACCTGCGCCTACAGCGCCGCGTTCTGCTGCGGCGCCTCGCCGGAGTAGTCGTAGAAGCCGGTCCCGGCCTTGCGCCCATACCAGCCTGCGCTGAGCATCTTGCGCAGCATCGGCGGGCGCGCGAAGCGGCGCTCGCGGAACTCGTCGAACAGCACGTCGCAGATCGAGCCGAGCGTGTCCAGCCCGACGAAGTCGGCGAGCGTGAGCGGGCCCATCGGATGCCCGGCGCCGGCCTTCATCGCCTCGTCGATCTCCTCGATCGAGCCGACGCCCTCTTCGTAGGCGCGCATCGCGTCGAGCATGTACGGCACGAGCAGGCGGTTGACGATGAACCCGGCCTTGTCCTTGGTCGGGATCGCGAGCTTGCCCTCCGAGCGGGCGAACTCGAGCGCGGTGTCGAACGTCTCGTCGCTGCTCGTCACGCAGCGCACGACCTCGACGAGCTTCATCACCTGCGCCGGGTTGAAGTAGTGCAGGCCGACGAAGCGCTCCGGACGGCCCGTTGCTGCGGCCTGGTCGATCACGGCCAGTGAGGAGGTGTTCGTCGCGAACACGGCCTCGGGCTTGACGATCGCATCGACCTCGCGCCACATCTCGAGCTTCAGCGCGAGATCCTCGGTGATCGCCTCGATCACGAGGTCGCAGCCGGCGAGCTCGCCGTAGTCAATCGTGCCGTGGATCCGCCCGCGCACGGCGTCGGCGTCCTCCTGCGTCGACTTGCCCTTCTCCACAGCGCGCGCGAGCTGCTTCTCGATCTTTGAGATGCCCTTGGCGAGCGCCTGCTCGTCGACCTCGCGCAGCACGACGTCGTAGCCCGTCTGCGCCGCCACCTGCGCGATCCCGTGACCCATCAGACCCGCGCCCAGCACCCCGACCTTCTCGATCTTCGCCATCTGACCTCCGCTCGCGTTCTCCGGTTGCCGGGAGCCTAGTACGATCGACACGATGAGCATCGTCCTCACCGAGGACAGCGGCGCTGTCCGCCACGTGATCCTCAACCGCCCGGAGAAGCGCAACGCGATGAACCAAGAGCTGCTGCTGGCGCTCGGCGAGGCGCTGCGCGCGGCGGCCGCCGCCAGCGACGTTCACTGCGTCGTGCTACGCGGCGAGGGACCGGTTTTCTCGGCCGGCGTCGACCTCGTCGAGCTGGGCCAGTCGGCCGGCACGCCCGGTCAGCTGCGCCCGTTTCGCAAAGTCTTCCTCGACTGCGCCAACCTGTGCGAAGAGATGGCCAAGCCGGTCATCTGCCAGATCCACCGCACGTGCGTGGGCGGGGCGCTGGAGGTGGCGCTCGGCTGCGACCTGCGGGTCGCCTCCAGCGACGCCCAGCTCGGCCTGCCGGAGGTCAAGTTCGGGATCATCCCGGACGTGGGCGGCTCGACGCGCCTGCCGGCCGTCGTCGGCCTCGGCCGTGCCAAGGAGCTGATCATGACGGCGCGCACGATCGACGCCGAGGAGGCCGAGCGGATCGGCCTGCTCAACCGCGTCGTCGCGCCCGAGCAGCTCGAGCAGGCCACGCAGCAGCTCGTCGATGAGCTGCTGGCCAACTCGCACATCGCCGTCGGCCGCGCCAAGCGCGTGATCGACGCCTCGGCGCGCCCAGCGCTCGCGCAGACGCTCGAGATGGAGGTCTCGGTGCAGGAGTTCTGCGTGGCGGCTGCCCGCGAGAGCGCGCGCGAGGCCTCAGAGCATCAGAGCGAAGCGGTTGCCGGCTGAGCATTGGGGGACCGGTCGCTTTTTTTCGCAGCTTGATAGCGATCGTATATACGAAGCCGTATATGCCATTGCTACCGCTGGCCTGACAGGGAAATAGCCCCCGCTTCCCGCAAGCTGCGGCATTTTCATCAGCCCGTGCGGACCCGCGGCGCGGGCACGGGGACTAGAAAGGACACCGTCCCACCCGCCTCGAAGTAGACGCTGCCTCAACCCCAGTCGACGGGACCGGCGACGAGCGTGTGGCTGCCGAGCGGGCGGCCGAGGATCCGCTGCACGCGGCGCGCACAGGCGAGCAGCGCGGTCAGGTCGATACCGGTCTCAAGGCCCATCTCGTGCAGCATCGAGACGAGGTCCTCGGTGGCGATGTTGCCGGTGGCGCCGGCCGGCACGGGGCAGCCGCCGAGCTCGCCGAAGCTCGACTCGAAGCTCTCGACGCCGGCCTGCAGCGCGGCGAGCACGTTGGCCAGGCCCTGCCCGCGCGTGTTGTGGAAGTGCGCGGTCAGCTCGACCTCCCCACCGAGCGCGTCGCGCGCGGCTCTGAAGAACTCGGAGACCTGCCGCGGGTTGGCCATCCCGGTGGTGTCGCCGAAGCCGATCTCCTGCGCGCCGGCGTCGCGCAGGCGCGCGGCGAGCTCGAGCACGCGCACGGGCGGGACGTGGCCCTCGTAGGGGCAGCCGAAGGAGGTCGAGATCACCCCCTCGCAGCGCAACCCGGCCTCGCGCGCGCTGCCGAGCACGCGCTCCAGCTCGCCCAGGGACTCGGCGATCGTGCGGTTGACGTTCTTGCGGTTGTGCGTCTCAGAGGCCGACATGAAGACGTTGATCTCGTCGATCCGCTCGCGTTGCTCCAGCGCGAGCTGCAGGCCGCGCGCGTTGGGGATCAGCACGCTGACGGCGACCTCGTCGGGCACGTCGATCCGCGCGAGCACCTCGGCGGCGTCGGCAAGCTGGGGGATCACGTCGGCGCGCACGAAGCTCGTCACCTCGATCCGGCGCAGGCCGGGGCGCGCGAGCGCGTCGATCAGCTCGACCTTGTCGTCGGTCGCGATCGTCTCGGGCTCGTTCTGGAAGCCGTCGCGTGGACCGACCTCCCTGACCTTGACAGCGCTGCGTATCTCGTCCATCGCCACGCCCACGATAGGGCCGAAGCCTATACTCGCCGCGATGTCCACCGCCGCGACCGCCGACCCCGTCGCGATCATCGGCGCGTCCGGCTCGCTCGGCTTCGGCCTCGCCGTGCGCCTGCGGCGTGCCGGCATCCCGGTCGTGATCGGCTCGCGCGACCCGACCCGCGCCGAGGAAGCTGCGGTGCGCGCAAGCGATGCCGTCGAGGGCGCCGTCTGCTCGGCCGCCGAGAACGGCGAGGCCGCGCGCTCGGCGAACGTCGTGATCCTCAGCGTGCCCTTTCGCAGCCACTCCGAGACGCTGACGAACCTGAAGGACGTGCTGAAGCCGGGCCAGCTGCTGATCGACGCGACCGTGCCGCTCGCGGCGGCCGTCAGCGGCAGGGCGACGCGCATGCTCGGCGTGTGGCAGGGATCGGCCGCGCAGCAGGCCGCTGAGATGGTGCCGGACGGCGTGCGCGTGGTCTCGGCGCTGCACACGGTCAGCGCGGCCTCGCTGACCGACCTCGAGCACCCGCTCGCGCAGGACGTGCTCGTGTGCGGCGAGGTGCGCGCCGACAAGACCGAGGCGGCGCGCCTGATCGAGCGGATCGACGGGCTGCGCTGCGTCGACGCGGGACGCCTGGAGATGTCGCGCATCACCGAGTCGCTGACGGCGCTGCTGATCGGCGTCAACGCCCGCTACAAGGTGCACGCGGGCGTACGCCTGGCCGGGCTGCCCGACCCCGACTGGGAGTGAGCGCGACGTCCCCGCGCGCGGGCGACGTCGTGGTGCTCGCCGGCGGCACCGGCGGCGCGAAGCTGGCGCGCGGCATGCTCGACGTGGTCGGCCCGCAGCGGCTCAGCGTGATCGCCAACACGGGCGATGACATCGAGATCTACGGCGCGCACGTCTCGCCCGACCCCGATCTCGTCTCGTTCTGGCTCGCCGACCTCATAGACGAGCGCGGCTGGGGCCTAAAGGGCGACACTTTTTCTGTGATGGACGCCCTCCGGGCGATCGGATCGGAGATCTGGTTCAACCTGGGCGATCGCGACCTGGCGTGGTGCATCGAGCGCTCGCGGCTGGTCGGCGAAGGGCTCTCGGCGACGGCCGCGCACGAGCAGCTCGCTGCGAGCATCGGCCTTGCGGCGCGCGTGCTGCCGATGAGCGACGATCCGGTGCGCACCTGGGTGCGCACCCCCGCCGGCTGGCGCTCCTTCCAGGAGTTCATGATCCGCGACCGCGCGGCCGGGCCGGTCGAGGGCCTCGAGTTCCGCGGCGCCGAGCAGGCGCGGCCGAGCGATCAGGCGCTGCACGCGATCGCGCAGGCGAGCGCGATCGTGATCGGACCGTCCAACCCGCTCGCCTCGATCGCGCCGATCCTCGCCGTGCCGGACATGCGCGAGGCGCTCGCCGAGGCCAGCGCGCCGGTCGTGGCGGTCAGCCCGATCGTCGGTGGCGAGGTGCTGAAGGGGCCGACGGAGGCGTTCATGGCGTTCGCCGCGCTCGAGTGCAGCGCGCACGGCCTGGCCGACTTCTACGGCGATTTGCTCGACGGCATCGTGGCCGACGAGGACGCAGGGCCTCACGTGCCGGCGTTGCAGACGGGCACGCGGATGTACGACGCAGCGGCCCGCGAGCGCCTGGCACGCGAGACGCTCGCGTTCGCCGAAGCGCTCGCGCCCGCCGCATAGCTCCCAGCCTGGCGCCCTGCTCTTGCCGGCCGCTCAGCTCGCAGCCGGCGCGCCGCTCTCGCGCCAGGCCCCCAGCGCGTCGAGCGCGCCGCCGATCACCCGTTCGACGAATTCGCCGCGATCGTTGGCGTGCGGCAGCGGCTCGGCCGGCACGGGCACGCCGAGAAATGCACACAGCGGCTCCCAGCCTTCGCCGACCTCCCACACGAGCAGGCGCTCTGGTGGGACGGCTGCCTTGACCTGCTCGTGGTGGCGCAGCATCTGCTCGATCAGCTGCTGCGGCGTCTCGTGCCCTTCGGCGAACGTGCCCTGCGGCCCCCAGAACATGCGATCGACGAGCTCGAGGTAGCGCTTGAAGCGAGGGTCGACCTCCGCCCGCGCGTGCGCCAAGAGCGGCATCAGCGTGCGGCCATGGCTCATCGTCCAGATCGTTTCGCGGAAGCTGCGCTCCCAGGCCTCGGGGTCGCGCACGCTGAGCAGCACCTTCGCCTCCGGATAGGCGTCCATCAGCTCGCGGTAGAAGTAGCCGCCCGGCCAGTCGACCGTGCTTTCGTGACCCGCGAAGACCTGCTCCCACGGCGCCTCGCCGTCCATCGCGCCGTCCCACAGCTCGACCTGGTCGAGGTCGGCGATCACGTTGACCCAGTGGTAGCAGGGGCCCTGCCCGAGCTGCTCGAGCGCGAGCTTCTGCGTCAGCGTGCCCGTGCGCGGCAGTCCTGCGCCAATTACCTTCATCGCATCCCTTCGTCGTAGCCGTGCGGTGCGATCCGCCTCAAATCAGCCGCCCAATGCCAGCAGATCGGCGCGATCGCCTGCCGAAGAACTGGATAAGAACGGCTGAAAAGCGCCGTATATCGGTGTTGAGGGGTCATATCGTCGCAGGCACCTCAGCTGGACATCGATGCCAACCCCCTTTGCGATCAAGGAGCTTCGACTGTGAACAGCGGCCTTCACCGCCCCGGTGATCCAGCTGCGCTCGCCGACACGGCGATCAAGGCTCGCGCCCGCCGGCGTGCACGAGCACGCCGC
The DNA here is from genome assembly GCA_044446425.1 of Solirubrobacterales bacterium. Classification (GTDB taxonomy): domain Bacteria; phylum Actinomycetota; class Thermoleophilia; order Solirubrobacterales; family Solirubrobacteraceae; genus Palsa-744. The sequence goes on along the minus strand of JBIOEW010000005.1, from coordinate 85,099 downwards.
ACCGGGACGCGCATCGCGTCCTTGACCGTGTCGGACTCGCCCGATGTCCTCTCCCAGCGCGAGGTGCTCGACCGGCTCGGCCTCGCCGGCGACGAGTTCGCCGAGCGGATCTTCGCGCGGTGCGGCGTGGACAACCGTCATCTGGAGCTGAGCGAGGACTTCCTCGCGCTCACGCTGCAGGGGCGTACGACGCAGGTCGAGATGCAGCTGCTCGACCACTCGATCCGCGCGATCGACGCGCTCGAGATCGACCCGGGCGAGATCGGCACCGTGATCAGCTCGAGCCTCTACTCGCTCGGCTGCCCCACGCTGGCGCACCGTCTCGTCGACCACTACGAGATGGATCCGGCGACCGACAAGTACCACATCACCGGCGTCGGCTGCGCGAGCGCCGTGCCGCTGATGAAACTCGCGGCGCAGGCGATGCGCGAGCACCCCGACCGCCCCGCCCTGGTGGTCGCGGCGGAGAGCATGAGCGGCATCCTGATGGGCGCCACCGACGAGGACCCGCGCGCGAAGACCGTCGGCTCGGCGATCTTCGGCGACGGCTGCGCCGTCGCGCTGCTCTCGGCCGAGCCGCACGCCGACGGGCCGCTGATCCTCGACTCGCAGGTCCACCAGATCGCCGGCACGCTCGGCGCCGTCGAACTGGAGTGCAGCGACGGCGACAGCCACCTGCACCTCGCGCGCGAGCTGCCCGACCTGGCGGGCGCCGGTCTGGGCGGCGTCGTCGACCGGTTCCTCGCTCGCAACCGCCTGCAGCGCGAGCAGATCGACCACTGGATCGTGCACCCAGGCGGGCGGCGGATCGTCGAGAACGTCGAGTCGGCGCTCGGGCTCGAGCAGGCGCAGACCGAGCTGAGCTGGCGCGTGCTCTCAGAGCACGGCAACGTCGGCACGCCTTCGATCATGTACGTGCTGCGCGACACGATCGAGCAGCGCGACCCCGAGCCCGGCCAGCGCGGCCTGGCCGTCACCGTCGGGCCGGGCGTGACCGTCGGCCTGATGCTGCTCGGCTGGTGAGTCCGGCGGGTCGCTGACAGGAAATTGCCCCGCTTCCAGCAAGCTGCGGCATTTTCATCAGCCCGTGCGGACCCGCGGCGCGGGGACGGGAACTAGACGCGACTCGCGCCGGGCCGGCACGGCATGGACGCAGAACGGCGCCACTATCGTGGGCGCGGCATGCGCACGGCAGCGATCCTTCCGGTCAAGCGCTTCGCCGCGGCCAAGTCGCGGCTCGGCGAGAGCGTCGAGGACGACCTGCGCGCCGGCTTGGCGCGAGCGATGGTCGCGGACGTGCTGCAGGCGCTCGCACGGACCGACTCGATCGAGCTGACGATCGTCGTCACGCGCGAGCCGAGCCTGCCCGCGACGGCGCGCGAGCACGGCGCGCTGCTGATCGAGGACACCGCCGAGCGCGGCCAGTCGGCTGCCGTCACGCTCGGCGTGCAGCGCGCGCTGGCCGACGGCTTCGAGCGCGCGCTGTGCATCCCCGGCGACTGCCCCGCGCTCGACCCGGCCGAGCTCGACGTGCTGCTGTCGGGCGCCGAGCAGCGCTCGGTCGTGATCGTCCCCGACCGTCACGGCGCGGGCACGAACGGCCTGCTGCTGACTCCTCCCGACGCGATCGTGCCGGCATTCGGCCCCGGCAGCTGCGAGCGCCATCGCGCGCTGGCGCGCGATGCGGGCGTGGATTGCCGCGTGGCGCACCCCTCCTCGCTGCTGCTCGACGTCGACACGGGCGCCGACCTCGCCGCCCTGCGCGACCGCCTGGCCGGCGCCGACACGCCCGCCGAGCGGACTCGGGCGGTGCTCGCGCAGCCCGCGAGCCATCATCAAATCCTCACCTCACACGACGCCGGCTGAACGGCAGCGTCGATGGCAAGCCTCAGCGCAAGAGCCCTCACCGGCCTGCCCGAGCTGCGCGCCGGCGACGATCTCGCGGCGCTGATCGCCGAGGCCGCCTCCTCCGGCAGCGAGGGTTTGCGCGACGGACAGCTCGTGTCGATCGCGCACAAGGTCGTCTCGAAGGCCGAGGGCGCGGTCGTCTCGCTGGGCGACGTGCGGCCCGGCGAGCGGGCGCTCGAGCTGGCCGAGCGGCTGACGGCCGAGGGCACGGGCGAGCTGCGCGATCCGCGCGTCGTGCAGGTCGTACTCGACCAGTCTGCCGAGATCGTGCGCGCCGAGCGCGGCGTGCTGATCTGCCGCACCCATCACGGCTTGCTCTGCGCCAACGCCGGCGTCGACGCCTCCAACGCGGCCGACGAGGAGACGCTGATCGTGCTGCCGCGCGACCCCGACGGCTCGGCGCGACTGATCCGCGCGCGCCTGCGCGAGCTGACGGGGGCGCGCGTCGGCGTGCTGATCAGCGACAGCTTCGGGCGCGCCTGGCGCCACGGGCAACTCGACGTCGCCATCGGCCTCGCCGGAATGCAGCCGCTCGATGACTGGCGCGGGCGCGCCGACGCGCGCGGGATGGCGCTGCGCGCGACCTGGCTCGCCGTCGCCGACGCCGTCGCCGCGCTCGGTGAGCTCGTGCGGGCGAAGGACTCGCGCGAGCCCGTCGTGCTCGTCGATGGCCTGCGGCGCTTTCTCACCGACGAGGACGGTCCCGGCGCGGGCGCGTTGCTGCGCCCGCCGCACGAGGACATGTTCCGCTGAGGCTCAGGCCTCGGTATCGGCCAGGCGCGACCAGAAGCGGATGAACTGGCGCTCGTGGCCGATGCCGCACTCCAGCGCCAGGCGCTGACCGTCGGGCAGCGCGTCGGCGCCCTCGTAGATCTGCTCGTACTCCTTCAGCCGGCCCTTGTGGGCCTGTAGCTGGGCCACCGCGAGCGTCGCCGGATCGCCGCCGAAGAACAGCTTCAGCGTGGCCGCGTCGCGCAGTTCGTAGAGGTCGCTCGCCGGCTCGTTGCGCCACGTCTCCAGCGCCTCTCGCCCGCGCTTGGTCAGGCGGTACATGCGCCTGCGCCGCCCCGTCTCCTCCTGATGCTCGTCGAGCAGCCCCTCTCCCGCCAGCCGCGCGCACTCCGTGTAGATCTGCGTGTGCGGCACCGACCAGAAGTTGCTCGTGCTCAGCTGCGCGAAGCGCTTGAGGTCGTACGGCGTCGCCGGCTCGCCCTGCTCGAGCAGCCCGAGCACGATGTAGGAGGTCTCCGTCAGGCGCGGCTGGGGGTCGGAATCTACGCTTGACACCGTCCGCAGACTAGCGTACGGTGCGAATGGTCCGAGTCGAACCATTCAGGAGGCATCGTCATGGCCGGTCCCGCCACCACGCACGCAGAGGCCCCAACGCAGACACCCGTCCCGAGCTCGCCTTCGAGCGCGGCCGGCGGCTCGCCGGCGCTCGGCTTCACCACGCTCGAGCAGGAGACCGCGATCGACGAGCTCGCGCTGAGCGGCGAGCTCCCGGCCTGGCTCGGCGGCTCGCTGCTGCGCACCGGCCCGGCCAAGTTCGAGCTCGGGGAGGAGCGCATGCGCCACTGGTTCGACGGCCTCGCGATGCTGCACCGCTTCACGATCGACGCCGGCAAGGTCTCCTACGGCAACCGCTTCCTGCACAGCCGCTCCTACCGTGCCGCGCGGGAGCAGGGCCGGATGGTCTACGGCGAGTTCGCCACAGACCCATGCCGTTCGCTGTTCAAGCGCGTGCAGACGCTGTTCGCGCCGACCAAGACGATCGGCGACAACGCGAACGTCAACATCACCCGCCTCGGTGAGCGCTTCATCTCGATGACCGAGACGCCGATGCCCGTGCAGTTCGACCCGCACACGCTGGAGACGGCCGGCGTGCAGCCCTACGAAGTCCCCGGTCAGCTCACGACGGCGCACCCGCACTCCGACCGCGCCGGCCGCGGCATGCTCAACTACGCCGCCAAGCTCGGTCGCACGAGCAGCTACCGCTTCTTCGCCGTCGACCCCGACGCGAGCAAGCCCCGCGCGATCGGCTCGCTGCCGGTCAAGGAGCCGGCCTACATGCACTCCTTCGGCCTGACCGAGCGCTGGCTCGTGCTCGCCGAGTTCCCGCTCGTCGTCAACCCGCTCGCGCTTGCCCTCTCCGGCCGCCCGTACATCGAGAACTACAAGTGGAAGCCCGAGCTCGGCACGCGCTTCACGCTCGTCGACCGCGCCAGCGGCAAGGCCACGGGCGGCTTTCAGACCGACGCCTGCTTCGCCTTCCACCACGTCAACGCCTACGAGGACGGCGGCGAGGTGATCGTCGACCTGTGCGCCTTCGCCGACGCCGGCGTGATCGAGGACCTCTACCTCGACCGTCTGCGCCAGGGCAAGCCCGTGCAATCGGCCGAGCTGACCCGCTTCCGGCTGAAGCTCGCCGATCGCTCGGTCAAGCGCGAACGGCTCTCCGGTGAGGAGATCGAGCTGCCGCGGATCAACTACGGCCGCTGCAACGAGCGTCCCTACCGCTACGTGTGGGGCGTCGGCGACGGCCCGAGCGGCTGGCTCGAGCGGATCGTCAAGATCGACACGCACGACGGCGCCGCGCTGTCGTGGGCCGAGCGCGGCTGCTACCCCGGGGAGCCCGTGTTCGTCGCGCGCCCCGACGCGCGGGACGAGGACGACGGCGTGCTGCTGTCCGTCGTGCTCGACGCCGCCGCCGAGAGCTCGTTCCTGCTCGTGCTCGACGCCGCCGACCTGCGCGAGCTCGCGCGGGCGCGCGTGCCGCACCACATCCCGTTCGGCTTTCACGGGCAGTTCGCGCGCGCGTAGCCGGGCCAGGACGCGCGGGGCGACGGGCGCAAGTGAGGAACGCCGCGATCCTCACCGCTCAGCCTGCCGTTAGGCTGCGCGTTGATGCGGGGGCACGTCTAAATGCGCAGGATCGGGCGGATCGCGCTGCTCGTACTGGCCGCGCTCGCGCTGATCGTCGTCGTGCTCAACTGGACCTACGGCCGCCTGCCCTCCGAGCCCAAGCCGAGCGGCTCGTTCATCCGCGTCGGCGCGCTGCGCATCCACTACCTGGAACGCCCGGGCAGCGGCACGCCGGTCGTGCTCATACACGGACTGCCCGGAACCGCCGAAGACTTCAACAAGGTCACGCCGCTGCTGGCCGGACACCGCACGATCGCCTTCGACCGGCCCGGCTTCGGCTACTCCGGCGACGGCTACATGAAGTTCGACCGCCAGATCGCGACGCTCGACGCGCTGCTCGGCGCGCTTCACCTCAGCCGACCGATCCTCGTCGGGCACTCCTACGGCGGCACGCTCGCGCTGGCCTTCGCCGAGCGCCATCCCGAAGAGGTCGGCGGCCTGGTGCTGGTCGACGCAGCCGCCGCCGGCCAGCACCTCGGCGGATATGACGAGCTCCAGGCGCACCTCGTCAAAGCACTACAGCTGCCGGTGATCCATCAGATCGCCAACGCCACGTTCGCGCAGCTGCTGACGACCGCGTCGGTCAAGCAGGGCGATGACCGGGCCTTTCACCCGCACGCGGTGGACTCGGCGCACGAACGCCGGCTGCTGGAGATCAACTCGACTCGCGGCAACCTCGAAGCGTTCGCCGGCGAGCAGCTCGCGGCCAACGGCGTGATCGAGGGCGTCGACAAGCAGCTCGCCACGATCGACGTGCCGGCGGTCGTGATCCAGGGATCGGATGACCAGCTGGTCAAGCCGGTGCACGGTCGCCGGCTGGCGGCGACGCTGCCGAACGCGCGGCTGGAGATCGTCTCGGGCGGGCACATGGCGCCGTACACGCACCCCTACGCCGTCGCCGCGGCCGTCGGCACGGTCGAAGCCCGCGCCTCCTCACGCCCGGCCCAGCCGGCGCCGCGCGCCAAGGCCGGCGGCTGACCGTAGGCCTCAGGCGGCGACGGCGAGCTCGTAGCGCCGGCGGATCTCGTAAAGCGTCGTGCGCTCGGCGGCCGGCCGCCCGGCGCGGTGCGCCGCGGCGACGAGCTCGTCGGGGTCGAGCTTGGTCCCGTGATAGCTGCCGGCGAGCCGGCTGATCGACTCCTCCATCAGCGTGCCGCCGAGGTCGTTGACGCCCCAGCGCAGCGACTCGGTGGCGGCGTCGAGGCCCATCTTCACCCACGATGCCTGCAGGCTCGGAATCGTGTGGCCGAGCGCGAGGCGGAACACGGCGGTGTGCTTGAGGTTCTCCTCGCGGGAGATCTCCTCGATGCCGTGCGTGCGCCCGAGCAGCGTCTGGAAGGGGATGAACGAGAGCGGCACGAACTCGGTGATGCCGCCGGTGCGTTGCTGTAGCTCGCGAATCACGCGCATGTGCTCGGCCAGCTCCCACGGCTCCTCGATGTGGCCGAACATGACCGTCGCGGTCGAGCGCAGGCCGGCGCGGTGCGAGGCCTCGATGATCTGCACCCAGCGGGCCACGGGCAGCTTGTTCGGGGAGATGCGTTCGCGCACGCCGTCGTGCAGCACCTCGGCTGCCGTACCCGGCGTCGAGCCCAGCCCGGCGTCGCGCAACTGCGCGAACACCTCGGCCGGCGACAGCCCCGAGATGTCGCACATGTGCGCGATCTCCATCGGGCTGTATGCGTGCAGGTGCAGCTGCGGCGCCAGCTGCTTGGCGAAGCGCAGCCAGCCGAGGTAGTCCTCAAGCGTCCAGTCCGGGTGGATGCCCGACTGGATGCACAGCTCGGTGGCGCCGTAATCGATCGCCTCGTGCACGCGCCGGGCGAACTCGTCGCGGTCGTGCTCGTAGGCATCGGGCGAGCGCTTGCCCTGGCCGAAGCCGCAGAAGGCGCAGCCGACGGTGCAGACGTTCGAGACGTTGATGTTGCGGTTGACGACGAACGTGACCGTCTCCCCCGCGAGCTCTGAGCGCAGCCCATCGGCGGCCTGGCGCATGTCCTCGATCGCCTCCGGGCGCGTCTCGGCGAACAGCGCCGTCAGCTCGGCCTCGCTGAGCGGCTCCCCTGCTCGCCCGCGCTCGATCGCACGCGCCACGAGGTCGATGCGGATCGGCGGGGCACCGCTCGCGGTCGGCTCCGTGCGCCCCGATCCGCGGCGCGGGATGAAGCTCCAGTACTTGACCTTGATCGTGTCGAGCACACCCGGCGCGACCCACTCGGGGTCGATGTACTTGGGGTAGACGCACAGGCGCTCGGTCAGCGCGTAGCCGTCGGCCTGCAGCTCCTTGCGCACCTGGTGGGGCGAGGGGAACGGGTGCTCCGGGGAGATGTGATCCCCGTTCGCCGACAGACCACCGAGGTCGGTCGCGCCGGCGGCGACCAGCTCGCCCCACCAGTCGGCCAGGTTCGGCGGGACCTGGATACCCACGTCGGGCATCAGGCGCCTGGCCTCGGCGATCAGCCGCTTCATATCCTCGATCGACACCGGGCACGCCCACTCCGGCAGCGGCAAGCTCGGCCGCCCATCGCTCACGCCCGTGCGCCAGTATGCGCGCGCCGCCGCGTCGGCGATCTCGGCCGGCTCCTGCCCGTAGTAGCGCTGGTGGGGGACGAAGTTCTGCAGGATCACCTCCTGGATGTGACCGTGCTCGGCGTGCACCGCCGCGAGCGCTTGCAGCGATTCGATGCGCTCCTGCTCGGACTCGCCGATGCCGACGAGTATCCCGCTCGTGAACGGGATCTTCAGCTCGCCGGCGGCGCGGATCGTCTCCAGGCGCCGCTGCGGGTGCTTGGTCGGCGAGCCGGCGTGCACCGTCTGCATCAGCCGCTCTGAGATCGACTCGAGCATCAGCCCCTGCGAGGCGGTCACCTGGCGCAACCGGGCAAGATCCCGCGACGTCAGCACGCCGAGGTTGGTGTGCGGCAACAGGCCACGCTCGAGCGCGCGCTCGCACGTCCACACGACGTACGCCGTGAAGTCCTCGTGGCCGTACTCGGCCAGGCGCTCGCGCACCTGCGAGTTGACCTCCGGCTTCTCGCCCGTCAGCACGAGCAGCTCCTTGACCCGCCTGCGCGCCGCGCCGTCGAGGATCTCGATCACCTCCTCAGGCGAGTGCAGGTGCGCCTGGTGCGTGGCGAACGCGCAGTACTTGCAGTAGCACCGGCACGTGCGCGACAGCGACAGCGTCAGATTGCGCGAGAAGGTCACTCGTCGACGCATGAGGGGAGTCTATGACGCCGGGATCGTCCCTCCCCCTGCGACCATCGCCTACCCTGGGCGAGGAGATAGGCGCTGACTATCGGCGCGTCGCTTCGTTACCGATAGGGAATGGGAGATGGGAACTCAGCCGACCACCGGGCCGCGGCTCGCCCAGCCCGGGCTGTCGCTCCACCGCGGCGGCGACGAGCGCCTTGCGCGTCTGGCCGGCGCGGGCAGCAGTCGCGCGTTCGCGTCGCTGTACGAGAAGTACCACCAGCAGCTGTACCGCTACTGCCGCTCGCTCGTGCGCAACGACGCGGACGCCCAGGATGCACTGCAGTCGACGCTGGCGAAGGCGCTTGCGGCATTGCAGCGCGGACAGCGCGACGCTCCACTTCGCCCGTGGCTGTTCCGCATCGCGCACAACGAGTCGATCTCGCTGCTTCGCCGGCGCCTCCCGTCGGCCGAGCAGATCGACCTGGAGGAGTGCACCGGCAGCTCGACCGAGGAGCTCGTGCAGACGCGGGCGCGCTTGGCGCAGCTCGTGCGCGACCTTCAGGACCTTCCCGAGCGTCAGCGCGGGGCGCTCGTCATGCGCGAGCTCAGCGGCCTGTCGCACGAAGAGATCGCGATCGCGCTGGAGACGACGCCAGGCGCAGCCAAGCAGGCGATCTTCGATGCGCGCGAGGCGCTGGCCGAGTTCGCGGGGGGTCGCGCGATGGGCTGTGAGCAGGCGCGTCACGCGCTCTCCGCCGGCGATCGTCGGGTGCTGCGCGGCCGGCGCCTGCGCGCCCACATGGCGAGCTGCGACGGATGCGCTGCGTTCGCGGCTGCGATCCCTGCACGCCGGGCGGAGCTGCGGATGCTCGCGCCGCCGCTCGCACCGTTGGCGGCGACCGGGGTGCTCGCGCAGCTGATACCCGGCGGGGCCGCCCATGGCACCGGCGGAGCGGCGCTCGGCAGCGGCGGAGCACTCGGCGCCGGCGCCACGCAGAGCGCCGGCGAAGGGCTGAGCGCCGCCGTCTCGGCGATCGCCGGCAAGACGATCGGCGGCACCCTCGCGGCCAAAGCACTCGTCGGGGCGGCGATCGTTGCCGCCGTTGCCGCGGGTGCCTCAACGATGGTGCCGCAAGCGACGCCCGGCGGCTCGCACACCGGCAGAGCGACGCACGGCGCCGGTGCCACAGGCGGCACGACGCGCTCCAGCCGCGCGCGTGCGATCGACCCCGCGCCTGCCGGCAGTGGCAAAGCGACCGGTTCGCGCGCCGGTGCGACGAGCCCGCCATCCGCCGCCACGACGAGACTGTCCACACTCGGCGCGGCCGCGCCGAGCGAAGCCGCTGCGATCGCCCACGGACGCGGCGCGCTTGCAGGCCGGCCGTTGCGCAGCGGCTCCGCGCATGCACGGAACCGACACGTCGGGGGCGCGCGCCCCGACCACTCGCGAGCGGGCAACCCCCGCTCACCGCGCTCGGGCCGGCACCCCAGCTCGCATCCCGGTGGGCGCCCGCCCGTCACCCCGAGCAAGAGCAGCCACCGCGGCGGCTCGCCGGCGGCTCCGCAGAGTGCCGCGCCGTCCACGCCCGCATCGCATGTTCCGAGCTCGACCGTGCCCTCGCAAGGCCACGCGCTCGAAGCAGCATCGCGATAGCGCCTGACTTTCTCGCCCACGCCGCGTATCAACCTCGACAGGCTCAACCCCGCGAGCTGGACTCGCGAATCTACGGGGTCCCGGTTGGATCCCTCGAAGGAGGCCCGATGAAGGGAATTAGACCATTCGCCGCCGCAATCGCGATCGCCGCGCTGAGCGCGGCGCCGGCGCTGGCCAGTAGCCAGGCGGATGTGCATCGCCCCGCCGGCGTGCCGCACAACGGCTCAAGCAACCCCGGCAAGACGAGCAACCCGAGCGGGTCGCATTCTCACTCGACGCCTGGCCCGAACGCAACGCCGCCGGCGAAGGCCAAGGCCTACGGCGTGTACTGCGCCAAAGAGAGCAAGCGGCACGTCGCCGGTCAGAAGGGCACGCCGTTCAGCCAATGCGTGACGGCGATGGCCAAGCTCGCGACGAACGCCACCGGCAACCCCGCCAAGGCGTGCTCCACGGAGAGCAAGAAGCACGTCGCCGGTCAGCCCGGCACGCCATTCAGCCGCTGCGTGTCGGCCGCAGCGAAGCTACAGGCCGGCCACTCGAGCGACTGAGCGCCCCACCACTCATGCGTCGGCGACCGCACTACGGCGAGGGCTACCTACGGTGCCTTCGTACTCGACCCCGACGGGCACAACGTCGAGGCCGTGTTCCACGGGTGAGAGCAACGCGGCGTCACACCACAGCTTGTCCCGACACCGATACCCGGTCGGAAGAGAGAGGAGTAGGTTCGCCTAGACCGTAGACAGATGTGGGGATTATCTACTTGACGAACCCAAGAACAGGAAGGAGATTCAGAGATGCGTATCCGCAAGCCCTTCATCAACCATGTGGATCGCTCCGCATCCTTGACAGATAAGCACCCGAACTGGAAGCGTAGGAATAACTTCGGGATGAGGGAGGTCGGCAAGACTACTATTCCCATGAAGCTCTACAAGGACGGTGCGTTTGTCCGAGAGGAGCCACATCCCGCCGCAAAGATCGCATGGGTGGGCGAGGTGCCGGTCGAGATTCGTCTTGGGCCTATCCCGATCCGCTTCCACGCTCGAATCCTACCCCCCTCGTAACTCTGCGCCAAAAGTTCCGTCCGATGCCGCCTATATCATTTGATTTGTGCACGGATGCCAAAGTCTCAACCTAGCCGACCTCGCCCCGTACTTGGCCGATCCAGAAGCAGCCGCAGAGCTGTTGGAGGGGATTCGCTGGCCGGATGGTCCCGTCTGCCCTCACTGCGGCGAGCATGATCGAGTCCCGTACAGGCTCAAAGGCAGAGCCAAACGCCGCCTCTGGAAGTGCGCAGCTTGCCGCAAGCAGTTCACGGTTACGGTCGGCACGATCTTCGAGTCCAGCCATATCCCACTGAACAAGTGGCTGCTGGCCTTCTATCTGCTGTGCTCATCCAAGAAGGGCATGAGTGCTCATCAACTTCATCGCTCGATCGGAGTCACGTACAAGACGGCTTGGTTCATGTTCCATCGCATCCGCCACGCAATGGATCAAAGTCCCTTTCAGGATCGCCTAAGCGGGATCGTGGAGGTAGACGAGACGTTTGTTGGCGGCAAAGCCAAGAACATGCACAAGAGCGAGCGTAAACGAAAGGGCATGAGCAAAGGCGGCGGCTCTGTGGACAAGACGATCGTCCTTGGAATGGCAGAGCGTGGAGGAAGTGTCCGCACGGAGGTTATCCCTGACACTACAAGGGACACACTTCAAGCACGGGTAACAGGAGCCGTCGAGCCTAACTCGACTATCTACACGGATCAGTGGCCTGGGTACAACGGTCTTGCTATTGATTACTCACATGAAAGCGTGGATCACAGTAGCGGCGAGTACGTTCGAGGCGATGTGACTACCAACGGTATCGAGGGATACTTCGCAAACTTCAAGCGCGGGATCATTGGCGTGTATCACCACGTCAGCCCCGAGCACCTACATCGCTATCTCAGCGAGTTTGACTTTCGCTACAACACGAAAAACATGACAGACGGCGCTCGAACGATGCTTGCGCTGGAGAAGACAGAGGGAAAGCGCTTGCAATACAGGTCGCTGGAATCCTGATAGGATCAGCAGTGAGCAGCAAGGGCAGACGTAGACTGGGAGTTACCCTATTGACGAGACTGCAATCCCGTCAACATTGTCCTATTGGCGGCGCTTGAAAGGCGCAACCTCTAGGAAGTCCAAATCTGCGGTCCGCATTTTACCACATTCGCCTACACAAGTCCTGGAAATTGCGGTATTACAAAAGAGTGAAACATAAGTCGCGAACTGACAGGGGTACCTAAACCGCGCGCTCAACGGGCGATAGAATGGGGGTACGATGGCCGATCAACCCAAGCCCTCCGACAAGAAGCTATCGATCCCGCTGCCTTTCGAGGAAGCCATCAAGGCTGCTCTAGAGGTCGATCCCAAGAAGATCCCTCCCGCATCCAAGAAGCCCCCGAAGGGGTCAGAAAAGGACTAACCCGCTCGGCGATGGTCGCAGGCCTGAGCTTCGATCTTCTCGGCCAGTAGCGCTAGCTCGGAAACCTCGATGTCGAGAGCAGCAGCGATGCGCCGGATGGTGCCCCAGGCCGGGTTCCTGCCGCCCTCGATATGGCTGAGCCAAGTGGGATGCAGGTCGGCAGCATTAGCGACCTCCTCCTGCGATAGCCCGCGATCGGTTCTGATCTGGCGGATCGCTTGCCCGAGGGCGGTTTGAGGCTCTGTGCGTGGGGCCATGCCCGCCACACTCGCGGCCAGAGCTGTCCATCGTCCATAGAGTCGAACTCAAGTCGGCCCCTGGACGAGCCGATAAGCCAGCCATGAAACGACTCATGGCTACCTGCTTGGCGCTCGTCCTGATCGTTGGTCTGGCCGGATGCGGAGGAAGCAGCAGCACGCAGACACAGAAGGTGGTCAATGCGCTCTCTGCCGCGCTCCACGATAAATACACTTCGGTCGAAGATGGGACTTGCTCCCTACTCGGAAATGGCGACGAGTGCGAGTTCAAGATCGAAGGCGAATGGCACGACGACATTTGGGCAGAACCTCACCCGGACGGCACCATTAGCTGGGAAGACACCAGCAGCGGTCGAGGGAGCGTCAGCGGGGAAATCAGCGCCGCAGAAGCTAAGCAGTAAATATGCCTCAGAATTGGTCGGCCAAAAGACTGTATGACATGACTGGAAAGCGCCAAGGAGAAAGAATATGTTGTCAATTGCGACGCGCTCTTGCCCGTGCGTAAACTCGCTGAGGAGCAGATCAGAACGTTTGCCGTTGCGATGGTACTCGCCATGATCTTTGCTGTAGTCGTCTTTTCCCTTTCAAAGCTGATCCTTCTCTCAATAGCGATACCAAGCGGCATCTTCCTGCTTCTCACGCGTAATCACGTAGGACTGTGTTACGCAGTCGGTTTGGAGGTGCGATGGAGGGCTTATGGAGAGGATCGGACAGGCATCGTGCTCGCCACTAATACGCCTGGATATCTCACTGTACGAGAAGCCCCTTACGGCGGAGAAAACGTCCCTCTGGAGCTGATTCGCTTTGGGATTATCGACCGCCTCAAGTATTCGTGGAGGCCAAAGAGGACTAAGTCGTAACAAATGTTACTTGGGTTCGTCAAGTAGATAATCCCCACAGATGTATTCAGCATGTGAATCGCATGCTACGCTCCGGGAGCAATGTCGATGATCCAAATTCGTAACGTCCCAGATGACCTGCACAGGGAACTGAAGGCGCGTGCAGCGCAGAACGGGATGACGCTTTCGGACTACTTGCTCAGAGAGCTGAGGACGTTCGCCGGTCGGCCGACGATGCAGGAGTGGCTGGCAAAAACCGAAAAGCTGACGCCCGTCGAGCTCGACGAAACGCCGGCTGAAGCGATTGCCGCAGAGCGCGCACGCAAGCCGATTTGATCGTCGCCGATTCGAGCGCAATCGTGGAGCTGCTGCTCGCGCAGCCACGCGCTGGCGCGATCCGCTCTGCCCTCGCTACCAATAGCGAGCTGCACGTTCCGGCGCACTTCCAAATCGAGGTGTTGTCCGCCTTGCGTCGCTTTTCGCTTCGCGGCAAGCTGGGCGATCTAGAGACGGCCAGCGCGCTTGCAAGGCTCACCGATCTGCGCGCCCTGACATACCCGATCCGCGAGCTGACGCGACCGATCTGGGAGCTCCGCTTCAACCTCACCACGTATGACGCCGCCTACCTCGCGCTGGCACGCTGGCTCGATGTCGGCCTGATCACGCTCGACGCCGCGCTCGCGGACGCCGCCGAGCGTGACGGGCGACTCGTCCCGCTGTGACCGAGGACCTCCCCGATGCGGCGCATCGATACCCTCGTGATGCCCATCGCGTAGAGCAGAGAAAAGGACAGGAACGACATGACTGAGAGCGTCAGCGACAGCGAGAGCCCCGCGATCGCCAGCCCGACCAGCGAGGCGCACCGACCGAGGACAAACCACGACTGGTGGCCGAACCAGCTGGACCTCACGGTCCTGCACCGCAACTCGCCCCTCTCGGACCCGATGGACGAGGGGTTCGACTACGCTGAGGAGTTCGCGACGCTCGACCTCGAGGCGCTGCGACGCGACCTGATCGAGCTGATGAGCACCTCGCAGGACTGGTGGCCTTCGGACTACGGCCACTACGGGCCGCTGTTCATCCGGATGAGCTGGCACGCGGCCGGCACCTATCGGATCGCCGACGGGCGGGGCGGCGGCGGCCAGGGCGCCCAGCGCTTCGCACCGCTGAACAGCTGGCCCGACAACGCGAGCCTCGACAAGGCGCGGCGGCTGCTGTGGCCGATCAAGCAGAAGTACGGCCGCACGATCTCGTGGGCCGACCTGCTCGTGTACACCGGCAACGTCGCGATGGAGTCGATGGGCTTTCAGACGTTCGGCTTCGGCTTCGGGCGCGAGGACATCTGGGAGCCCGAAGAGATCTTCTGGGGGTCGGAGGACACGTGGCTGGGAGACGAGCGCTACAGCGGCGACCGGCAGCTCGCCAAGCCGCTCGGGGCCGTGCAGATGGGACTGATCTACGTCAACCCCGAGGGACCCAACGGCAACCCCGATCCGCTGGCTTCCGCCAGGGACATCCGCGAGACGTTCGCCCGGATGGCGATGAACGACGAGGAGACGGTCGCGCTGATCGTCGGCGGCCACACGTTCGGTAAGACCCACGGCGCCGTCGACCCGAAGCAGGTCGGCCCGGAGCCGGAGGCGGCGCCGATCGAGCAGCAGGGTCTCGGCTGGAAGGGCAGCCTGCAGCGCAACGGAAACGGCGTGCGGATGCTCACCGGCGGCCCGGAGGGCGCGTGGACGAGCGAGCCGACGAAGTGGAACAACGACTTCCTCGACAACCTGTTCCGCTACGAGTGGCAGCTGAGCGAGAGCCCGGCCGGGGCGAAGCAGTGGACGCCGGTGGACCCCGACCCCGACGACCTCGTGCCGGATGCGCACGACCCGTCGAAACGGTCGCCTGTGATGATGCTGACGACCGACCTGGCGCTGAAGCTCGACCCGATCTACGAGCCGATCTCGCGGCGCTTCTACGAGAACCCCGACGAGCTCGCCCAGGCGTTCGCGAAGGCCTGGTACAAGCTGCTGCACCGCGACATGGGGCCGGTCTCGCGCTACCTCGGCCCGTGGATCCCCGAGCCACAGCTGTGGCAGGACCCCGTTCCGCCCGTCGATCACGAGCTGATCGGCGATGCCGACATCGCCGCGCTGAAGGAGAAGATCCTCGCTTCGGGGCTGTCGATCTCGCGGCTGGTCTCCACGGCATGGGCGGCGGCGTCATCGTTCCGCGGCACCGACAAGCGTGGCGGGGCCAACGGCGCGCGGATCCGCCTCGCTCCGCAGAAGGACTGGGAGGCCAACGAACCGGCCGAGCTGGCGAGCGCGCTGCGGGCGCTTGAGCAGATCCAGCAGGAGTTCAACGCGACTCGGTCCGGCAAGCAGGTCTCGCTGGCCGACCTGATCGTGCTCGCGGGCTGCGCGGCCGTCGAGCGGGCGGCGAAGAACGCAGGGCACGACATCGCCGTCCCGTTCACGCCGGGCCGCACCGACGCCTCGCAGGAGCAGACCGACGCGGACTCCTTTGCGGTGCTCGAGCCCGCGGTGGACGGGTTCCGCAACTACTCCCGCACGGGCCGGCCCTTGCCGCTGGAGCACGGGCTGCTCGAGCGCGCCTTCATGCTGCGGCTGACCGCCCCCGAGATGACGGCGCTGGTCGGCGGCCTGCGTGCGCTGAACGCGAACCATGGCCAGTCTCCGCACGGCGTCTTCACCGACCGGCCGGAGACATTGACGAACGACTTCTTCGTCAACCTGCTCGACATGGGCACGGAGTGGAAGCCGTCGGGGGCGAACGGGAACGGCTCGGCTCCCAAGGTGTACGAGGGGCGCGATCGCGCGACGGGCGAGCAGAGGTGGACCGCCACGGCGGTAGATCTCGTGTTCGGCTCGCACTCGCAGCTGCGGGCGCTGGCCGAGGCCTACGCCTCGGACGACGCAGGCGAGAAGTTCGTGCGCGACTTCGTCGCCGCCTGGGAGAAGGTCATGAACCTCGACCGCTTCGACCGATCCTGACCGGCCCCTCTCCCACGGGCATCTACCTGGCGCGCCACGGGCGCACAGCCTACAACCGCGAGGGACGCTTCCAGGGCCAGCAGGCGGTTCCGCTCGACGAGCTCGGGCGCGAGCAGGCCGTCGAGCTGGCCGAGCGGGCCGCCTCCTACGGCTTTGCCGCGTTGTGGTGCAGCCCGCTGCTTCGTGCACGCGAAACGGCCGATGCCGTCGCCGCGCGGATCGGCCTGCAGCCGCGCGAGGACGTGCGCTTGATGGAGACCGACGCCGGCGACTGGACCAACCGCTCGTTCGAGGAGGTGATCGCCGAGACGCCGGAGCTGTTCGCGGCCTTCGCCAATGCCAACCCCGATTTCGCCTTCCCCGGCGGCGAGTCCTTCGTCCAGCAGGAGGAGCGCGTCGGCGAAGCGCTCGACGACGTCGAAGCGGGCGAGCTGCCGGCGCTCGTCGTCTGTCACGGGATGGTCATCCGCGCGGCGCTCTCGGTGCGCATCGGGCGCTGGCTTCCCTACGGGCAACGCGTGCCCAACGGCGCGATCGTGCCGCTCGAACCGAGCGAGGCCGAACTGGCCGAGATCGGACGCACGCAGGCGACCGAGGCGAGCTGAGCGCCGGCCTCACTCAGCCATCGCCGGCGAGGCGTGCGACGAGCTCGGCCCCCTCGCGCGCCATGCGCGAGCGCGGCACGACCAGGTCGAAGCCAGCCTCGCGGGCACGGGCGCCGGTCTCAACGTCGACGTGCGAGTAGAACGCGAGCGTCTTGACCCCGTCGAGCAGCCCGTGCTCGACCAGCGATTCGTGCACTGCGGCGCCGTCGAGCTGCGCGTTTGTCAAATCGACAACGAGAACCTGGACACGCGGCTCGTCAGGCGCCGAGAGGCGCGCGCGCAGCCGTGGAACGTCGCCGAGCAGCTCGACCTCGTCACCGGCGGCCGTCAGCGTCCCCTGCACGCGCGAGCCGAACAGCAGGTCGGGGACGAGCGCCAGCACGCGCGCCATCGGCTACTGCGCTCGCAGCCTGCGGAACTCCTCGCGCGCCGACTGCGGTCGCCCCCACCCGTGCGTGATCTCGGCGCGCCCGCTGCGCGTCTCGCGCACGACCATCTCGGCCTCGATGCCGGCGTCGTCGAGCAGCGCGAGCGTGCCGTGCACGGTCGGCGCCGAGGCGGCGTGGCCGAAGCGGTGGGCGACGAGCAGCCGCCAGTGCCAGTCGTGCTTGGAGTACGGCCGCGCGTTGCATGTCGTCAGGTACAGCGCCGCTTCGACGTAGCGCGACTCGTCGGCGATGCGCATGTCGAGCTCGAGGTCGGTCCAGTCATCAGGCAGCGAGGCAACGATCTGCTGGAAGGTGTCGGCCAGGCCCATTGCCCGCAAGCCTAGCGTGGCTATGCTCGAATCAGTGGTCGCGACAGAGACAGGCTCCGGCGCCACCGAGACGGGCGCGCTCGCCGCAGAGCACGGCATCGTGAGCGAGCGCTGCGGACTGCTCGACCGCTCCGAGCGCGGCAAGCTCGCGCTCAGCGGCGCCGGCGCCGTGGAGTTCCTCAACGGCCAGGTCACGAACGAGCTGGCCGACCTCGTCCCCGGCGAAGGTCGCTACGCGGCGTTCCTCACGCACAAGGGCAAGATGCTCGGCGACCTGCGCATCCTCGCCACGGGCGAGGGCGCGGAGGGGATGCCGACGGAATTGCAGCTCGACACCGAGCGCGTGGCGCTGCAGGAGCTGTTCGACATGCTCCGCCGCTTCAAGGTCGGCTACGACGTGGAGCTGCACAAGCGCACGCTCGAGCGCGGGCTGATCTCGCTGATCGGGCCGGAGTCAGACCGCGTGGCAGGCACGGACGGAGCCGGTGCCGACGACACGGCGAGGCGCACTCTGCCCTCCGAGGAGCACGCCAACGCCCCGATCGCGATCGACGGCATCGCGGCGCTGGCGATCCGCACCGACGTCGGCGTGGACCTGCTGTGCGACTCGGCCGACACCGAGCGCCTGCGCGATGCGCTGCTGGCGCGCGGCGCCCAGGCCATCTCGGAGCAGACGGCCGAGTGCGTGCGCATCGAACACGGCCGCCCTCGCTACGGCGTCGACATGGACGAGTCGACGATCCCGCAAGAGGCTGGGCTGAACGAGCGCGCGGTCAGCTTCACCAAGGGCTGCTACGTCGGCCAGGAGACGGTGGCGCGCCTGCACTACAAGGGCAAGCCCAACCGCCACCTGCGCGGGCTGCGCCTGTCGGCGCCGGTCGCCGGCGGCGCGGAGCTGCGTCTCGGCGAGCGCACTGTCGGACACCTCGGCAGCGTCGCCCTCTCCCCCGCGCTCGGGCTGATCGCGCTTGCGCTCGTACGTCGCGAGGCGGCGCCGGGCGAGACCGTTCAGGTCGGCGACGCGGGCGTCAGCGCGCAGGTCGTCGAGCTGCCGTTCCTGCCCTAGCGACAGCTCACTCCCCTCGCCTCTCGCGACTCCAACTGTGATGCACGTCACAGATGGAAAGATTATCTTTATATATATAATTAATTAGATGCAATCAATTTCGCCACCGGACGCAGCAGCGCGAGACGCATTGACGCGCGACATGTACGCGCTCGCCAGCTACCTGATGCGCAGCGCCAACGTCGGCACGTTCCAGAAGATCGGCGAGCTCGACCTGTCGTTCACGCAGCTGAAGGCGCTGTGCGTGCTCGAGTCAGACGACGACGGCGACGGGCGCTCTGTGAAGGCGCTCGCCGAGGCGCTCGGCGTCTCGCTTCCCGCGATGAGCCGCGCCGTCGATGGGCTGTTCGAGCGCGGATTCGTGGGGCGCGAGGAGGACACAGTCGACCGGCGCATGAAGCGCGTGCGCCTGA
This sequence comes from Solirubrobacterales bacterium, assembly GCA_044446425.1. Classification (GTDB taxonomy): domain Bacteria; phylum Actinomycetota; class Thermoleophilia; order Solirubrobacterales; family Solirubrobacteraceae; genus Palsa-744. Next base: position 66,017 of record JBIOEW010000005.1, on the reverse strand, counting down.
CCGACGCCGGCCGCGCCGCGCCGCTGGCGCTCAACGAGGCGCGCCTGTCGGCGCTGCACGAGCTGATGGACTCGCTCGACGACGAGCAGGCAGATGCGCTCGCGCGCGCGCTCGACTTGATCCTGGGGCGCCGCGAGGAGATTGCCGCCTACCGACCCACCGACGAAAGAGCCGTGAATGACTGAGCGAATCCGGGCCCTGCAGATGCACGACGGCAACCGCCGCTGGTGGGCGCTCGGGGCGATGTGCTTCGCCCTGTTCATGATCATGCTCGACAACACCGTCGTCAACGTCGCGCTGCCGTCGATCCAGCGCAGCCTGAACGCCTCGACGTCCTCGCTCGAGTGGACCGTCAACGCGTACACGCTGTCCTTCGCCGTGCTGCTCGTCACCGGCGGGCGCCTCGGCGACCTCTTCGGCCGGCGCAAGATCTTCCTCGCCGGCGTCGTCATCTTCGCCTGCTCGAGCGCCGCCATCGGCTTCTCGCCCAGCGACACCTGGCTCGTCGCCTGGCGCGCCGTGCAGGGCGTCGGCTCCGCGCTGATGATGCCCGCCACGCTGTCGATCATCACCAACGCCTTCCCGCCCGAGGAGCGCGGCAAGGCGATCGGCACGTGGGCCGGCGTCTCCGCGATGGCGCTCGCCATCGGCCCCGTCGTCGGCGGCTTCCTCGTCGAGTCCGTCAGCTGGCAGTCGATCTTCTTCCTCAACCTGCCCGTCGCCGTCGGCGCCGTCGTGATCGCGCTGTTCGCCGTGCGCGAGTCGCGCGATGAGACCGTCGAGCGCTCCGTCGACATCCCCGGCGTGCTGACGCTGACGAGCGGCCTCGCCGCGCTCGTGCTCGCGCTCGTCGAGGGCAACGGCTGGGGTTGGGGCTCGGGGCTCGAGCTCGCCATGTTCGCGCTCGCCGCCGCCGGTCTGAGCGCCTTCGCGCTCGTCGAGCGCAGCCGCGAGGTGCCGATGGTCGACTTCAGCTTCTTCCGCTCGCGCACGTTCCTCGGCGCCAACATCGTCGCCTTCATCGTCAGCTTCGCGATGCTCGCCATGTTCTTCTTCCTCGCCCTGTACATGCAGAACATCCGCGGCTACTCGCCGCTGCAGGCCGGCGTGCGCTTCCTGCCCTCGACCGTGATGATCATCATCATCGCGCCGCTCGCCGGGCGCCTGGCCGACCGCGTCGGCTCGCGCCCGCTGATCACCTTCGGGCTGCTCGCCGTTTCCGGCGCGCTGTTCTGGCAGTCGCACCTGACCGTCTCCAGCGGCTACGGCGCGCTGCTGCCCGGCTTCATGCTGATGGGCGTCGGCATGGGCTTCGTGATGTCGCCCATGAGCCTCGCCGCGATGAACGCCGTCGACCGCGCCAAGGCCGGCGTCGCCTCCGGCATCCTCTCGATGAACCGGATGGTCGGCGGCACCTTCGGCGTGGCCATCCTCGGCGCGCTCGTCGCCACGCTCGGACGCTCGAAGATCGATGAGCTGCTGCCGCGACTGCCCGACGCCGCCCGCGGCAAGCTCGTCGACGGCCTCGGCTCGGGCGGCGTCGCGCACGGCATACCGGCGCGCGTGATCGATGCCTCGCAGCAGGCATTCGTCTACTCGCTGCACTACGGGCTGCTGCTCGGCTCCGGCGTCGCGTTGCTCGGGGCGCTCGCCGCGTTCACGCTGATCCGCAAGCGCGCTGAGGAGCTGCCCGACGCCGCCGACCTCGCCGCTCCCGAGGCCTCCGGCGGCCCGGGCCGTGAGCCTGCCGGCCCCGGCCCGACTACCCCGCCGGGCTCAGAGCGCGTGCGCGAGCCGGAGACGGTCGGCGCCTGAGCCGACGGGGCGCAACGAGCGCGGGCGGGCGCCGTCACGCCTCGCGCGCGAGCCGTGGGTAGGATTGCGAGCGCACCCAGTCCCCGACTTCGCGAGGTTCAACCGCACGTGGCACTCGACCTGCAGCAAGTATCCGACGTCAGCACAGAGCCCGGCGAGCTGCCGAAGACGATGGCCGCCTGGGTGATCCGCGAGGAGCGCCAGGGCGAACCGAAGGACGCCTTCCAGGTCGAGGAGATCGAGGTGCCCGAGCCTGGCGCCTTCGAGGTGATCGTGCGCGTGATGGCGGCAGGCGTCAACTACAACAACGTGTGGGCCGCGCTGGGCAAGCCCGTCTCGGTGATGAAGTACGGCGACCACCCCGAGTTCGGCCACCACATCGGCGGCTCCGACGCATCGGGCGTCGTCTGGAAGGTCGGCGCCGGCGTGACGCGCTGGAAGCCGGGCGATGAGGTCGTCGTGCACTGCAACCAGGCCTCCTACGAGGACCCCGAGGTGCACGGCCTCGACCCGATGGCAGCGCCCTCGCAGAAGATCTGGGGCTATGAGACGACGTGGGGCTCCTTCGCCCAGTTCACCAAGGTCCAGGCCCAGCAGCTGCTGCCCAAGCCGCACGCGCTGAGTTGGGAGGAGGCCGCCTCCTACGGCCTCGTCTACTTCACCGCCTACCGCATGCTGATCACGCGCTGCAAGTTGCAGGCCGGCGCCAACGTGCTGATCTGGGGCGCCGCCGGCGGGCTCGGCGTGTTCGCCACGCAGCTCTGCGCCGCCGCCGGCGCGCACTGCGTCGGCGTCGTCTCCTCGGCCGAGAAGGGCGAGCTCGTCAAGCGCCTCGGCGCCGTCGACTACATCGACCGCGCCGAGTTCGCCGGAATGATGCGCACGGGCTCTGAGACGCCGGAAGAGGAGAAGGCGCGCTTCGGCGTCTCGCGCGAATTCGCCAAGCGCGTCAAGGGGATCCTCGGCGACGCCCCCGACATCGTCTTCGAGCACGTCGGCCAGGCGACGTTCCCGACCTCCGTGTTCACCGTCAAGCCGTTCGGCAAGGTCGTCATCTGCGCCGGCACGACCGGCTACAACCTCGACTTCGACGTGCGCTACCTGTGGATGAAGCAGAAGGAGATCCTCGGCTCGCACTTCGCCAACGCGTATGAGTGCATGAAGGCCAACGAGCTGATCGAGTCAGGTCAGATCCGCCCCGTGCTGTGGCGCACGCTGGGCTTTGACGGGGTCGCCGAAGCGCACCAGCTGATGCTCGAAAACAAGCACCTCGGCAAGATCTCGATCCTCGTCGGCGCAGAGCGCGAGGGCGAGGGCAAGACCGCCGACGGGCCCGGCGCGATCCACGCGGAGGTCGGCGCCTAGTGGCCGGCACCGTGATCGTCCCGTGGTACGCCACGGGCTTCCGTGCAGAGGACTTCGAGCGGGAGCTCGAGCCGGTCGCAGCCGCCGCGCTGCGCTACGGCGCAACCTCCTACGCCGTCTACCGTGCACGCGATGACCGCTACAAGTTCCAGCAGTTCGCGAGCTTCGAGCACCACCTGCAGTGGGACCGCTACTGGGCCGGCCCCGAGATGACGCACTTCCGCACCGTGCACATGAGCTGGTACCAGGTGCCCGTGCTCTACGGCTGGTGGGAGAAGACCGCCGGCGGGGAGATCCACTCAGACGCCGCCGGGCCTGCGGGCAACGGCCACGGTCACGCCAACGGCGCGCCGCACGTCGTCGAGGGCGAGTCGGCTTAGCCCTGCTCCAAGGGCGCCATCGTCAGACCGGCGCCCTTCAATTGCTCCCAGTAGTGCTCTGCCGGCTCCTGCATCCCGGTGTAGACGATCGCTTGGCCGGAGCTGTGGATCACGTTGGCGATCTCGTGCCCGCGGGGAAGCGAGATGCCGGGGATGAAGCGCGCGAGCGTGCGTGCGACGTGCTCGAAGGTGTTGTGGTTGTCGTTGCGCACGATCACGCGCCACGAGCCGCCAAGGCCACTCCCCGGGCCGCCGACGCGCGGAAGCTCGATCGTCTCTGCCACGCCCCAGAGGATAAAGGCCGCGCCGCAACCGTACAATTGAGCGTATGAGCGGCGATCATTCCCCGCGCCTGCCCGAGCGCGACCGGCCCTGGATGATGCGCACCTACGCCGGGCACTCGACGGCGAAGGCCTCCAACGAGCTCTACCGGCGCAACCTCGCCAAGGGCCAGACGGGCCTGTCGGTGGCCTTCGACCTGCCGACGCAGACCGGCTATGACCCCGACGACGAGCTCGCGCGGGGCGAGGTCGGCAAGGTCGGCGTGCCGATCTCCCACCGCGGCGACATGGCGGCGCTGATGGACGGCATCCCGCTCGGCGAGATGAACACGTCGATGACGATCAACGCGACCGCCGCCTGGCTGCTTGCGCTGTACATCGTCGCCGCCGAGCAGCAGGGCGTCACCCAGGAGCAGCTGCAGGGCACGACGCAGAACGACATCATCAAGGAGTTCCTCGCACGCGGCACCTACGCCTTCCCGCCGGCCGCCTCGATGCGCCTGATCGCCGACATGATCGCCTACACGGTCGAGCACGTCCCCAAGTGGAACCCGATCAACATCTGCTCGTATCACCTGCAGGAGGCCGGGGCCACGCCGGTGCAGGAGATCGCCTACTCGATGAGCAACGCGATCGCCGTGCTCGACGCCGCCCGCGAGCGCGTGCAGCTCGCCCACGAGGGCGACGAGCAGGCCACGCGCGAGCTGATGGAACAGGTCTTCGGACGCATCTCGTTCTTCGTCAACGCCGGCGTGCGCTTCGTCGAGGAGCACGCCAAGCTGCGCGCGATGGGAATCCTCTGGGAGCAGCTCGGGCGCGAGCGCTACGGCGTGCAGAGCGAGCGCCACCTGCGCTTCCGCTACGGCGTGCAGGTCAACTCGCTCGGGCTGACCGAGGCCCAGCCGGAGAACAACGTGCAGCGGATCGTGCTCGAGGCGCTCGCCGTCACGCTCGGGCGCGACGCCCGCGCGCGGGCGATCCAGCTGCCGGCATGGAACGAGGCGCTCGGTCTGCCGCGCCCGTGGGATCAGCAGTGGTCGCTGCGCATCCAGCAGGTGCTCGCCTATGAGACCGACATCCTCGAGTACCCCGACATCTTCGAGGGCTCGATCGTGATGGACGGGCTCGTCGTTGAGCTGCTTGAGGGCGCGCGCGCCGAGATGGCCGTCGTCGCCGAGCACGGCGGCGCCGTCGAGGCCGTCGCCTACATGAAGGCCGCGCTCGTCGACTCCCACCGCGAGCGCCTGCGCCGGATCGAGGCCGGCGAGCAGGTCGTGGTCGGGCAGAACCGCTACGCCGAGACCGAGTCCTCGCCGCTGACGGCCGATGCCGAGGGCGGCATCCTCGTCGTCGACCCCGCCGTCGAAGCCGAGCAGATCGAGGAGCTGCGCGCCTGGCGCGCCGCGCGCGACCAGGCCGCTGTCGACGCCGCGCTGGCCGAGCTCGCCGAGGCGGCTGCGGCAACCGAGCAAAGCACGAACCTGATGACCGCCACGATCGCCGCCGCGCGCGCCGGCGCGACGACCGGCGAGTGGTCGCGCACGCTGCGCGATGTGTTCGGCAGCTACCGCGCGCCGACCGGCGTCGGCGAGGCCGCAGCGGCTCCCGCCGACGGCGAGCTCGGCGAGCTGCGCGAAGAGGTCGCGCGCCTGCAGGAGAAGCTCGGCCGCCGGCCGAAGATCCTCGTCGGCAAGCCCGGCCTCGATGGACACTCAAACGGCGCCGAGCAGATCGCCGTGCGTGCGCGCGACTCGGGCATGGACGTCGTCTACGAGGGCATCCGCCTGACCCCCGCGCAGATCGCCGCCTCGGCGCTGCAGGAGGGCGTGCACGTGATCGGCCTCTCGATCCTCTCCGGCTCGCACCGCGAGCTGATCCCGGCCGTGATCGACGCCCTGCACGAGGCCGGCGTGACCGCGCCCGTGGTCGTCGGCGGGATCATCCCCGAGCAGGACGTCGAGGGGCTGCGCCAGGCCGGCGTCGCCGCGGTGTACACGCCGAAGGACTTCGACATCACGCGCATCATGCGCGACATCGTGGAGCTCGTGGGCGCCGAGGGCGCCGGTGGCGACGGCGTCGTCGCGGCGGCCCCGGTGGCGGTGGCCGGCAGCGGCTCCTCCGCCAACGGCGCGGCGTGAGCGGGGCACCGCGGACGCAGGGCGGGGTCGGCGCGGCGCTCGGCGCGCGGCTGCGCGAACGCGACCTGAGCGCGGCCCCGGCGACGCTCAACCTGCTCGAGAGCACGACCGCGGCCGATCGCGAACAGGCGACGGCGCTGCTGCGCGAGGTCTCCCCCGCCGTGCTCGGCGGAGAGGCGCCCGGTCACGTGATCGGCGTCACCGGTCCGCCTGGAGCCGGTAAGTCGACGCTGCTCTCGGCGCTCTTGAAGCGCTGGCGCGCCGACGGCCTGACGGTCGCGATGCTCGCCGTCGACCCGAGCTCGCGCCGCTCGGGCGGATCGCTGCTCGGCGATCGCGCGCGCGTCGAGTTCGACCCGACCGACAAGGAGATCTTCATCCGCTCGACCTCGGCCGGCGAGCGGCTCGGCGGCCTTGCCTGGGCGACGCGCGCGGCGGCGCATGCGCTGGCGGGCGCCTTCGACATCGTCGTGATCGAGACCGTCGGCGTCGGCCAGGCCGAGACCGAGGTCGCCGACGTCGCCGACACGGTCGTCGTCGTCGTGCAGCCGGGCAGCGGCGACGTCTTGCAGTTCCTGAAGTCCGGGATCATGGAGATCCCCGACGTGCTCGTCGTGACGAAGGCCGATCTCGGGCAGATCGCGATGCGCACGCGCCGCGACGTCACCGCGGCGCTGCGCTCGCTCGGCTCGCGCGACACGCGCGTCGTCGCCGTCTCCTCGCTCTCGCCGCCGCAGGGGATCGAGCAGCTCGTCGCCGCGCTCGGCGAGCACCGCGAGCGGGCCGAGATCGCCGAGCGCCGTCTGCGCGCGCGACGGGCCAACGCGCTCGCCGACTTCGCGCACGAGCACGGCGAGCGCGGGCTGCGTGCGCTCGGCGGGCGCCGCGCCGCCGAGCAGTTGCTCGAGCAGCAGGAGCCGACGCTCGACACAGCTGCGCTCGTGGCCGCGCTCGAGCAGGGCGCGAGCGACGGTGAGCAGGCAAGGCGATGAGCCGGCCGCGGCAGCTGTTGCTGATCTTCGCCGCGTTCGTGCTCGCCAGCGCGCTCGCCGGGCTGCTCGGGGCGATCAACCTCGGCACGGCGCTGTCGTTCGGGCAGATCGCCGTCGCGCTTGCCGTCGTGTACCTGATGCTGCGGCGCTGAGCGCCCGCCCCGAATCGGCGCCTGGGCGGCCGCCGGCCGCGTAGGCTCAAGCTCGATGCTCGTCCTCCTCCTCTTCGCCGTGCTCGCAGGCGCGGGCACCGCCCTCTCGCCATGCGTGCTTCCAGTGCTCCCGGCGCTGCTCTCGGCCGGGGGGGTCGGCGGCAGGCGCCGGCCGCTGGGCATCGTGCTGGGGTTGTCGATCACGTTTACGGTGACGATCGTCGGCGTGGCGCAGGTCGTCGACGGCGTCGGCCTCGGCTCCGACCCGTTGCGCGACGTGGCGATCGTCGTGCTGCTCGTGTTCGGCGCGGCGTTGATCGTGCCGCAACTGGCCGATCGGGTCGAGGCGCCGCTGTCGCGCCTGGCGCGCTTCGGCCCGCGCACGCGCGGCGAGGGCTTCTGGTCGGGCATGCTCGTCGGCGGCGCGCTCGGCTTCGTCTACACGCCGTGCGCGAGCCCGATCCTCGCGGCCGTCATCTCAGTCAGCGCGGCGAGCGGGAAAACGATCGTGATCGCGCTCGCCTACGCGCTCGGCTCGGCACTCGTGCTGCTCGCGCTGACACTCGGCGGGCGGCGACTGTTCGAGCGCATCCGCAAGGCCGGCCGTGGCCCGGCTCTGCAGCGTGCGCTCGGCGCGATCATGGTCGTCACAGCGATCGCGATCGCGACCAACCTCGACGTCAACTTCGACCAGTTCGTCGCGCAGCACATCCCCGACGTGAACCTGACCGCATCGCTGGAGTGCTCGGAAACGGTCACTAAGCACCTGCACGAAATCTCGGGCCATCAGCCGAAGTTCGCCCCGGCCAACGGCTCCTCGACGTGCGGCGGATCGGGCTCGGCCGTGAAGGCGGCGCCCTCGAACGCCAGCCAGGCGACGCTGCTGGCCGACGCGCGCGGTCTGCGCAAGCTCGGTCCGGCGCCCGAATTCATGCAGACCCAGGACTGGTTCAACACGCCGGGCATGAAACCGCTGTCGCTTCGCTCGCTGCGCGGGCACGTGGTGCTCGTCGACTTCTGGACGTACACGTGCATCAACTGCATCCGCACGCTGCCCTACCTGAAGGCGTGGGACGCGAGCTACCGCCACGATGGGCTGACGGTCGTCGGCGTGGAGACGCCCGAGTTCGCCTTCGAGCGCGACGCGGGCAACGTGGCCAACGCGATCAAGCAGTTCGGGCTGCGCTACCCGATCGTCCAGGACAACGAAATGGGCACGTGGAACGCCTACGGCAACGAGTACTGGCCGGCCGACTACCTGATCGACGCAAGCGGGCAGGTCCGCTACGCGACCTTCGGCGAGGGCGACTACGACAAGACCGAAACGGCGATTCGCGCGCTGCTGGCCGAAGCCGGCGGCCGGTTCGGCGGACGCAGCGCGCCGAAGGACGTCGTCGTACCGAGCCGGCAGGCCACGCCGGAGACCTATCTCGGCACCGCGCGCGCCGAAGGCTGGCTGGCACAGCCGAGAAACGGCGTGCACGACTACGGAGTCCCCATCAGCGGCCATCTCGCGCTCAACGAGTTCGCCTACAGCGGGACGTGGAAGATCGCCGCGCAGCCGGCAGCAGCCGTCTCGAACGCCGGGGTCGACGTCGAGTTCCAGGCAAAGACCGTGTACCTCGTGCTGAGCTCCGCAGGGGCGCGCCCGCGGCGAGTTCAGCTGCTGCTGGACGGCAAGCCGATCGCCGCGACCGATGCCGGCTCGGACGTGCGTGGCGGCAGCGTGACGGTGCGCGGGCAGCGCCTGTACACGCTCGTCTCGCTTCCGCGCGACGAGCGCCGCCGGCTGAGGCTGCGCTTCGCGCCGGGGGTAAGCGGCTATGCATTCACGTTCGGGTAGGCGCCGGTGACGAGCGACGGCGCGAGCGCACGGGTCACGACGAGCATGCCAAGGCCTCCACGAGGCGCAGCGCGACACCAGCCCCTGGCGTACCTTTGGGAGATGTTCGGAGCGGTTGCTTCCCCGCTCGCGCGCTGCGCGGCGCTCGGCGCCATCCTGCTCCTTACGGCGACGGCCTGCGCGAACGCGGTGGCCGTCACGCTGCCCGGCGGCCCGCTGAGCGTGTCCGTCGCGACGCTTGGACAATGCCAGTCCAGCTACGCGGGCGTCGGCAACAACTTCTACCCCGCCGCCGGTGACATCGGCGACTGCGGGTTCTTCATGGGCTTTCCTGAAGCCGGCAATCCCGCGTTCCTGCAAAAGAAGGTGTTCGGCTTCAAAGGCATCCAGGGGCCAGGGCTGGCGTGGCAATACGCCGCTGTCGGCCAGGGTGCGGTGACCGGCGCGGGCAGCTCGTCGGATCCCTATGAGCTGATCACGACATTCAAGGTCAGCGACGCCGCGAAGGCCGAAAAGAACGACTACGTGTTGATCGAAGACACGACCCGCTACGTCGACGGCGAACCGCAGTTCACCTCGACATTCGACGTGGAGAACGTCACCGGCGAATCGATCCCCGGGCTGAGCACGGCGCCGCCGACGCCGCTGAAGTTCCACGCGATCTACGCCGGCGATCTGCTGAGCGGCGACAGCGACTTCGCAACCGGCGTCTTCTCGACCGGGCCGCCGCGCGAGATCGGAGGCGTCAACGAAGCGGCAGGCGCATTCGGCGGGTTCGTCGAGGCGCCGGCGCCGTCACCGCCGTGGAGCGATTATCAATCGGGCTGCTGGGACGTGGTGCCCGAAGGCGAAGGACGCTGCCCGGCGACCAGCGCAGCTGACGGCGGCATCTGGGCGGCCGTGCGCGCCGCCGCCGGCGAAGCGCCGGTATTCAACGACGACATCGACCTGAATCCAATCGACAACGCGGCAGGTGTGAGTTGGGACGACCATCTCAGCAAAGCCTTGAAACCGGGCGAGCATGCGCGCTACGCGATCGTCAACCGCGCGCAGATCCCGAGCGCCCTGACCGTCCAGCCGGCAACGCAGACGCACACCGTTCAGCAGATCGCGACCGTCCTCGTCAAGGCGACGGACAACACCGGTACCCCCTATTCCAACCGCCGGCTCGTCTATTCGATCGGCTCGGCGAATCCAAAATCCGGCAGCGTGCTCACCGATCCCTCCGGCGTCGCGACGATTCAGTACGCCGGCACCGCCGAAGGTCAAGACACCGTGCAGATGTACCTCGACCTAGGCGGGAGCGGATCGCAGACGCCCAGCGACCCTGCGTCCGCCGTCCAGGTCATCTGGGTCGCCGCGACACCTACACCGAACGGTCGCTTCCGGCTCCAGAGCGTCCATGCCGGCATCAACGGCGCGGTGAAGATCGTGCTCGTGCCCCTTCAGGACGGCACGGCGACGGCAGAGGTGACCGAGCCGACCGCCATGATCTCGCACAGTTCGGCGGTCGGCGCAAAGCGGCGCAGGTGCAAGCGCGGGCAGGCCGTGATCGAGCATCGGTGCCGGGCGCTGACGACGGTCTCCGGCACGGCTTCTGCCGCCGGGCAGGCAGGGCGAGCGCTGAGCCTCACCGTAAAGCCGTCGCGCAAGCTCAGTAGGGCGCTCTCGAATGGCCGCACCGTCCAGCTCACGACGAAGCTCACCTACAAGTCGCGACTCGGTGGCGCGGCTGCCACCCGCACGCTTCGGCTGACGCTGAGGAGTCACAAGAAGCGCCGCCGGTAATGGACGTAACGACCCCCCGGCGCCGGTCGTCGACCGGCGCCGGGGGATGGGCGATCAGTGCTTTTTATGGTGTTTTTTGGGTACGCACGTGTGGAAGGTGCGCACGTCCTCATAGATCTGCCCGGTCGCGGACGTCGCGATCATCGCGACTTTGAACGCCCCCTTGGGCAAGCCCCGCAGGTTGATCGTCGTCGCGCCTTTCCTGAGGGTGCCAACAGCCTTGCGTTTGCCGTTGATCTGCACTTCGACTTTGAGCAGCTTCACGCCGCGCGGGGCCTTCGGATGGGCGATGAAGCGGCGTTTGCTGGCGCATTTCTTGCTCAACGCACCCAAGCCGAGGTTGATCTTCTTGGCGACCGTCAGCACCTCGCTGCCGCACGCACTGACCGATGGCGCGTTGAGCGCGTCACCGCTGTAGGAGGCCCTCCAGTAGTAGATGCCTGCCGCCGGCTTGACCGGCAGCGAGGCGCCGGCCACGCCTTTGCTCTCGGCAGCGGCGCTCGCGGGCGCGGCCGAAACCGTGCACTTGTTGTCCTTGTACAGCACGTAGGTAACGGTTCCGCTCGACGAGGCCGCCAGCGCTCCGGCGATGCTTGCTTTGTCGGCCACCGGCGTGCCGACCGGCACCGTGATGTTCGCGCCGCTCAGGCCTCCACCGGTCTGCACCGTCGTCGTCGTCGTCGGCGCGAGCACCGTCAGCACCTCGGTGCCGCAGGCGCTCGTCGCAGGCTGGTTTTCAGCGTTTCCGACGTAGTGGGCCTGCCAGTAGTATTTGCCCGGCGCGAGCGTCTCGGGGCTGGACGGTCCCGTCGTTCCGCCCGACAGCTTTGCCGAGCCGGCTTGCGTGACCAGCAGCGTGCACGTCGGATCGCTGTAGACGGCGAAGTTGACGGCCCCGGTCGCTGTCGTGGCGTTGATCCCTCCGAGCGTCGCCGAGTCGGTCACCGGCGCGCCCTGCAGGACGCTGATCGACGGCCCGACGGCTCCTCCGCCCTGAAGCGTCGTCGTCAGCGAACTCGTGCTGCCGAAACCGCCGACCGGCGGGGACTCGAGGGAGAAGTAGTCCGAGCCTCCTGCAGGGATCGGTGGATCGAAGTGCACGATCCCGCGACCGGTCCCGAAGCTACCGAACGGTTCGATGCTCGTGAACCACGAATGGGGTCCCTCATAGCCCGACACCGGGTTGTGCTTTTCGCCCTGGCCGACGGCTTCGACTCCAGGTGGATAGACGACGGAACCAGCAAGCTCGCCCGCAGGTTCTTTGAAGGCGCAGCCAAAGCTCGCCGGCGGGCATTTTTCGCCAGCGTTCAGATTCGCCGCGCCGGTCGGGTCGAACGGGGTGACTTCGCATCCCGGGGCCGGGTTCGTGACGTCGCAGATACCGTCCGCCTCGAAGCCGAACAGTTCGATTTCGGCCGAGACGGGTATCGAGGAGATCGGTTTGGATGAGTTATTGACGATCCCGATCAGTGCGTCGTCGGCGCCCTCGTAAGGCGGCTGCGAAGTGTCTTGTTCGATCGTCGTTTCGGTGTCCGTCACGTTGAACAGAAATTGACAGCTCGAATCCAGGTCGACCGCAGGGCACTGCGTGAAGGCAGCGTTCGCCGCGGACGGCGCAAGGGACACGAGGAACAGAGCGAGAGAGCTCACTCCCAGAAGCGCGCAGCGCCGCATGGATCCTCCTAGTACGTGGGATGCGGGGCCCCCGGACGTCGCCCGTTGGACCCCCTCGGGACATGCACAAACCTACACGGCCGGGGCGATCGCTTGTCGACTGCCGGACGAAAGTGGGAATCGACTTGCCGGGCCCCCGTGGGCGCGTGTGCGCTGCACCGATCTGCTCCGGTCCAGGGCGGACCGCTGAGATCCGCCCCGTCGGGTCTAGTTGCACACGGCTTGGGTCGACTGTGCCACAGCACGATAGATGCCCCTCATCTGCTCGAAGTGGCTCGCCGGACTCGATCCAAGCACGCCGAAAGCTCGGGCGCAGCTGTTGAAGAAGTAGTCGATGCGCTGATCGCCGGGGACGCGGAAGACCCACATCCAGGAGTCGACTCCGCTGAGATCGCCTGGGCCATAGGACAGCTGCTCATAACCGGAAACCCGCTCGAGGTCGGCATGGACCGGCGCGGCGTCCTGTTCGAGCGTCAGATCGGTGGCCGGACTCGTGTCGATCAGAATCGTGTCTTCAGTGCCGCTGGGGCTCTGCCACTTGCTCTCAACGTATCCTTCCTTCTGTGCTTCGTCCTCGAGTTGCCTCCAACCCGACGGAACTCTCGCCGTGAACCTCCGCCCGCGGTACAGCGTGTAGCCGGCCGGTGCGGTTGCCTCACCTGCTCCATACGTGGATTGCGGCGCGCTTGGAGTCCTCGATGGGCTCGAGTGCTTTGCATCGGTCGCCGGGGCAGATGGGTTATCGCCCGCTTCTGATGTGGTAACGGTCGGCACAATCGCCGGATCGATCTCCCGCCCTTTTCCCCCGCTCGTGAGCGCGAGCGCCGCGATCACGCCGGCGATCAGGATCAGGGCAACCGTCGCGGCGACGGCGACGGCCCAATCGGGCAGCGAGCCTCCTGCGTCACGCCCATGCGGCGACGCGTCCGAGGTCGTACCCGGCCATGCCTGCGGCGCAACAGGCGGCTGCGAACCGCCGTCGGCTACCGCGCCAAGGTCGTGCGCGGTCGAGCGCGCAGCATCACCAGGGGCTTGCGAGCGTGCGTCTTCGGCCTCGAGGGCGCGAGGTGCGCCGCAGCCACGACAGAAGTTGGCCTCGGCGGCAAGCGGCGAGCCACATCTGTGACAGTAGCGCGTCGCTGTCATTTCGTGGCTTCCTTGCCGCCGCTTTCACCCGGTGACACGCCCCCTGCCGGATTCACCTTAGGCGTCTTGCTGGCCTGCTTTTCGGGAGCGGGTGAGGATTTCTCCACAGCGCCACGATGAGATGCGACAGGAGGACGATGAATCAAGCGAGGACCGGCCAGGATCCGGGCCGGAGGCGGTGGGTTTTTCCGTTTGAGTTGCGCGCGCGTCAGGGGCTTCGGTCGCTTCCCCGGCGCGATCGTGATCGGCGTCGTCGCTTCATCGGTCTGCTCAGGTTCTGGGCTCGGCTGCTCGACCCGGGCCGGCGGGGTCGGCAAGAGTCGCACGTCAGGCTGGCGCTTTTCCTGTCGTATCAGCGAACTCGCCAGGGCGGGCAGCGTGTAGCCGGCCAGCGCGCCGCACAGCACCAAGCCGAGCAGGGCACGGAGGCTGATTCGCGATCTGCCTCGCCGCTCCACGGCTACGGAGCTTCGTTGGCAAACGGCGCAACCGACGTTTGCGTCAGCAACGTCGTGCGGTTGGATCCGCTGCCCGCCACGAGCAAGATCACGGTTACCGCGATCGCCAGCGCCGCGAGCAGCACAGCGAGCGTCAGCCCGACGGCGAGCATCGGCGAACTGCGCCGAGGCGGCGGATACGGCGCAGGTGGAGGCGGAGGCGCATATGCCACCGGCGGCGGTGCAGGGGCGACATACGTCTGTGTCGGGGCCGCTGTCCGCGACCCGACCGGCGGACGCCGCGCTTGGGGCACCGGTGGTAGCTGCTGTCCAAATGTCTCACCGGCTCGCTGCTCGCCGCGCGTTCGCACTCGCCCGCCGGTCGCCGTCGAGCTGGAGACGCCCCGGGACGCTCGAGCGGTGCGCCGGTTCTCAGGCGTAGGGACGGAAGGGGGAGGCGTGTGTGGAGGCAACTCGGCTCCGCACCGGCGGCAGTATCTACCGTGGACGGGACTTGCGTCGCACTGCGGACAGCTTTCGGTACGGACTTCCATACCCAAGCCCTACGCGAGCGTTCTGCGAGCGGCCTGCATCTCAGCAGATGGGCTCGGCGCCGGCGGCCGCTGCCCGCAAGGTCGACTGTTCGTGCGCGAACGAGCCACTCGTCGCCGAGACGTCGACGACCATCGCAGCTGCGCCTTCACACGCAGAGTAGAAGAAGGTTTCGTGGGCCACGCCGGCCTTTACGTACGCCACGCGCCAAACTTCGCGGCCTGGAAACGCAACCGGGCCAAGCGCGCCTTCGCTATAGCCCCTCGCCTTCACAGCGTGACGCGCCGAAAGGGCGCGGCGGCGGTCACTCGTGCCACCGCCGCTCTCGGCGACAATCGTAAGGGTTGAATTCGGGTGCTTCGGATCGGCGAACTCGGCGCGCGCGGCGCCGTTGGCCGCCTGGCTGGTCGCCCGCCAGCCCGCGGGCACGATCGCGCTCAGCTTTCCGGTCGAGACCGACGCGAACAGCCCGGGGGCCGCGCGCGAGACCGTCGTCGTCCCGTTTGCAGCGAGGAGCCGGAGGGCCTCGGCTCGCGTCGCCGCTGCACCCCTCACGTCCTTGCCCGCAGAGCCGCCGAGTGCGGCCAGCAGAACGGCGACGAGCGCTGCAACGAGGACGATGACACCGCTGAGTGCCGCGAACGGGGCCCAGCGTCGCGCGCCGCCGGTTTGCGCGCCGTCGCCGGGAGGAGGCGGCCCTTGCGGCGGAGGCGATGGGGAGGAATGCGCCGCCGGCGCCGCCGACCCAGGCTGCGATGTGACCGCGTGCGCTGCGCGGCCGGGCCCAGTCGGGGGGCGACGCCGAGCGTCGGCCACCGCAGCGCCGCCTTGCGGACCAGGCGATCGGCCCCCCGCGGCATGCGCCGCCTCCGACTCTCTCTCCTCTACGGATCTGCCGCCGGCGAGCTCCGCCTCCGGTCGCCGCGCGCCATCCAGCGTGGCCCCGCAGTGCCCGCAGAATGCACTCGGCTCACCTAGCGCCACGCCGCAGTTGTGACAGTACTCGTCGTAATTCGCCATTGCTTCTCCGCCCGCCTCCAGTGTCAGTTGATGCTCATGGAACCCATCGAAAGTCCCGGTTTGCCTGCGATCAGCCAACCGGCCAACCCCATCGCGCCTCCAAGCCCGACGGCCCCGATCGCCGCGAACGCGGGGTGGGCCGCCGGTGCCTGCGGGCGCGTCAGCCGCCGCGGCACCGGGCCCTCGTGGACGCGCACGTAACTGCCGTCCTGCCAGCCGTAGAGCGCGGCACGACGATGCTGGGAGTCGAACACGAAACCGAATTGATTGGGGCGCGCGAAAGACTCGCCGGCGGCCTCCAGCTCGGCACGCTCGAGCGCGGCGTCAGGGCCCGGCCGGCTCACCCACCAGCCGACGATCTCCAGGCCCGCGTAGTAACGAGCCATCGTCGCGTGAATGTATGACCACGCGTCGTGGTCGAGTTGCGCGTGCTCCGGGAACCGGGCCGAGCTCGCCGGAATCATCGCCGCGATCCGCGGAGGGACGGCCGTCCTTGAGGTGTACCCCACGAGCACGCCGACGATCTCCGCGCCGGGCTGACTGAAGGCCGCCTCGTACAGTGCTTGCAGCACGCCCTCGTCCCACTGCGGCCCAGGCGTCGTTGCACCACCTGTCGAAGAGGCGCGACCCTGCTCGAGCGAACGACCGTCAGCCGCCACTGCAGAAGATGCTGTTGGCCAAGCAGGCCCCTTGGTTGAGGCCCTGGCTGAAGCCGGCCGTTTCGCCTTGAGCGGTCCCTGTGGCTTGACCTTGGGCGAAGCCCGCCGACTGCCCGCTCGAGAAGCCCGCCTGCTGACCCGCGGTGAATCCGGCACTGCGACCCGCTGAGTAGGCGCTCCTTCGAGCGGCGTCGATCGCGCGTTTTTCACTCTTTGCAAGCGAAGACTTCTGCGCGTCGAGCGCCTGTTGCTCGGCGATCTGGTCGGCCTGCGACTGCTGGATGATCTTGCCCTGCACGGAGTCGTTTGAGAGACGCGTGCCCCTGCCGATGAAGAACCCAATCAACAGGGCGCCGACGACGCCGAGCGTGATCGCGGCGCTTATGCCCACCCAAAATCCCGCGGAGCGTGCGCGCGGTGGAATCGGCGGCACCGCCCCCGGATGACTCGGTGGACCGTAATACGCCGGGGCAGGCGCGCCATACCCGGACGTCACCGGCGGAGCGCCTGCCGTGGGACGCTCGAGTTGCGGGTACTCCTGGGTGCCCATCGTCCCCCCTGCTTAGTGGAGTTGTTCTGCCATACCGAAACTGGACGCCAAGTCTGCTGATTCTACCTACTCGACGTATGCCGAATAAATGTACTATAAACCCGTTCCACTGGGTTTCGTCGTCAGGCCGGACGACGAGGCGGTCTAGCGCACACGCGGCACGGGGGCCGAGGCATGGGTGAGCCTAATTTCTGCAGTAGCTGTGGCAGGCAGTTCACAGAAGGTGGACGGTTCTGTCGCAATTGCGGTGCGCGCCGCACGGACGACAAGCAACCCACGCCGACAGGGGCGCCTTCGGGCAGTTTGGGAGATTCGGGCGGGACGCAACCAGAACGACCCACCTCCGAACCGGCTCCTATACGCCGAGACGTAGACCTTGAGTCCTCCGAGCAAGCGCCGTCTGGCGCTTCCCCGTCGCCTGGTGAGATCGAACCGGGAGGACAGGCCGGGCGCGCCGAGCCGTCTGGAGTGACGCCAGTTGAAGACGCGCGCGGACGGGTTGGTTACCCGGAGCCTCCGCCGCAGTACGCGCCAGCGCCCGGCGGTCCGCCCCCGCCAGGTCCACCCCCGCCAGGCTATCCACAGGACTTCGGTGGAGGGCCATCGACCTATCCGGTCCACCCTGCGTACCCAACGCCACCCCAACCGATGCATCGGCCGAAGGGCATCAACGGATGGCTGATCGGCGGCACGATCGGAGGAATGCTGGCTCTGTTCGGTATCGCCGTTGCGATCTACCTCGCCGCCTCCGGCCACTCGGATAAGCCTGCGCGGCTGCTGGGCGCACCCGTACTGACAACGGCAGCGGCCACAACGGCGCCACCGACCGACGAAGAACCCGCTCCGCATCGACACCATGCGCCCTCCACGTCATCGGCCCCCCCGGGGACGGGCGCACCGATCAGCCGGTCGTCAACAACGTCGCCGGTGCGTGCCCATTCGGCGATCAACGAGGCCGGAGAACGAAGGGCCGTTGCCGAGACGATCGAACGGCACTTCTCGTTGATCAGCCGGCACGACTTCTCGGCGGCCTATGCGCTGCTGGCTCCAAGCCTGCAATCGGGCGAATCGAGCTGGGTGCAGGCTCACCGCGAAGACGGCATATACCAGGTCGACGTGTCAGTCGATGCCACGCTACATGGGTCCGACAGCGCCACAGCGACGGTCAACAGGATGACCACGCAGGACCGTACCGGGTGCAAAGCGTGGTCGGGCGGATGGGGCTTGACGAAGATCGATGGCGCGTGGCGAATCAGCGAAGCAAACGTGAACCCGACTCCGTGCTGAGCCCGGTCGGTCGTCTCCGAGATCGTCGTTCGATCGCCGCCGGTGTCTGCGCGTGCATGCAGATCGCGCTGCTCGTCGGCTGTGGAACCGAGCAGCCGGTCCATCTGCTGGCAAGCTCGCGAAGCACTCGCAGCGCACCGCCGCACGCGGTGCCGGCCGAACAAGCGACTGACCCGGTACCTGCGAAGGCCGCGTCGGTGACCAAGACGGCGCGGCGCTCAGCAGCGCCCCGCGCGAGAGCCTCAAAGGCGGCGCCGCTCACGGTGGCGCGCGCGGTCGGGCAAATGCTGATGAGCCATGTCACGGGCACAACCGCATCCCCACGGTTGCTGGCGCGCATTCGTGCCGGCCAGGTCGGCAGCGTGATCCTGTACAGCGAAAACATCGAAAGCGACAGCCAGGTGAGGCGCCTGACCGCCTCGCTGCAGGGGGCGGCACGAGCAGGGCGCAATCCGCCCCTGTTCGTCGGCACCGACCAGGAGGGAGGCTCGGTCAAGCGGCTCAGCGACGCCCCGCCGACGCTCTCTGCCCGACAGATGGGCGCCTCCGCGGATCCGTTCTCGATCGCCGAGAGACAAGGACGCGCGACCGGTGAGCATCTCCGCCGTGTTGGCATCAACCTCGATTTCGCGCCCGTCTCGGACATCCCGACCACGGCCAACAACTTCCTGCAGGATCGAGCGTTCGGCCACACGCAGAGGAGCGTGCTCGAGGGTGCGAGTGGCTTCGCGCAAGGCCTGGCCGAAGCGCGAGTCGCGGGGAGCGCCAAGCACTTCCCGGGGCTCGGCGCAGCCGGCACGCGAGACAGCGACTTCACGCTTGTCTCGATCTCGGCAAGCAAGAGCCAGCTGCAAGATTCCTACGCGCCATACCTTGCCATGTCAGAACTGGGAAGCGACGTCGCGCCGATGGTGATGATCTCCGACGCCAGCTACCCGGCCCTGGATTCAAGCGGTTTGCCCGCAGTGCTCTCGCGGCGGATCATTCGCACTCAGCTCGCTGTGGCCGGCATGGGCGAACGCCTTGCAATCACCGACGATCTGGAAGTTCCGTCCGTAGAGCAGTACTCAAACGCAGCGGTCCGGGCGGTTCTCGCCGGCGACGAGATCCTCATGTTCGCTCAGCGGGAAAGCGGCTCGGAACTTGCTTATACCGCGGTCACGGCTGCGGTCGGCAGACGTGAGATTCCGTCCTCGCTCGTCATGCAGGCAGCCGCCAGAGTCCTGGAACTGAAGCAAAATCTAGGCCTGCACTAGCCTGGTGCGGACGTCAGGCCAAGCTGGCGATCGTCTGCATTGCCTCCCGCCTCCTACAATTGCGCCATGGAGGGCTCCACCCCAGAGACCGGCGCTCGCAGCTGGCTGCGCTGCTACCGCTGCTGGTCGCAGGATCTCGAGGTGCAGGTCCACTACGAGGGGATTCACAAGATCGATCCCGACACGGGCGAGCGCGCGGAAGTGATCGACGAGCTGCAGGAGGCGGTCGTGCAGTGCCTGGACTGCATGCACGATCAGCCGCATCTCGGCTTCAACAACAGCCGCGTCGAGCCGATCGAGGATCGCTGGGAACGGATGATCGCGGGAACGCCATGGGTGGCGTCGTGCACGGTCACGGTCGACGCCGACGAGGTCGAGAGCTGCTCGGGCCCGGAGGCCGGCGATGCGCTCTCCTACGCCGCCTTCGGCGACCACGGCGTACGCGAGTTCTTCACGCACGTGCGCTTCCACAAGCACGAGGACGACGCGCGCATCATCGTGCACCTGCTCGTCGAGCTGTACGCCCGCTCGCTGGAGGAGGCGACCGAGGTGCTCGAGTCCTCGGCAAGAGGCGCGCTGACGATCACGTCACTGGCCGAGGAGTCGCGCCCACCGGCGGCAGCCGCCGGCGACAACCACGGCCACGAATAGGCGCAAGGGTCGGTGAGCGGCTCCGTCCGCTCCCGGCGCCGCGACTTGAGTCAACGCCGACGTCGGCCGATGCTGCTCGTGTAGGCATCGACGACGGGAGCAACCGCATGGAGCAGGTCTTGAAGGTACTGGTCGCAGACGACCATCCGCTGATCGTTCAGGGGCTGCGCAGGGCGCTCGAGGCATGCGACGACATCGACGTGGTCGGCGAGGCGCATACCGGCGCCGAAGTGCTGGCGCTGGTCGAGCGACGCAACCCGGACATCGTGCTGCTTGACATGCGCATGCCGGAGATGGACGGCGTCGAATGCATCACCGAGCTCAAGCGCCGCTGGCCGGAGGTCAAGGCGGTGGTGCTGTCGGGATCGGACGATCGCGCCTCGGTCGACGCGGCGACGAAGGCGGGTGCCAGCGCATACGTAATCAAGAGCGTCAGCTCGCTGGACGTGGCGGCGCTGCTGCGCCAGGTGGCGGCCGGCTACACGCTGTTTCACACGCCCAACGACGAGTCAAGCGACACGGCCGGCACGACCGAGGGTCCTGAGGCGACGCTGACCGAGCGTGAGCTGACGATCCTCGCGGCGGTGGCCGGCGGTCTCACGACAAAGGCGATCTCCAGCGAGCTGTGGGTCAGCGAGCACACTGTGAAGTTCCACCTCACCAACATCTACCGCAAGCTCGATGTCAGCAACCGCAGCGGCGCGGTGCGCTTCGCATACGAGCACGGACTCGTTCCGGTCGCCGGCTGAGCCTGCGCCCGCAAGAGCCGAGCGGCGTCGCCGGGCTGCCGAGAGCTCTTGCACCGGCTCTATTCGCCGCCGGCAGCGGCTACCGAGCCGGTGATCGGCTCCCAGCGCGGCAGCGTCAGCGAAACACTCGTCGGACCGCCGGGCCCGCTGTCAACGACGCACTCGCCACCGAGCAGCCGCACCCGCTCGTGGATGCCGGCGAGCCCGATCCGCCCCCGGCGCGCGGCGCCGAGCAGCGCCGCCTCGACGTCGAACCCGCAGCCATCGTCGCGCACGCGCGCGCTGACACCGGCCGCGCCGAGCGCGATCGACACCTCGACCTCACTTGCTCCGCGCCCATGCTCGCGGACGTTGTTGAGCGCCTCGCCGACGACGCTCAACAGCGCGATCCGCTGCGAGGGTGACATGCCTGCCGGCTCGCCGTACAGGCTGAGCGATGGAACGATGCCGGTGCGGGCCGCGAAGGCCTCGGCCAGCTCGCGTACGGCGTCGGCGAACGGCCGCTCGATCAGGAAGCTCGCGTGCACCTCCGTCGAGATCTGCCGCAGGCCACCCTCGAGCGCCACGAGCCGGGCATCCAGATCATCCAGACGGCCCCGTAGGAGCCACGCCTGGCGATCCTCGCCGAGCACCGCCGAGAGCTGCCCGCGAAACATGCGCAGATCCTCGCCGAGCAGCAGCAGCTCCTGCAGCGGGCCGTCGTGCAGATCGAAGCCCAAGCGCGTGAGTCGGCGGTCGCTGCCTTCGACCAGGGCCAGCAGCGCCTCTGTCGTGAAGGCCTGCGGCTCGCTCTCGAGCTCGGGCGCCCCCAGCAGCTCTCGCGCGACATCCGCGCGGGCATCGCCGAGCGCGTCGGCCAGGCGATCGACGAGGCGCGCGAACAGCGCCGGATCCTCAGCAAGCGTGCGCGCGGCCTGCGCGAACAGCGCTCGTGCCAGCAGCAGCACCGCCGCCTGCGTCTCGGCGCCTGGCGAGTTCGGCGACGCAACCGCCCCTTCGGCGGCTTCGGCGGCTTCGGCGGCTTCGCGAGCATGCTCGCGCCCCGGCTCGTGGGGCAGCAGGCCCAGCTCGGCAAAGGCGCCCTCGACGCGGTCGAGGTCGCGCACTGGGGTGTCCTGTGCCGGGGTCTGGTGTCTCATCGGCTCTGGCACGGGCCGTCCCTACGACGACGCGCGGAGGATGTATCGGCACCTCGCCGGCAAAGCTCAAACGGCGCAATCGGCGACAGCGCACCGAGTGCCGCGACGGCTGAAGCGCTCGCGCGGGGCCTTGGCCAAGGACTGCGTCAGTCGAGCGCGCGAGCCGCCACGCCGGGGGGAAGGACGGTGTCGTCGCGGACCGGCGCGCGCACGCGCGCGCGGTCGGCCCATACGATCGCGGCGAAGAGGTCCTCGAACGGCGCCCACTTCTCGAGCACCGGCTTGCCGGTCGGCCCGACCTCCCCCGTGTTGCCGGCGCACACGACTCCTACGGGCGGAGCGAGGTCGGCGGTCACCGCGAGCTCCTCGATCAGCGCGCGCGCACGATCCGGACCGTCCACCACGACTACGTCGACTCGTTCGCGCGCGATCAACTCGGCTGCGGCATATGCGCCCGTGAGGCTGAACACGCGGCAGTCGCGCCTTGCGATCAGCATCGCGTTGACCGCACGGAAAGGCTCGTCATCGGACACCACAAGCACCCGCAGGGGGCGCAGCCTGATCACCTGCGCCTGCTCCGTTGTCTCACCCCAATCCATGACAGACAGCTTTGCGCCGGACCGTTCTGGGGCCTACTGCACCTTGGTCTAGATCGCCATCCAAGCCTCCGACTGCGAACCGGCGTTCGGCATCGACCTAGCGGAAGGTGTAGGTCGAACTAGCCGAACTTCCGGCGAGATCACGCCAGGCGCAGTCCACCATGACCGCCACTGGAGCACCTGGCTCCAAAGAAAGGAATCCAACCAAGGAGGAGCCTGTGTTCCGCAAACTACTCAAAAAGCGCACCGCTCTGGTGCTCAGCGCCGTGGCAGTTCTGGCCGTCGCCGGCATCGCAGTCGCGTTCTGGACGACGACCGGCTCGGGCGAAGGCTCGGGCAAAGTCGCGGCAAGCAACGGCACGCTGACGCTGCACGGCACGATCACGAACGCGCTGACCCCCGGCGGCAGCTCGCCGGTCGCATTCACGGCCGACAACGAAGGGTCGTCGAGCCTGCAGGTTGCGACGGTGAAAGCGGAAGTCTCGATCGACGAAGAACACGCCAACAAAGGCTGCAAAGCATCCGACTTCACGATCGCCGACACCGAAGAGGGGCAGGTCATCGCGGCCCACTCCACAAATGTGAGCCTCACGAACGGCGGCACGATCAAAATGGCCGACACCTCTGCCAACCAGGACGGTTGCCAGGGCGCCACGATCTCGCTCGCTCTGACGAGCTAGCGAAGGGGGCAGTGGAGGGGAGGCACGGACGCCTCCCCTCCACGAGCTTTGCCGGCCGGCGCCGGCTGTGGCACCTGAACTTCCTGAACTTCAACGAGGAGAACGCGCGGTAAACGAGATGGGCCTGCGAACTGACAACAGCAAGGGAAAGGCGAGGCGAGCGGACGGCGCCACCCGCGACGAGTCACGTCGCCGGTCGATCGGCAGCCACCGCTCCCTCGTGCTGTTGGCGTCGCTGACGGTCCTGCTGGCGGCGAGCGTCTCGCTCGCCGCGGCAGGAGCGTTCGCGCCGCTGCTGCACCCGGCCCCGCCGCGCCCACCGGAGCCGCCGACGCCGCCGGCCCCGACGATCACGAGCCACCCGGCCGACCCGACGAACCAGGGCACGGCCCACTTCGGCTACGCCGACGCGCAATCGGGTGTCAGCTTCCAGTGCCAGCTCGACGGCGGCTCGTTCGGCCCTTGCCCCGCCTCGGGCACGACCTACGGCCCGCTCTCGGAGCGCTCGCACACGTTCAAGGTGAGGGCCGTCGGGGGCTCGCGGACGAGCTCGACGACCTCCTACTCGTGGACGGTCGACACTACGGCGCCAGGCGTCTCGATCTCCTCCCCTGACGCCGGCACCACGCTGAGCGCCGGCGACTGGGGCGCGCACTGCCCCAACCACGCGGTCATCTGCGGCAGCGCTTGGGACAGCGGCGACGTCAGCGCCGTCACCCTCTCGATCCAGCGTGACGGCGGCAAGTGGTGGGGCGGCAGCGCCTTCGACCAGGCCGCCGAGACCTTCCTAAACACGTCCGTCGACCCGCGCGGGCGCAGCTCCGTGCACTGGAGCTACTCGCTCCCGCTGCCGGCAGACGGCTCCTACACGGTTCACGTGCGCGCGAGCGACGAGGCGGGCAACCAGACGAGCCCGGCATCGCAGGCCACTGCGCACTTCTCGCTCGACACAACGCCGCCGCCGGTGCCGACGATCACGGCTCAGCCTGCGGCATCGACGACCTCGCGCGAAGCGAGCTTCTCCTTCGCGGACGTCGAGCACGGCGTGACGCTGCTGTGCCGCCGCGACGGCGGTCGCTTTGACAAGTGCACCAGCCCGTTGCCGTATCGCAGCCTGTCGCTCGGCGCACACAGCTTCCAGGTGCAGGCCCGTGACGCGGTCGGCAACACGAGCGCATCGGCCTCCTACTCATGGACGATCGTCAAGGAACTGCCCAAAGAAGAAGGCAAACCGTTCACGGTGTCGGGCAACGCCTCGGGGCCGCTCGCCCCGGGCATGACCCAGCCGCTGGCGATCACGCTGTCGAACCCGAACAACGTGACGATCACGGTCACGGCGCTGACCGTGACGACGGCGCCGGGCTCGAGCAAGGCCGGCTGCGATGGGCCGACCAACCTGGCGCTGACGCAGTCGAACCTCTCAGAAGCCAAAGCGCTGACGATCGCGGCGGGCGGTCACGCCACGTTGCCGTCGGGGGCGATCAGCGCACCGCAGGTGCTGATGAAGGATCTGCCGGTCAACCAGGACGCCTGCAAGGGCGCGTCGTTCAACTTCACCTACAGCGGGAGCGCACACTCATGAGGACCGCCTTTGCGCGCGTCCTCGGGCGCCGCCGCACGCCATTCCTGATGCTGCTCGCCGTGCTCGTGGCGAGTACGGCCGCCTGGGCCTACTGGGCAGGCAAGAGCAGCGGCAGCGCGAGCGGGCACGTCGGCACCCTCTCGGCGCCCACGATCAGCTCGGCCACCCCCGGCGGCGGCACGGTGACGCTCAACTGGACGACCGTGACCCCGCCTGCCGGCGACACGGTCAGCTACTACGTGAGCCGCGACGGCGGCGGCGCAAGCGGCGCCTGTCCGAGCTCGGCGACACCGGGTACGCAGACGAGCTGCACCGACACGGGCGTGTCGACGGGCAGCCACAGCTACACCGTCACGGCGGTATGGCGCTCGTGGACGGCCAAGAGCGAAAGCGCATCTGCGCAGGTGACGAGCGGCGCGGCGACGCATCTCGTGCTGTCGCCTGCCACGTCGACGCCGACGGCCGGCGCCGCGGACAACCTCACGATCACGGCCAAGGATGCGGCGAACAACACGGTCACCAGCTACGGCGGGTCCAAGAGCTTGACGTTCTCGGGCGCGAGCACGGTCGCTTCCTTGCACCCACTGGTCACGTCGAGCAGCGGCACGGCGATCGCCTTCGGCTCGTCCGAGCCGATCAGCTTCAGCGCCGGCGTAGCATCGGTATCGGGCCAGGGCAACGGGGCGATGACCCTGTACAAGGCCGAGACGGCGAGCATCAAGGTCAGCGATGGCACGATCGACAACGCCAGCGGCGTGTCGGTCACCGTGGGCCCCGCCACTGCGAGCAGCTTCACCGTCCCTACCCCGTCGACGCAGACCGCGAACAATCCGTTTACGGTCACGCTGACTGCAATCGACGCCTACGGCAATACGGCGACGGGATACTCAGGCAACCAGGCGATCTCGTTCGCTGGTCCGTCGAACAGCCCCACCGCCACCAAACCGACCTACCCCTCGCCGGTCAGCTTCACGGCGGGCGTGGGCCAAGCCACGCTCACGCTGTATGACGCGGAGACGACGTCGCTGACCGCCAGCCAGACGTCGATCTCAGGAACTTCCGGCAGCTTCGCGGTCGGCGCGGCGAGCGCGCAAAGCCTCACGGTGCCGACCCCCGGTACGCAGACAGCAGGCGCGCCATTTGAGGAGACGCTGACCGCCAAGGACGCCTATGGCAACATCGCCACCGGCTACACGGGCGAAAGGGCGATCGCGTTCTCCGGTCCCGCCAACAGCCCGAACGCCACAGCGCCCAAATACTCGCCGGCGAGCTTCAGCGGCGGCGAAGGCAAAGTCTCGCTCACGCTGTACGACGCGCAGACGACGACACTGAGCGCCAAAGACAACTTGATCTCGATCTCCGGTAGCTCCGGGAGCTTCGCTGTGACCCCCGGCTCCGCCGCCGGTTTCACCATGCCGACACCGGCAACGCAAACAGCCGGCGCTCCATTCAACGTGACGCTCACCGCAAAAGACGCCTACGGGAACACGGCGACGGGATACTCCGGCAACCAAGCGATCACATTCAGCGGCCCCGAAGCCAGTCCCGCGGGAGAAGCGCCAAAATACCCAGCCACGGTGAGCTTCACGAGCGGCGAAGGCAAAACGCCTTCGATCACACTGTACGACGGCGGCAGCACGACGCTGACCGCAAAAGATGGCGCTTCCGTCAGCGGCAGCTCTGGAACCTTCACGGTCAACGGCCTCAGCACGACGAGCAAATTCCTATTGTCGACACCGTCGCCGAACGCGGGGAGCCCGTTTACGGAGACGATTACCGCGACCGACGCATACGGCAACACGACAACCGGATTCACGGGCTCTCACACGCTCAGCTTCGGCGGGCCGGCTTCGGGTCCCAACGGCAAATCGCCGAGTTACCCCCCGTCGGTCAGCTTCACCTCTGGCGTCGGCAGTCCCACGATCACGCTGTACGACGTGCAGACGACGACGCTGACCGCCAAACAGAGCACGCCGACCACGATTACAGGCACAACAGCGAGCTTCGCTGTCGCTGCGGGGAACGCCACGAGCTTCACGGTGCCCACCCCCTCAACGCAGACGGCGGGCGTCGCGTTCAGCGAGACGCTGACCGCGCTTGACGCGGGAGGCAACACCGCCACCGGCTACAGCGGAGAAAAGGCCGTCGCTTTCACCGGGCCCGAATCCAGCCCGAGCGGTGAAGCTCCGAAATATCCTGCGTCGGTCAGCTTCAGTGGGGGCGCCGGCACGGCGTCGGTGACGCTCCTCAAGGCCGGCACCACGAACGAATTGACCGCTACGCAGGGCTCCGTAATCGGCAACTCAAACAACTTTGCTGTCAACGCAGGGGCCGCCGCCAGGCTGGCATGGGAACCGTCCGGCCTCAACATCTCCGGCAAAAAAGAAAGCGCCTTGTGCCTCTTCACCTGCACCTGGAAGGAAATCGGGCGCGGGAATGAATGGAGCGCGAAGGTGACCGTCACCGATGGCGGCGGCAACATCGTGAGCAACCTCGGCAGCGGCCACTCCGTGACGTTCAGCGCAACCGTCGGCTCTGTCTCCCAGAGCAGCCTGTCGCTCCCGTCCAGCGGCTCTGCCAGGACAGGCACCGTCAGCTACACCTCACCCAGCAGCAACAGCTGGTCGACCGACACGCTGACAGCACACGCAACCGGTTACACCGATGCGACGGTCCTGTTCAAAAAGTAAGCAAGCGCACCCGGGCGGCCGCAGACGCCACTGCTACTACCGGTACCCGGCCGAGTGCCGCCCGCAGCGCACGCGCAGCCGCTTCACCCCGCCGCTCTGCTTCGACCCGTGCCTCGGCGCCCGCAAGCCCCGCCGCGAGCACACGCGGCAGCTGCCCGACTCCGGCTGCTGACTAGCCGAGTCGCTCTTCGAGCGCCTGCAGCTGCACGTTCAGCGCGTCGGGCAGACGCTTGAACTGCGCCAGGTGCGCGTGGAGCTGGGGAAGCTGGGCCTTCCACTGATCGAGATCGACGCGCAGCAGCTCTGCCATGTCGGCATCGGAGACGTCGACACCGCGGGTGTCGATCCCATCGGCCCCGACCGGCGGGATCAAGCCGATCGGCGTCTTGGTCGCGGCGCCGTGGCCGGCGCAGCGGGCGAACACCCACGAGAGCACGCGCGAGTTCTCGCCGAAGCCGGGCCAGAGGAAGCGACCACCGGCTTCGCCGGCGGTGCCCCCCTCGTCCTTGCGAAACCAGTTGACGTAGAAGATCTTCGGCAGCTTGGCGCCTTCGCGGCGGCCCATCTCGAGCCAGTGGCCGAAGTAGTCGGCCATGTTGTAGCCGCAGAAGGGCAGCATCGCGAACGGGTCGAAGCGCAGCTCGCCGACTGTGCCGGCGGCAGCGGCGGTCTTCTCGGAGCTCATCACGGCGCCGAGGAACACGCCGTGCTCCCAGTCGAAGGCCTCGGTCACGAGCGGTACGACCGTCGAGCGCCGACCGCCGAACAGCATCGCGTCGATCGGCACGCCCTTGGGGTCCTCCCACTCTGGGGCGATCGCCGGGTCCTGCGCGGCGGGCGTCGTGAAGCGCGCGTTGGGGTGCGCCGCAGCGGCGTCGGACTCGGGCGTCCAGTCGTTGCCGTGCCAGTCGATCAGGTGCGCCGGGGGCTCCTTGGTCAGACCCTCCCACCAGATGTCTCCGTCGTCGGTCTTGGCGCAGTTGGTGAAGATCGAGTTGCGCTCGATCGTGTGGATCGCGTTGGGGTTGGTCTCCTCGCCGGTGCCCGGTGCGACGCCGAAGAAGCCGTACTCGGGATTGACCGCGTACAGCCGGCCGTCCTCGCCGAACTTCATCCACGCGATGTCATCGCCGATCGTCTCGACCGTCCAGCCCTCGAGCGTGGGGATCAGCATCGCCAGGTTCGTCTTGCCGCACGCGCTGGGGAAGGCGCCGGTGATGTACTTGACATCTCCCTCGGGCGAGGTCAGCTTGAGGATCAGCATGTGCTCGGCCATCCAGCCCTCGTCGCGCGCCATCACCGAGGCGATGCGCAGCGCGAAGCACTTCTTGCCGAGCAGCGCGTTGCCGCCGTAGCCGGAGCCAAACGACCAGATCTCGCGCGTGTCGGGGAAGTGGACGATGTACTTGTTCTCGGCGTTGCACGGCCACGACACGTCCTCGACGCCGTCGGCGAGCGGCATGCCCACCGAGTGCAGGCACGGGACGAACTCGCCTTCTGAGCCGAGCGCGTCGAGCGCGCCTCGGCCCATGCGCGTCATGATCCGCATGCTCACGGCGACGTAGGTGGAATCGGTCAGCTGCACTCCCACGTAGCTGTGGTTGGAGCCGAGCGGGCCCATCGAGAACGGCACGACGTACATCGTGCGCCCGCGCATCGAGCCGGCGAACAGCTCGCGCAGCGTCCCGCGCATCTCCTCGGGGTCGCGCCAGTTGTTCGTCGGGCCGGCTTCGTCCTCGGTCTGCGAGCAGATGAACGTCCGATCCTCCACGCGCGCCACGTCACCGGGGTCCGACAGCGCGAGGTAGGAGTTGGGACGCTTGGCGTCGGACAGCTTCTCGAACGTGCCCGCGTCGACGAGCTCCCGGCAGAGGGCGTCGTACTCCTCGGCGGAGCCGTCGCACCAATGGATCTGGTCGGGTTCGGTCAGCGACGCCACCTCGCCGACCCAGGTCAGCAGGCGCTCGTTCGTCGTGGGGGCGGAGGCGGTCGTGTTCATGGGGTAATGCGGCTCCTCGATCGCGGTCATGATCGGCACGCCGACTCGCTCCTCTGTCGGTCGGCGCCGTCCGAGGGGCTCGTCATGTCCCCGGGAACGGAAAAAACGCCCATCGGGGCGGTCCTTGGGAGGGTATCGCACGCTCACGCGACGAGACTGGCCACGGCGTCTCCGTCTGGACCAACGGGCCCCGGCGTAGGGCTCGGACAGGCCCTGGCGTACGGTTCGGAGCCCGCGCGCGGGCCGCTCCGACGGGGCCTGCTACTCGACGTTACCCTCGGCCTCGCCGCCCCCGGGGGCCTTGCGCGGGACGAGCACGAGCCGCTTGAACTCGGCGACGAGCACGCCGTCCTGGTTGAGCACGCGCGTGTGCACCTTGACGGTGCCGCGGTCAGGCTTTGATCTGGACTCCTTCTTCTCCAGCACCTCGGACTCGCAGAACAAGGTGTCGCCATGGAACACGGGCGCCGGGTGCTTGAGCTCTTCGGTGGCGAGGTTGGCGATCGCCTTGCCGCTGACGTCCGAGACGGACATGCCGAGCGCCAACGAGTAGACGAGCGGGCCGACGACGACGTTGCGTCCCTGCTGCGATTTGTGCGCGTACACGTCGTTGATGTGCAGCGGGTGGTGGTTCATCGTGATCAGACAGAACAGGTGGTCGTCTGACTCGGTGACCGTCTTGGCCGGCCAGTGCTTGTAGACCGCGCCGACCTCGAACTCCTCGAGGTAGCGGCCGTACGGGTGGGCGCCGCTCGCCTCGCGCGCGGCCTGGTCGGTCTCGACGGTTTGCGTCTCGCTCATGGGTTCCTAGCGTTTCGGCGTTTGCTCAGGGCTCGATTGCGCGATCGCGGGTCGCGCATCGTGCGCCAGCATAGTAGTTGGACGCAGCCGTCTACTCGGCTGCTCCGGCTGCTCGCAATGCTTCGGCATGATCGAGGAAGCCTCGTATCCGGGAGATCTTCCGGCCACGAAGGTCGAACACCATGCCGAGCGACGCATCGACCGTGACTTCGCTGTTCCGTCCGCGTCCTCTGAGCCCCCCGAGCATGACCACGACATCGCCTGCCTCGCGAAACGTGCCCGGGAGGATCAAGAACTCCTTCCAGGCATTGCTCAGGCTCGCGAAGTACGCGCCGATGCCCTCGCTTCCCCGAAAGATCTCGCCCTCGATGGCGACCATCGACGGAGACCACTCGAAGTCCGCGGTCGTAAGCGTGGTGAAGGCATCGATGTCGATCCTGTTGAAGGCATCGATCGCTCGCTTGACGATCTCCACGTTCTCCCGTGCCATCACCTACTCGGCCAGGTTGCGATAGCGGGCTCCGGAGACATCGCCCAGGAGTATCGCGCAGGCAAGTTGGGCCAGTCGGCGCCTGAGCGATCGCAACGCGCGATAGCGTTCAGCCGGCGACGATCGAACTCGTTGCACAGCCGCAGACCCGACAGCAGACACAGGAGACCCGACTTGCGCAACCCCCGCGACTTCTTCAAGCCCCTCGCGATCGACGCCCCGGAGCCGGCGCGCGAGATCCCCTTCAAGCCGTCCCGGATGATCCACTTCATGGACTTCTCGAACCCGAAAATGGTCGAGAAGACGCCGGATCTGGCGCCGAAGGTGGACATCCTGCTTGGCAACCTCGAGGACGCGGTGCCACTGGAAAAGAAGCAGGCGGCGCGCGCGGGCCTGATCAAGGTGGGCAAGGAGATGGACCTCGGCGACACGGCGCTGTGGACGCGCGTCAACGAGCTGGCCTCGCCGTACGTGCTCGACGACCTCACGCAGCTCGTGACGGAGATCGGCGACAAGCTCGAGGTGATCATGATCCCGAAGGTCGAGGGGCCGTGGGATATTCACTACGCCGACCGCCTGCTCGCCCAGCTGGAGGCGAAGGCGGGGATCGATCGGCCGATCCTGATCCACTGTGTGCTGGAGACGGCACAGGGCGTGGCCAACCTCGAGGAGATCGCGAGCGCCTCGCCGCGGATCCAGGGAATGAGCTTCGGCCCCGCCGACCTCGCCGCGTCGCGGCGGATGAAGACGACGCGCGTCGGCGGCGGGCACCCGGGCTACCGCACGATCGCCGACCCCGACCCGGAGAACCCGGACGCGCCGCGGGCGAGCTATCAGCAGGACCCGTGGCACTACTCGATCGCGCGCATGGTCGACGCGTGCACGTCGGTCGGCGCGCTGCCCTTCTACGGCCCATACGGCGACATCTCCGATGCGGAGGGCTGCGAGACGCAGTTCCGCGCCTCCTTCCTGCTCGGCTGCGTCGGCGCGTGGTCGCTGCACCCAGGCCAGATCGCGATCGCCAAGAAGGTCTTCTCGCCGGAGCCCGAGGAGGTCGCGTTCGCGAAGAAGGTGATCGAGGCGATCCCCGACGGGCGCGGCGTGCACATGATCGACGGCAAGATGCAAGACGACGCTACGTGGAAGCAGTGCAAGGTGATGGTCAACCTCGCCGAGATGCTCGCCAAGAAGGACCCGGAGCTGGCCGAGGCGTACGGCTTCGTGCCGACGCCCACTGCCGTTTGACAGCATCTAGCCATACGGGGCGCATTGCGTCTTGCTATGCTTTGCGTATGGCTCAGGTCGTTACTCGCCTCGATGATGAGCTCGTCGCGGACCTCGACGGCCTCGTGGCGGACGGAGTCGTGGCCAGTCGTTCGGAGGGCGTGCGCGTCGCGCTGGAGAAGCTGGTGGACGAGCAGCGAAGGCGCCGGATAGGAGCCGAAATCGTTGCCGGATACGAACGTCGTCCCGAGACCGATGAGGAGATCGCCCACGCGGAGCGGTTGACCCGTGCGTCGATCGCTGAGGAACCCTGGTGAACGTCCCGCAACAGGGGGAGATCTGGTGGGCCGAAGCCGAAGACAAGCGTCGGCCGTACTTGATCGTCACGCGCTCGGAGGCGGTGTCGGTCCTGCACAAAGTCGTGGCCGCCCCAATCAGCCGCACGGTGCGCGGTATCCCGACAGAGATAGGGCTTGGGCCAAGCGAGGGTTTGCACGTCGAATGCGCCGCGTCGTTCGACAACCTCGAGCCGATCCTGCGCTCCGCGTTCACCGAGCGAGCCGGTTCACTCGGCCCTCGACGCGACGAGATCTGCGAGACGCTGCGAGCGCTCGCCGACTGCTGACCCTTCCGCGCACAGCCGTGTAGGGTTCCGCGCCGCATGAGATTCTTCGAGTTCGAGGCACGCGAGATCGTCAAGCGCGCGGGCATCCCCGTGACCGACTACGGCTTCACGACCGACCCGGCCGAGGCGGCGCAGATCGCGCAGCGGATCGCCGGCCCGACGGTGATCAAGTCCCAGGTGCTCTCGGGCGGGCGGATGAAGGCCGGCGGCGTCAAGTTCGCCGACACGCCCGAGGAGGCGGAGTCCTACGCCAAGGACATCCTGCAACTTGAGATCGGCGGGCACATGCCGCGAGGCGTGCTCGTCGACCCGAAGGCCGAAGTCGCGCAGGAGTACTACGCCGGCGTCGTCTGGGACGGCGCCGCGAAGAAACCGCTGATGCTCTTCAGCGACATGGGCGGCATCGACATCGAGCAGGTCGCCGAGGAGCACCCCGACCACGTCGGTCGCGGCCACTTCTCCTTGCTGGAGCCCTTCTCCGACTTCCAGGCCAAGCAGGTCATCGCCGCGGCCGGTGTCACCGGCAGGGCCCTGCAGCGCGCCACGCCGGTGCTCGCTCGCCTGGCCCGACTGTTCCTCGAGAACGACATGACGCTCGCCGAGATCAACCCACTGGCGGAGCTGAAGGACGGCTCGTTCGTCGCGCTCGACGCGCACATGGAGATGGAGAACGAGGGCATGCCGCGTCAGAAGGGCCTGCTCAAGGCGCTGGGCATCGGCGATGAGGAGGGCACCCGCGAGGGCCACACCCCGACCCCGTTCGAGGAGGCAGTCAAGGCGATCGACGACGCCGATCATCGCGGCGTGATCCAGGGCAAGGACACAGGCTTCAACGGCAACATCGGTCTGGTGATCGGGGCGGGCGGCGGCTCGCTGACGCTCACCGACGCCGTGCGCCAGCAAGGCGGCAAGCCCGCCAACTACTCCGAGATCGGCGGCAACCCGTCGGTCGCCAAGGCTTGCGGCCTGGCCAAGCAGGTCCTGCAGAAAGACGGCGTCGAGAAGATCGCCGTGATGATGTCGATCGTCTCGAACACGCGCGTGGACATCGTCGCGCGCGGCGTGATCAAGGCGTGTCTGGAGCTCGGCAAGGACCCCGGCGAGACGATCGCGATCTTCCGTATCCCGGGCGCGTGGGAGGAGGAGGGCTTCAAGATCCTCGACTCCTACGGGATCGAGTATTGCGACCGGTCGGTGTCGTTGTGGGAGGCCGCCGGTAGGGCCGTCGCCAAGATCCAGGGAGCGGCGGTCTAGCCATGTCGATCCTGATCGACCAGGACACGACCTTCATCATCCAGGGCATCACCGGTCGAGAGGCGGTCAACTTGACCCGCGAGTGCCTCGACTACGGCTCGAAGATCGTCGGCGGCGTAACCCCCGGGCGCAAGGGCCGTGAGGTGCACGGCGTTCCGGTCTTCGACACCGTCGAGCAGGTCGTCGAGCACAACGGCGGCGTCGTGCCCGACGGCTCGGTCGTCACCGTCCCGCCGGCAGGCACGCGAGATGCCGTGTTCGAGGCGCTGCACGCCGGCATCAAG
The DNA here is from genome assembly GCA_044446425.1 of Solirubrobacterales bacterium. Taxonomy (GTDB): domain Bacteria; phylum Actinomycetota; class Thermoleophilia; order Solirubrobacterales; family Solirubrobacteraceae; genus Palsa-744. Next base: position 31,915 of record JBIOEW010000005.1, on the reverse strand, counting down.
ACGATCGTGATCGTCACCGAGCGGATCCCGCGCCGCGACGTCGCGATGATGGTCGAGCTCGCCGACGCCAAGGGCGCGCGGATCATCGGCCCCAACTGCCTCGGCGTGATCGTCCCGGGCGTCGCCAAGATGGGCGGCATCGGCGGCCCGGCACGCAACGCCGCTGTGGCCTACCAGCCGGGCGCAGTCGGCGTGATGAGCCGCTCCGGCGGGATGACCACGGAGATCTCCTCCACGCTGACGGCCGCCGGACTCGGGGTCTCCACGGCGGTCTCGATCGGCGGCGACGCGATCATCGGCTCCACCTACGCCGAGCTGATGCCGTACTTCGAGGCCGACGAGCAGACTCAGGCGATCGTGATCTACACCGAGCCCGGAGGCCGCATGGAGGCCCAGCTGGCGCAGTGGGTCTCCGAGCACAACTCGCGCCTGCCGATCATCGCCTTCATGGCGGGCAAGTTCATGGACGACGAGGAGATGCAAGGCATGTCCTTCGGGCACGCCGGCACGATCGTCGAGGGTAAGGAGGACAGCGCGACGGAGAAGATCGCCCGGTTGGAGGCGGCCGGAATCCCTGTCGTGCAGCGGATCGACGAGATCCCCGATCTCGTCAAGGCCAAGATCGCAGAGAGGGGCGGAGCATGAGGAAAGACGCCCTCTTCATCGCCGTCGAGGTCGACGACGCGGCCGCCGCCGATGGCGAGCTCGCGCGCAAGCTGACCGAGGCCTGCCCGGTAGACATCTTCGCCCAGGACGGCAACGGCACGCTCGAGCTCGTGGAGCAGAACCTCGACGAGTGCGTGCTGTGCCGTTTGTGCCTCGACGCCGCGCCGGACGGCGCCGTCAAGATCATCAAGCTCTACGACGGCGGCGCGGCGCTCTGAGCGGCGTCGGAGCGGCCGTGCCGGCGAGGCCCACGGGCGCGTCGAGTCCGCGGCAGGGCGTGCATCGGACGGCGGCGTGCATTATCTTGGTCGCAGGGTCATGAACGAAAACTTCTCGCTGATCGTGATGTGCCTGTTCCTGCTCGGCTCGCTGGCGTTCTTGGCGCAGCAGCTGACGTCCTACCACTGAGCGCAGCTAGGCGGGCTTGCGCGCCTTGCGCGTGCGCTCGCGCTCCTGCTGCTTTTCGACGACGTTGACGATCAGCTTGAGGAACTGCTCGGGTCCAGAGGCCTTGGCCTGGCCGTAGGCGAAGGCCTCGATCCAGTCGGGCACCTTGCCTTCGCGCGCCATCACGTTGAAGAACTCGCGGCGCATGTCGACACGCAGGCGCGCGTCTGCGGCGGGGCCCTTGGTCACCTTCACGTCCGGCATCTCCAGGCGGAAGTGCTGGACGTCGCCACGCCCGCGCAGTTCCACCCCAACGACGAGCTTGATCGGCGCCAGCGCCGGCACCTCCTCGATGAACCGTCGCGTGGCGAGTTCGATCAGCGCCTTGGCATCCTCTGCCATCGGATCAGATCTTATGCCGCTGGAGTAGCTTGCGGCCGATCACCATGCGCTGGATCTCGGAGGTGCCCTCGCCGATCAGCAGCAGCGGCGCGTCGCGATAGATGCGCTCGATCTCATACTCCTTGGAGTAGCCGTAGCCGCCGTGGATACGCAGGCACTCCTCGGCGCAGAAGCGGCCGGCCTCGGAGGCGAACAGCTTGGCCATGCCCGCCTCCAGATCGGAGCGCTCGCCGGCGTCCTTCATCGCGGCCGCCCGGCGCACGAGCAGTCGCGCAGCGTCGACCTGCGTGGCCATATCGGCGAGCTTGAACTGGATCGCCTGGTGCTCGGCGATCGGCTTGCCGAACGTCTTGCGCTCCTGCGAGTAGCGCAGCGCCAGCTCGAGCGCCCGCTGAGCGAGCCCGACGCCGCGGGCGGCGACGTTCACGCGCCCGAGGTCGAGCGCGTCCATCATCTGCACGAAGCCCTTGTTCAGTCCCTCCTCTTCGCCGCCGAGGATGTTCTCGGCGGGGCAGCGGTATCCGTCGAACACGAGCTCGGTGGACTCGACGCCCTTGTAGCCCATCTTCTTGATCTTCGGGGGGACGTTGAAGCCCTTCAGCGCACCCGTGTTCTCGCCGACGCCCGGCTCTTTCTCGCAGATGAAGCAGGTCATACCGCGGTAGCGGGGATCGGCGTCCGGGTCGGTCTTCACGAGCGTGAACACGAGCGATGACAGCAGGCCGTTGGTGACCCACATCTTCTGGCCGTTGATCTCCCACGTGCCGTCGTCCTGCTTGGAGGCCCGAGTCTTGATCGCCTGCACGTCTGAGCCGAGCTCGGGCTCGGACAGCGAGAATGCGGCGCGGATCTCCCCGGCGGCCATCCGCGGCAGGTACTTCTGCTTCTGCTCCTCGGTGCCGAACATCATCAGCAGGTAGGAGCCGATGAAGTGCGTGTTGACGACGCCCGAGATCGAGATCCAGCCGCGCGAGAGCTCCTCGACGATCATCGCGTAGGTGGTCAGGTCGAGGCCCATACCGCCGTACTGCTCGGGGATCGTCACGCCGAACAGCCCCAGCTCCTTCATCTGCTCGACGATCGGCTCGGGGAAGGAGTCCTCGTGGTCGTAGTGCTCGGCGTTGGGCAGGATCTGCTCGTCGACGAACTGGTGGACCATCTCGGTGATGGCCTTCTGCTCGTCGGTCTTGTCGGTGTACGGCGTCGCGGCTACGGCCATGCGGATTAGCGCTCCAAAGTCGTTTTTTCTGGGTAAAGGGAGAATACCGGCATGAACTTCGCCAGCGACATAGTCGAAGCGATGCCGGCGCAGCGGCTGGCGCTGCTCGAGCTGACGCACGCGGACGAGCGGCGCGAGTGGACGTTCCGCGAAGTGAGCGACCGCAGCGCGCGGATGGCCGGCGCCTTCCTCCAGCGTGGGGTCGGCCGCGGCGATGTCGTGATGACGCTGATCGGCAACCGCCCGGAGTGGGTGTTCGCGATGGTCGCGTGCTTTCGCATCGGCGCCGTCGTGCTGCCGTGCACGGAGCAGCTGCGCGCCAAAGACCTGCGCATGCGCCTGGACGCGGTGCGGCCATCGCTGATCGTCGCCGACGAGCGCAATCGCTCAGAGCTCGAGGCGGCGGGCCCGGAGTGCGAGGTGCTGCTCGTACCCGACGAGAGCCTGTACGCCGCCGAGCCCGCCCAGCCGGTCGAGCTGTCGGCCGGCGATCCATGCCTGATCGCGTTCACGAGCGGCACGGCGGGCGAGCCGAAGGCCGTCGTGCACGGCCAGCGCTACCTGGACGGGCAGCGCCTACAGGCGCAGAGCTGGCTCGGGCCGCGTGCGGGCGAGCTCGTCTGGTGCACGGCGGCCAGCGGCTGGTCGAAGTCGGCGCGCAATGTGTTCATCGCGCCGTGGCTGCAGGGCGCCTCGGCGCTACTGCACGACGGGCGCTTCGACCCGCAGGAGCGCCTGCTGTTGCTCGCGCGCGAGCGCGTCAACGTGCTCTGCATGGCGCCGACCGAGTACCGCGTGATCGCAAAGCGTGCAACGCTTGCGCCGATGCCGCAGCTGCGCGCGTTGGTGGCGGCCGGCGAGGCGCTCAACCCCGAGGTGCTGCGCGCTTGGCGCGAGAGCACGGGCCTGGAGATCCGCGACGGCTACGGGCAGACCGAGACCGGCCAGCTGACGGGCGCGCCGCCGGGCGCGCCGGCAAGGGCGGGGTCGATGGGCAAGGCGCTGCCCGGGATCGGGCTGCTGGTGAAAGACGGCGAGCTGACGGCCAACCCCCGTACGGTGCCGACGTTCTTCCTCGGCTACCTCGGCGAGCACGTGCAGCGCAGCGAGGACGGCGCCTGGGCGGTCGATGACCGCCGCACGGGTGAGGTCTGGCGCACCGGCGACCTGGTCGAGCAGGACGAGGACGGCTGGCTGCGCTTCCAGGGACGCGACGACGATCTGATCATCTCCTCGGGCTACCGCATCGGCCCGTTCGAGGTCGAGTCGGCGCTCGTCGCCCACCCGGCCGTGGCCGAGGCGGCGGCGGTCGCCGCGCCGGATGAGGAGCGCGGCTCGATCGTGCGCGCGATCGTCGTGCTGCGCGATGACGGCTACGCCCCCTCGCCGGAGCTCGTGCGCGAACTGCAGGAGCACGTCAAGCGCTGTACGGCGCCGTACAAGTACCCGCGCATCGTCGACTTCGCGCCGGAGCTGCCAAAGACTGCGAGCGGCAAGATCAAGCGCGCGCTGCTGCGCACAGAGGGCTGAACGCCCTGCGCCCGTCGCAAGCGTAAGCCGCCCGCCGCCCCGGGGGAAGGGTGGCGGGCGGCTTGGCGGCGCCGGCGGAGGGCGCCGCGTCGGGCGCCGGCTAGACGAGCTGCTCTGCGGTCTGAGCGCCGGCGCTCGCGCGCCCGAAGTCGTGCTCGAGCTCCTGCATCACCGTGCGCGACGGCGGGCGCAGGGTGATGAAGGCCGCGACGATGCCGAGCGCCACGGAGATCGCGGCGACGATGTAGGCGAGGTGGTAGCCGCCGGTCAGCGCGCTGCTCAGCGCGTGCCCACTCGCCGTCAGCGCCTTCGTGTGATCGGTCGCGATCGTGCCCATCGTGGCCAGTCCGATCGCGCCGAACAGCTGCACCGAGACGTTGACGATGCCCGAGGCCAAACCGGCGTCGCGCTGGGGTGCGTCGGCCATGCCGATCGTCAAGAGCGGCAGGAACGAAGCGCCGGCGCCGAGGCCGAGTAGCAGGAACGCGAAGAACAGACCGGGGAAGTAGCTCGCGTGCACGCCCTGGGTGGCGAGCAGCACGAGCCCGGCGATGATCCCGACGAGCCCCGCGGCGAGCGTGTTGACGCCACCGACGCGCTCGACGATCCGCGCCGAGACGCCCATCGACATGACGGCGATGGCGATCGTCAGTGGCATGAACGCCAGCCCGGTGCTGATCGCGTCGTAGCCGAGCACGTGCTCGAGGTAGAGCGAGCCGAGGAAGAAGGCCGAGAACATGCCGGTGATCAGGAACCCACGCACGAGGCTCGAGCCCATCAACGCACGCAGGCGCAAGATGCGCAGCGGCATGATCGGGTTCTCCAGCCGCGACTCGAGCCAGAGGAAGCCGGCGAGCAGGACGAGCGCGCCGCCGCCCACGCCGAGCGTCCGCGCCGAGGTCAGGCCGTATTCGCTGGACTTCACGATCGCGAACGCGCCGGCCATCGTCGCCAGCGTGATCAGCACGGAGCCGAGCCAGTCGACGCCGCCGCGCAGGCCGATTCCCTCGTTCTCCACGATCAGCCGCGAGCCAAGCGCGAAGGCGACGATGCCGATCGGCACGTTGACGAAGAAGATCCAGTGCCAGTCGAGCGACTGCGTCAGCGCGCCACCGGCGAGCAGCCCGATCGAGCCGCCCCCGGCCGAGACGAACGCGTACAGCCCCATCGCTTTGGCCTGCTCCCTTTTCGCTGGGAACTCGGTGACGATGATCGCGAGGATCACGCTCGAGGCGACTGCGCCGCCCACGCCCTGCAACAGGCGTGCGCCGATCAAGAGGCCCTGGCTGTCGGCGATCCCGCACAGCACGGACGCGGCCGTGAAGAGCACGAGCCCGCTCAGGAACACGCGCTTGCGCCCGACGAGGTCGCCGAGTCGCCCGGCCAGCAGCAGGAAGCCGCCGAAGGTGATCAGGTATCCGTCGAGCACCCACGTGAGGCTGCCCTGGGAGAAGCCGAGGTCGTGCTGGATCGAGGGCAGCGCGACGTTGACGATCGTCGAGTCGAGCACCATCATCAGCTGCCCGAGGCAGAGCACTGCGAGCGCGATCCAGCGGCGACGCTCGTTCCTCGTGGCGATCTCGGCCGCCGTGCCGGTCAGCTCTGCGTCGGCGTGACGGCCCGCGGCCGACCCGGAGGGACGGCGCTCACCGGCCTGCTCCTCGGGCGCTTGCACCGCTGTTCCGCCCTGCGCTAGACGCGATTGCGCCGCACGGCGGCGCGTGCGGCCGGCTGGATTTCTCTTCTCGAGCTGTTCGATGATCGTGGCCATGTGGCTCCCTTCAGTTGCGATCTGGGACACCATAGCAAGGATCATCCCTACGACAAGGAGGGTCAATCTAAAATTTAACATCGCTGTTATAGTGACAAGCGATGCCAAATGGTGTAAAATCACAAGCGATGGGTGCAGAGAGGCCTTGTGCTCCTGGTTCGATGGCCCTGCTGACGCGCTTGGCGAAGCAGGTCTACAGGCGCAGCACGGAGGACCTGCTCGGCATGCACATGCGCCACCTGATGTCGCTCAGCTACGTCCGCGACCATAACGGTGGTCCCCAGCAGGAGCTCGCCGAGGCGCTCTGCATGGACGCCAACAACGTCGTGCTGCTGCTCAACGAGCTCGAGCAGCTCGGCTATGTCAGCCGCACGCGCGACCCGAGCGATCGGCGCCGCCACCTGGTCGACCTGACGCCGGCCGGCGCAAAGGCGCTGGACGACGCCGAGCACCGCCAGGAGTCGATCGAGGACGACGTGCTCAGGGCGCTCGACGACGACGAGCGCGCGACCCTGTGGCGCCTGCTCGGCCAGGCGCTACGCGGTGCCGAGCCCGAGCTCGACGCGGCCTGCGAGCCGGCCGAGCCGCTCAGCGCAACAGTCGCCTAGAGGGCGACAATCGCGTCGATCTCCACGAGCGCGCCCTTGGGCAGCTCGGCCACGCCGACGGCTGCACGCGCGGGCGGCTTGTCCTGAAAGAACGAGCCGTAGACCTCGTTGATCTCGGCGAACGCACTCAGCCGTGTCGTGTAGATCGTCAGTCGTACGGCCTGCGCCAGCGTGGTGCCGGCGGCCGCGCAAACCTCGCCGAGGTTCTCCAGACAGCGCCGCGCCTGCGCGGCAGGCGTGTCACCGACGAGCTCGCCGCTATGCGGGTCCAGCGGGATCTGCCCCGAGCAGAACAGCAGACCGCCGAAGCGCACTGCGTGGCTGTAGGGGCCGACCGCCGGCGGCGCTGCCGCCGCCTCGACGATCTCGCGTTCGCCGGTCACCGGCAGAGGCTATCGCGCCACCCGTTCCTCGCGCGTGCGCACGGGTAGCTCTAGACCATGGCGAATGCCCTGCAACTGCGTCGTTTCGACCACGCATGCCGCTAACGTTCGCCGGCATGCGACGGCGATTGCTCACCTGGACGCTCGCCGTGTGTGCCCTCGCCTGCCTGCTCGCAACCGCGCTCGCCGCTCCGGCCGGCGCCGCGCTCCCGTTCGCCCCGTGCACGAGCGTCGCGGGCTTCTCGTGCGCGTCGCTCGCCGTGCCGCTCGACCGCAGCGGCAAGACGCCGGGCACGATCGCGCTGCCGATCGAGCTCAAATCGGCGGGCACGATCGAGACTCAGAGCGCGGTGCTCGCGCTCGCCGGTGGACCCGGTCAGGCGGCCAACCCGCTCGGCGAGCAGCTCGCCGCGGCGATTGCCCCGGCGCTGAGCTCGCACGACCTGCTCGTCTTCGACCAGCGCGGCACGGGTCACGCCAGTCCGCTCAACTGCCCGGTATTCAACGACGTGGCGGCGCTCGAAAAGGCGACCGAAAGCACGCTCGGCTCGCTGATCGAACTGTGCGCGCTGCAGATCGGTCAGGCGCGTGGGGCGTTCACGACGGAGGAATCGGTCGAAGACATCGAGTCGATCCGCCATACGGCGGGCTACAAGAAGCTGATCCTGTACGGCACCTCCTACGGCACGAAGGTGGCGCTCGAGTACGCCGAACGCTACCCGCAGCACGTCGAAGCGCTCGTGCTCGACTCGGTCGTGCCTAGCTCGGGACCCGAAGCGTTCGGCATCGACCGGCTGCAGGCGATCGCGCCGGTGCTGACCGAGCTGTGCGCCAACAACGCGTGCGCCGGCATCACGACAAGCCCGGTCGGCGAACTCGCCAAGCTGTTGGCACGCCTGCGCAAGCACCGCCTCAGCGGCTCGGCGTTCGACGGCGCGGGCAAGCGCCACGCGGTGTCGATGGGCGAGCTCGACGTGCTCGACATCCTCCAGGCCGGCGACCTGAACCCGGCGCTGCGTGCGCTGCTGCCGGCCGCCGTGCACTCGGCGATGAACGGCGACCCCGACCCGCTGCTGCGCCTGAACCTGATCGCCGAGGGCCTCGTCCCGAGCGTGCCGATCAATCCAGAACGCGAAGGCGAACGGGTCGGCAACGAAGAAGAAAACAACGCGCTGTTCATCACGACCTCGTGCGAGGAGACGCAGTTCCCGTGGCAGCGAGCCGCGACCGCCCCGACCAAGCTGGCCGAAGCGATCAACGCGCTGCACGGGCTGCCGAGCAGCGACTTCTACCCGTTCGATACGACGACGGCGCTGCAGAGCAGCCTCGTGCCGGTGTGCGATGCGTGGCCCGACGCCTCACCAGGGCCGCCCGCGGCCAGCCCGCTGCCGAACGTACCCGCGCTGATCCTCTCGGGCGAGCAGGATCTGCGCACGCCGACTTCAGGCGCAAAGGCGGTTGCCGCGCTGATCCCCGACGCGCAGGTGCTGACCGTTCCCTACACCGGCCACTCTGTGCTCGGCAGCGACTTCAGCGGATGCGCCCAGACGGCTGTCGCCGCTTTCTTCACAAGCACGCCGGTGCAGCCGTGCACGACGACGGCGAACATGTTCGCGCCGACGCCGGTCGCGCCGCGCAAGCTCGCATACCTGCGCTCGCCACCGGGGCTGCGCGGCAAGCCGGGCCGCACGCTCACGGCGGTGCTCGACGCGATTGTCGACCTCGACCGCCAGGTCGTCGCGGCGACGCTGCAGGCAGAGCAGGAACTGCCGAGCGGATCGAGCTTCGGCGGGCTGCGCGGGGGCTACGCCAAGCTCACCGCCACGGCGGCGACGTTGCGGAACTTCTCGTTCGTCGCCGGCGTCAAGTTGAGCGGTACGTTCCCCGTCAGCAACCACGAACTGCAGCCGGCCACGATCCGCATCTCGGGTGCCGGCGCCGCGCAGGGCAGCGTCAGGCTGTCCTCGAACAAACACGTCACCGGCACGCTCGGCGGCAAGCGCTTCAACGTGAGCCTCGCCAGGGTCAGGCTCTCGCGCGCGGGCGGCAGCGAGGCTGAATGGCCTTCGCGCGCTCACTTCCCCCTTCCCGGCCTCGTCCGCGAAGGCCCGCACAAGCTGCCCTGAGCCGACGAGAGCTACCGTAAGAACAGCCTGCGGGCTGAGGAGCGCCACCCCGCGTCGACGCGGTACTAGGCTGGCGGGCATGGCCAACGCGCTCGCTCAAGAGACCTCGCCGTACTTGCGCCAGCACGCCGAGAACCCGGTCGACTGGCTGCCCTGGGGCGAGCAGGCGCTGCGGCGAGCAGCCGAACAGGACAAGCCGCTGCTCGTCTCGATCGGCTACTCCTCGTGCCATTGGTGCCACGTGATGGAGCGCGAGTCCTTCGAGGACGAGCGGACGGCGGCGCTGATGAACGAGGAGTTCGTCTGCGTCAAGGTCGACCGCGAGGAGCGCCCGGACGTCGACGCCCTCTACATGGAGGCCGTGCAGAGCATGACCGGCCAGGGCGGCTGGCCGCTGAACGTGTTCCTCACGCCCGAGCAGCTGCCTTTCTACGGAGGGACCTACTTCCCGCCCCAGGCGCGTCACGGGATGCCCGCCTGGACGCAGGTGCTGCAAGCGATCGCCGAGGCCTGGGGCGAGCGCAGCGAGGAGATCCGCGCCGGCGGCGAGCAGTTGCGCGAGCGTCTCTCGGGCGGTGCGCTGCTCGCGCCCTCCTCACAACCGATCGACGAAGGCGTACTGACGGCCGCCGTCGAGCGGCTGCGCGACTCCTTCGACCGCCAGGACGGAGGCTTCGGCGGCGCGCCGAAGTTCCCGCACGCCTCGGCACTCGAGTTCCTGATGCTGCGTGGGGGCACCGCCGCCGAAGGCGGTGGTCGGCAGATGACGCTCGCGTCGCTGCGCGCGATGGCAGCCGGCGGCATCCACGACCAGATCGGCGGCGGCTTCGCCCGCTACAGCGTCGATCGCTCGTGGACGGTTCCGCACTTCGAGAAGATGCTCTACGACAACGCACTGCTCGCGCGCGCCTACCTGCACGGCTTCCAGCGCTTCGGCGATCGACGCCTGCTCGAGGTCTGCCTCGACACACTCGGCTGGGCGATGCGCGAGATGCACGGCCCCGAGGGTGGCTTCTACTCCGCGCTCGACGCCGACTCGGAGGGCGTCGAGGGCCGCTACTACGTATGGACGATCGCGCAGCTGCGCGAGCTGCTCGGCGAGGACGCGGATGCCGCAATCGAGCGGTTTGGCGCCACCGAGCAGGGGAACTTCTCAGACCCCCACCACCCGCAACCGGGCCTGAACGTGCTGCAGGCCCCTCGCACCGCCGATGGGGATCTGGACGGCGCCACGCTTACGCGCATCCGCGGGCGTCTGCTCAGCGCGCGCGCCGAGCGCGTCCGTCCGGGCCTCGACGACAAGCGCCTGACCTCGTGGAACGCGCTGATGATCTGCGCGCTGGCCGAGGCCGGTGCGGCGCTGCGCGAGAAGCCCGTCGACGGAGTCGATCCGGCGCTCGGCGAAGAGCTGCTCGGGGCTGCCGTCGCGTGCGCCGAGTTCGTGCTGCGCGACCTGCGCGACGAGCACGGACGGCTGCTGCGCACATACAACGACGGCCGCGCCAAGCTCGGCGCCTACCTCGAGGACCACGCATACCTGCTCGAGGCGCTGCTCGTCCTGTTCGAAACGACCTGCGAAGAGCGCTGGTTCGATCAGGCGCTGGCGCTCGCCGAGGAGCTGATCGAGCGCTTCTCAGATCCCGAGCGCGGCGGCTTCTTCTCGACCGCCGCAGACGGGCAGCCGCTGATCGCCCGGCGCAAGGACCTCGAGGACTCGCCGATCCCGGCCGGCGGCTCGAGCGCGGCGATGGGCCTCTTGCGTCTCTCGCAGCTGACCGGAGAGGAGCGCTACGAGCGACACGCCGTCTCCGTGCTGCGGCTGCTCGCCGAGATCGCGCCGCGCCACCCGAGCTCCTTCGGGCACCTGCTGCAGGTGATGCACTGGTACCTGTCCCCCGCGCGGCCGCTCGCCTGCGCCGTGCCCGCGCGCAGCTGAAGAGGCACAGAGGGGGCGTGCCGATCTTGGGACTTGGGTAGCAATCGTATATACGGCGTACATGCCATTGCTACCAATGGCGGCATCTGCTCACCACACATCCCCGCCCTACCTCGCTCGCGGGCAAACCTTCCAAACGCGCCTCAGAGAATCGCCAGGTAGCGGTCGCGCTCCCACTGCGTGACCTGCACGCGGTAGTCGTCCCACTCCTGGCGCTTGATCTCGACGAAGCGATTGAACATGTGCTCACCGAGCGTGCGCAACACGAGCTCGGATTGGGCGGTCAGCTCGATCGCCTCGCCGAGGCTCTCGGGCAGCTGCTCGACGCCGAGGCGCCGGCGCTCCTCGCCGGAGAGGTGGTAGAGGTTCTTCTCCATCGGCTCCGGTAGCTCGTAACCCTTCTCGATCCCCTCGAGCCCGGCCTGTAGCAGCGCGGCGAACGTCAGGTAGGGGTTGCACGCAGGATCGGGGCAGCGCAGCTCCATCCGCGTGGCCTTCTCGTTGCCCGGGTGATACAGCGGGACGCGCACGAGCGCCGAGCGGTTGCGCCGCGACCAGGCGACGTACGTCGGCGCCTCGAAGCCCGGCACGAGGCGCTTGTAGGAGTTGACCCACTGGGCGAAGATCGAGCAGATCTCGCGCGCGTGCTTGAGCTGGCCGGCGATGAACGCCTTGCCGACGTCTGAGAGGAAGTACTGGTCGTCGGCGTCGTAGAACGCGTTGCGGCCGGCGCTGAACAGCGACTGATGTGTGTGCATCCCCGAGCCGTTCTCGCCGAACAGCGGCTTCGGCATGAACGTCGCATGCCAGCCGTACTTCATCGCGTACTCCTTGACCGTGATGCGATAGGTCATGCAGTCGTCGGCCATCTTCATCGCGTCGGCGTAGCGCATGTCGATCTCGTGCTGGGAGGGACCGACCTCGTGGTGGGTGTACTCCACGTGTATCCCCAGCTGCTCGAGTGCCAGCACCGTCTCGCGGCGCACGTCCGATCCTGCGTCGAGCGTCGTCAGGTCGAAGTAGCCGCCTTCGTCGAGCACCTCCGTCGAGCGCGAGTCCTTGAACAGGAAGTACTCGAGCTCGGGGCCGACGTTGAACACATCGAAGCCCATCCCGTGGGCGCGCTCCAGCGCGCGCCGCAGGACGTGGCGCGGGTCGCCCTCGTACGGGGTCCGCTCGGGCGTCACGACGTCGCAGAACATCCGGCCCACGCCCTGCTCCTCCGGGCGCCATGGCAGCACGGCGAACGTCGCGGGGTCGGGCATCGCGATCATGTCGGACTCCTCGATCGCGTTGAAGCCGGTGATCGAGGACCCGTCGAAGCCCATGCCCTTCTCGAACGCGTCGTCGAGCTCTTCGACGTTGATCGAGAACGACTTCAGCTGCCCGAGGATGTCGGTGAACCAGAAGCGGATGAAGCGGATCTCCCGCTCCGCCACGATCGCCTTGACGTCCTCCGCGGTTTTCGGCGACTCCGTCATGCCCGTCTGACCTTATCGATGGCTCTAGCCGGCCGGTATCGACGGTTGGCTAAATCGCAGGCAGTAACGCGCCTGAGACGTTCGAGGGTCGAGTGGGCCAAGGACGCAGCGAGCGTGGCGTGCCGCCAAAACGGCGATGCGAGCGAAGCGAGTGTCTACCGGCTTCGGCACGCGAGCGACCGAGGACGCCGACCGATCGAAGATCGGCCGGCGAAGGCCATCTGACGCCTCAGTGACCTGCGACGGCGGCTACGAAATTGGCGACGTCTTCGGCTTCCTTGCCTTGGTAGAGCAGGGCCGGCATCTGTCCGAGGCCGCGCGCGCGGCCTTCGGTGATCGCGCTCAGCACGAGCGCTTTGCGCCCCGATGCAGTCGCGATGTCGGCGCCCACGCGGACGTCGAGGTTCGGGCCGATCTCGCCGACCGACTTGGTCGCGGCAAGCGTGTGGCAGACGGCGCAGGACTTCGAGAACAGTTCACGCCCCTCCTGCTCGCCCGCGGTCAGGTGCACGCCGCCGATGCCAACGCTCGCCTTGTGGTCGCCGTTGAACGCCATCACGATCGCCGGCACCGCGAGCCCAAAGGCGAACAGCACGATCACGCCGAGCGTGGCCGAGCGGCGGCTGACCTTCGATTCGGTGTGCAGCGCCTGGCGCGCACCGGGCTGGCCGATCTTCGATCGGCCACCGCGCATCGCGATGAAGAACACCGCGAGGCCCAGCAGGACCCAGCTGAGGACGATGACGATGACCATGCGCGCGAGAAGATATCGCCTGGAGGCGCCGAACGGTCGATCGAGGCCGTCCGGCGCCACTCTCGGCGGCACTTTTCGGGCGCGCGCTCTTTAGGCGCCGCCAAGGTCCGGCGCTACCCTGGAAGTCGGGCTCATCCCGAGCCTCCGAGGTCTTGACCATGGACGCGCAGTCGTGAACATCCTCCGCCGCCTCCCCCTCTCCCGCTTGGTGCTCGTATGCATACTGGTGGCCGTGCTCGGCGGATCGCTCGCCGCGCTCGCGCTCGCGCTCGGCTCCGGGCCGACGCCGCCGGCAAAGCCGCTCGCGCAGGCCGTCCACGACGCGCTCGCGGCCCCGCCCGTGGAAGGCGTCAGCGCGAACGTGAAGCTGACCGACAACCTGCTCGAAGGCGCCAACCTCGCAAGTGGCGGCAACGGCGGCGAAGCCGGCCAGCTCTCGCAGAGCCCGCTGCTGTCGGGCGCATCCGGACGGCTGTGGGTATCGAAGGACGGGCGCGTGCGGCTCGAGCTGCAAGCCGAAAAGGGCGACACGCAGGTGCTCTACGACGGCCACACGCTGACCGTCTATGACGCCTCCGCAAACACGCTCTACCGCTACACGCCGCCCACGGGCAAGGCAGCCCCCGACACCCAGGCCTCACCCGACAACACGGACAAGCACGAAGTCCCGAGCGTGGCCAAGATCGAACAAGCGATCGCCAAGCTCGACCACGTCAACGTGTCGGGTGCCACGCCGACCGACATCGCCGGGCGCCCCGCCTACACCGCTCGCGTCACGCCGAAGGAAGGCGGCAGCCTGATCGGCGGCGCCGAGCTCTCTTGGGACGCTGAAAACGGCCTGCCGCTGCGCGCGGCGCTGTACTCCTCCACGGGCGCCTCGCCCGTGATCGAACTCGCCGCCGGCGAAGTCTCCTTCGGGCCGGTCGCGAGCTCTGTATTCGAATTCACGCCGCCGTCGAATGCGAAGGTCGAAGAGATCACGCTGCCCGCCGCCGGCAAGCCGCGCGGCGCGGCGACCTCCAGCGGCGCCGAGCACCCGAAGGTGACCGAGCAGGGCAGCGGCATCACCGCCGTGCACGTGCTCGAAAGCAAGGTCAAGCCCGGCGAGAAGGCGCCGAACCTGCCCGAAGGGCTGCAGAAGGTGAAGCTCGATGGCACGACCACGGCGACCGAGCTGCCGACGGCGCTGGGGACGCTGTTGAGCTTCGAGCGCTCTGGCGTGCGCTACGTGCTGGCCGGCGCGATCACGCCGGCACAGATCGAGGCAGTCGCACGGGGTCTGTAGGCGTGTCGCAGACGGCCGCCGCCGTCGCCGACGACGAGCTCCAGCCGGTCCGGGCGCGCGGCCTGGTCAAGCGCTACGACGACGTCCTCGCCGTCGATCACATCGATCTGAACGTCCGTAGCGGCGACGTTTACGGCTTCCTCGGCCCCAACGGCGCCGGCAAGACGACCACGCTGCGGATGGCGCTCGGGCTGATCACACCGAGCGAGGGGAGCGTCGAGCTGTTCGGGCGCGACCCGATGCGCAACGGCGCACGCGCCCTGCAGGGCGTCGCCGGGTTCGTCGAGGCGCCGCGCTTCTACCCGTATCTCAGCGCGCGCAAGAACCTCGAACTGCTTGCCGCGCTCGACGGCGGCGGCGCGGCCGAGCGAATCGCCGACGTGCTCGAGACCGTCGAGCTGGCGCCGCGCGCAAAGCACCGCGTCGGCGGCTACTCCCACGGCATGCGCCAGCGTCTTGGCATCGCCGCGGCGCTGCTGCGCAGCCCACGTCTGCTGATCCTCGACGAGCCCGCGACCGGCCTCGACCCGGCCGGGATGCGCGACATGCGCCTGCTGATCCGCCGCCTCGCCGACGAGGGCATCACGGTGCTGCTCTCCAGCCATCAGCTACCCGAGGTGCAGGAACTGTGCGATCGCGTGGCGATCGTCGATTCCGGCCGCGTCGTCTACGAGGGCGCGCTCGCCGACCTGCGCCGCCAGGGCGGCGCCGGCTACCGGCTGCGCACGACCGACGACGTGCGGGCGCTCGAGATCGTACGGGCGCAGAGGACGCTCGCCTATGCGAGCGCCGGCGAGCACGGCCTCGGCTTCGAAGGCGACGAGCCGGCCGTCGCCGAGCTGTCGCTTGCGCTCGGCGCGGCCGGGATCGGCATCCTCGCGTTGACGCCCGAGCTGGCGACGCTCGAGGACCTGTTCTTCCGCCTGACCGAGGGCGCCGCGCGCGATCGTGCGGGCGCCGAGACGGGCGGCGACGCCGAGAAGGCCGGCGCCAATGGCTCGAGCGCGGCCGCACCCGTCGAGGTCACATGAGCGCGACGACCGCATCTCCCCCGGCGCTCGCCCCCGCCCGTGAGGCCCGCTCGCCGCGCCCCCACACGTGGACGGTCTGGCGCTGGGAGATGCGCAAGCTGATCTCACAGAAGCGCACCTATCTCGGCCTCGGCCTGGCCGTGATCCTGCCACTGATATTCGTGCTCGTACAGCGGCTGCGAGGGCCACAGGGCCACGACCGGGGAAACATCTTCGCCTCGCACATCACCCAGTCGGGGCTCGCCACCCCGGTGCTGATGCTCCTCTTCCTCTCCGTCTTCATGCTGCCACTGATCGCCGCCCTCGTGGCCGGCGACATCGTCGCCGCCGAGGACGGCAACGGCACGCTGAAGACGATCCTCACGCGATCGGTCGATCGCGGCCAGGTGTTCACGGCGAAGGCGCTCGCCGCGTTCACCTACGCCACGATCGCGGTAATGCTCTCGGCCGTCGTCGCGACCGGCGCCGGCGTCGCCTCGTGGGGCCTTCACAGCGTCGTCACCTTCTCCGGCACGATCGTCTCGGCGCCCGAAGGGCTGCTGCTCGTATTCGCCTCGAACGCCGTCTATCTGATCCCGCTGTTCGCCGTCGTCAGCTTTGGCCTGCTGCTCTCGACGGTCACGCGCAACAGCGCCGCCGCCGTCGTCGGCACGATCGGCTTCACGATCCTGCTGTTCATCGTCGCGCAGATCCCGGGCGTCGAAGCGATCAAGCCGTACCTCGTCACCGAACAGTACGAGAACTGGCACGGCCTCTTGCGCACGCCGACCGACTGGGCGCCGATCCTGCACTCGCTGTGGGTCTGCGCGCTGTACGCCGGCGCGTCGCTGAGCGCCGCCTACCTCGTGTTCCTCAGGCGCGACGTCGCCGGCGGCTGAGCTCCGCGCTAGCTGACCTGCGCCGGGAGCTCGACCGGCGAGAGCTCGACGTCGCCCATCAGCCGCCGCGCCTCGCGCGGGTCGATCAGCCCTGCTCCCAGGCGTCCCGTCGACTCCGCGCCACACGCCACGCCGAGGCGCAGGCAGTGGTCCGGCGGGCGGCCCTCGTAGCGAGCCGCCACATAGCCTGCAAGAAAGGCGTCGCCCGAGCCGCGCCTGGCGATCGGCTCGCGCTGCGCGATGCGCGCACGTTTGGTCTGCGGCTGGCCGTCGATCAACACCTGGGCTATGCAGCCGTCGGGCAGCGTCATGATCGCCTCCCGCGGGCCGATCGCAGCGATCTCGCGTACGACCTGCAGGCGCTCCTCCTCGCCCGCGAACTCGTGCCCCACCAGTTCCTCGGCCTCGAGCACGTTCGGCGAGACCACGTCCGGCTCGGCGCGCGCCGCCTGGCGCAGCGGCTCGCCGTCGGTGTCGATCACCGTCATCACCTCCAGGCGCTCGAGGTCGTGGATCAGGCTTGCGTACAGGTCGGGCTCGACGCCGCGCGGCAGCGATCCCGCAAACACGATGATCGCCGCTCCGCGCGCCAGGTACAGCAGCTTGTCGCGGAACAGCTCGGCCTCGCGCTCGGAGATCGCCGGGCCACGTTCGTTGATCTCCGTCTGCTCGCCCGTCGTCGGGTCGAGCACCGACGTGTTCGTGCGCGACTCCTCGCGAATGCGCACGAAGTCGTTGAGGATCGACTCATCGGTGAGCTGCTCGACGATGTGTGTGCCCGTCGCACCGCCGGCGAAGCCCGTCGCGATCACCGGCTGACCGAGCGCCTTCAGCGTGCGCGCGATGTTGACGCCCTTGCCGCCCGCCATCGTGCGCTGCTCGACCGTGCGGTGACGCCTGCCGAGGCGGAAGTTCGGCACCGAGAGCGACTTGTCGATCGCGGCGTTCAGCGTGACCGTGATGATCATCGTGGCTCCCTTCCACTTTCGACCCGATCCCGCCGCAGGCATGCCGCGAGACGCACCACAGGCTAGCGGACGCCCGTTGCCGCGCTGCCGGCTCAGGCGGGCACGGCCGAGAGTGCCCACGCCTGCTCGCGCAGACGCTCGGCCTCCGCGTGCGCCGCGTGCGCCGGATCGCCGCCGTTCTTCGCATATGCGTCGACGATGCTGCGCGAGGCCGTCACCAACCCACCCGCTCGGCCCGGCGCAAATGCCGGCGCCAGATCCTCCACGCGGCCGCCCTGCACGCCCACACCTGGGAGCAGGAAGAAGGCGTCGGGCATCAGCTCTCTCGCGCGCGCCAGGTGCGCCGGCTGGGTTGCTCCCATCACCGCGCCGATGTCGCTGAGGCCCGACTCGCCCACCCCCGCGGCGCCGAGCTCGTGCACGATCGAGGCGACCCGCTGCCACACCGTGCCGCCGTCTGCGAGCTGTAGGTCCTCGACGTCGGCGGCCCCCGGATTGGAGGTGCGCACGAGCACCAGCACGCCCGCGCCGCACGTGCGCGCCGCCGTCACGAACGGCTCGAGCCCGTCCATGCCCATCAGCGGGTTGACCGTGACCAGGTCGGCGTCGAGGCCATCGAGCCGGCCGAACGGCGTCTCACGCCCCTCGATCAGCGCCTCGGCGTAGGCGCGCGCCGTCACGTCGATGTCGCCGCGCTTGCCGTCGGCGATCACCAGCAGCCCGCGCTCGTGCGCGTGCGCCACGACCGCTTCGAGCACGGCCCAGCCGGGCGCGCCCAGCAGCTCGAAGCGGGCCAGCTGCGGCTTCACGGCGACGCAGGCATCCGCCGTCGCGTCGATCACCTCGCGGCAGTGACGCAGGACCGCGGCGGCCGCGCGCTCTGCCGGAAGGAGCTCCGCGCCGGTTCCACGCTCCGCGTCCGTCGGGAGATCCGTGGCCGCCGCTTGCTCCGTGCCCGGCCACAGCGCCGCGGGATCGGGGTCGAGCCCGATCACGATCTGTGACTCCCGCTCGCTCACGCGAGCGGCCAGCACGTCCCCGAAGGTCTGCGCCAGGCTCAGCGGCCCTTCACCGCGCTCTTCAGGCCGCTGCCCGCCGTGAAGCGCGGCACGCGGCTTGCGGCGATCTGGATGCGCTCCCCCGTGCGCGGGTTCACGCCCATCCGCGCACCGCGATCGCTCACGTGGAACTTGCCGAACCCCGCCACCGTGACCTCACTGCCGCGACGCAGCGCGTCCTCGACGGTGGCCAGCACCGCATCCACCGCGCGCCCGGCGTCCTGCTTGGTCAGATCGGCGCGATCCGCCACCTGGTCGACCAGCTCGGCCTTCGTCACTTGGATCCTCCTCGTTCGTGAAACCGATCCATCGACGCTAACACCATGCACGGACGCGCCGCAAGCCGCGTGTCGTGCCAATCGCCAGGTCCCATCGACCCCGCAAGCACCGTGTCCGGGCCCGCACACCGGGCCATCCGCCACAATGCCCCGATGAGCGTCACCCGAATCGCCTGGCTGGCGACCGTGCTCATCGCGCTGCTGACCGGGTCCCTGCTGCTGCTCGGCGGCTACAACGGCTATGCCGCGCTCGGCCTGGCCGTCGCAATCGCCGCCGCCATCAATTTGCGTTAGGCACGGCGCAGCGGGCCTCGCCCGAGCGCTCAGTCGCCGGGGGCTCCTTCGCCGAGCCAGCCAAACAGTGCCCGCGCGGCGCGCCCGCGGTGGCTGATCGTGTCCTTCTGCTCGTCGCTCAGCTCCGCCATCGTCAGCCCCTCCGGTCCATCCTCAGGTAGGAACGCCGGGTCATAGCCAAAGCCGCGCTCGCCGCGCGGGGCAGCAGCGAGCTTGCCCGCGCAGCGCCCGTGGAAGATCCGCTCGATCCCGCCCGCCGGATCGACGTAGGCGATCGCGCAGACATATTCCAGGCCACTGCCGGCCGGCGCCTCGCGCAGCAGCTTCGCCAGATTCTCCCCGTCGCTCGCGCGCTCGCCCGCGTAGCGCGCAGAGCGCACGCCCGGGGCGCCGCCCAGCGCCGCCGCCGCGATGCCCGAGTCGTCGGCGATGCTCGCCCGTCCCGTCGCTTGCGCCGCCGCCCGCGCCTTGCCAAGGGCGTTCTCCGCGAACGTCGCGCCGTTCTCCGGTGGCAGCTCGACGTCGTCCGCCGGCACCTCCAGCTGCCACGCCTCGCCGCCCGCCGGCGGCTCTGGGAGCAGCCGCGCGAGCTCGCGTCGCTTGTGCTCGTTGTGCGTCGCCAGCAGCAGCTTCACGACGCCGCGTCAGTCCGAGGCGGAGGTCGCGGCGGCGATCGCCCGCTCCTGTGCCGCGCGCAGCTCGGCGATCCCGCCAGCGGCCAGCGCCAGCAGCTCGTCCAGGTGTGCGCGCGAGAGCGGCGTGCGCTCCGCCGTCGCCTGCACCTCGACCAGGCCGCCCTCGCCGGTCATCACCACGTTCGCATCGACCTCCGCCGTCGAGTCCTCCGAGTAGTCGAGGTCGAGCAGCGCGCCGCCGCCGACCATCCCGCACGAGACCGCCGCAATCGAGCCCGTCAGCGGCGAGCGCTCCAACAGGCCCTGCTCGCGCAGGCGCTCGCATGCCAGCGCCAGCGCGACATATGCGCCCGTGATCGACGCACAGCGCGTGCCGCCGTCCGCTTGCAGCACGTCGCAGTCGAGGTAGATCGTGCGTTCGCCGAGCGCCTTGAAGTCGACCACGCCGCGCAGCGAGCGCCCGATCAGGCGCTGGATCTCCACCGTGCGCCCGTCCTGGCGCCCGCGCGTGGCATCGCGTTGCTTGCGCTGACCAGTCGAGGCCGGCAGCATGCCGTACTCCGCCGTCACCCAGCCAGTGCCGCGCCCCTTCATCCAGCGCGGCACGCTCTCTTCGGCCGAGGCAGTGCAGATCACGCGCGTCTCTCCCGCCGAGATCAGCGCCGAGCCGGTCGCCGTGCGCATGAAGCCAGGCTCGATCTCGACCGGGCGCAAGTCGCCGGCGTCGCGACCGTAGCTGCGCTGCGGGGTCGGCCGCTCGCGCGGATCGGAGGAGCTCTGCGACGGGCTTGCCACGCGGGCCATCATTCCAGAGCGCTACCTTCGAGGGGCTCGTGCGCGCGCTCGTGCTCTCCAACATGCGGCCCGACCCGGCGCACCCAGAGCGCGGCAGCTTCGTCCGCGACCAGGTCGCCGCGCTGCGCCGCCTCGACGGGCTCGACGTCGAGCTGTACGAGTTCCCGCCCGGGGCCGGCGCGCTCGCACGCGCCGTGCGCGAGCTGCGCAGCAGGTTCGCGAGACGGCGTATGTGGCCGGCGCGAGGGCACGCCGGCGGGCGCTTCGACGTCGTGCACGCCCACTTCGGCCTGACCGCCTGGCCCGCGCTCGCCGTCGCCGCCCATGCGCGGGCGCTCACGCTGCACGGCACCGACCTGCGTCATCCGCGCACGCGCCTCTTGACGCTCGCCGCGCTGGGAAGCGTCGACCTGCTCGCCGTCGTCTCCTCCGCGCTCGCCGACGAGCTGCCCGCCCGTGCCGCGCGGCGCGCACAGGTACTGCCCTGCGGCGTCGAGCTCGAGCGCTTTCGACCGCTGCCGCGAGTGCAGGCGCGTGCCGAGCTCGGGCTCAGGCTCGACGGACGCTACGCGCTGTTCGCCGCCGACCCCGCCCGTCCCGAGAAGCGCTACGACCGCGCCGCCGCGCTCGCCGCCGGCGCCGGCGCCGAGCTGCTCACGCTCGGTGGCGTTGAGCCCGCGCGCGTGCCGCTGCTCGTCAACGCCGCCAACGCCGTGCTCGTCCCCTCCGAGCGCGAGGGCTTCGGCCTGGCCGTGCTCGAGGCGCTCGCCTGCGACGTGCCCGTGCTCGCAACCCCTGTCGGAATCCACGAGCAGGCGCTCGCCGATGTGCCCGGCACGCTCTGCGCGCCGTTCGATCCCGCCGGCTGGCGTGCCGTGCTCGAGCCGCTGCTGGCCGACACAGACCCGCGCGTCGCCGGCAAAGCGAGCGCCGAGCGCTGGTCTGCGACGCGCATGGCGCAGCACCTCGCCGAGGCATGGCGCACGGCCCGCGGACGGGCTGGGTAGCATTGGATGGCCGTGGACAGCCACACATCCGCCACGACTCCCGCAGCCACGACCGCGCAGCCGCACGACGGCCCAGCCGCAGCCGCGCCGCCCGGCACGGGTGCTGCGACGCCCCCACCCGGCGCCCCAACGGCTTCGCCCGCTGCGCCGGGCGCGACTGCTTCGCCGAGCGCTACAGCAAGCGCCGCGCCCGCCACGGCCGCCACGGCGGCCGCGACCGCGCCGAGCGACCCCGCCGCGGCTGAGCCCGAGGCGAACGCCTCGGAGCCGCACGCCGGCTTCGGCTCGCGCGGGCGCCTGCGCCGCCGCGCGCGCTTCCTGCGCAAGGCGCGCGAGCTCGCCTATCGCGACCTCGGCGGGCTCGTCTTCAGCCTGCACCGCTTCGGCCAGCGCAACGACGCGCTCGTGCTCGCCAAGCTCAGCACGCTCAGCCGCATCGACGCCGAGCTGCGCACGCTCGAAGACAGCCTCGGCGAGCGCCGGCCCGTCACCGTGCTGCGCGAGGCCGGCATCACCGCCTGCCCACGCTGCGCCGCAATCCACAGCGGCGAAGACCGCTTCTGCCCGAGCTGCGGCCTGTCGATGAGCCGCCGCAGCGACCTGCCGATCGCCGCCGCAGCGACCGGCGGCGTCGCACAGCCCCCCACGCCCGGCGCGCCAACGCCAACGCCAACGCCAACGCCGGCACCGGCACCGGCGCCCGCTGCGCCGCCCCCGGCCGGCAGCCCGGCTTCGCCGAGCGCCGCTCCGGCGACCGAGCAGCACGCTGCGATCGCTGCTGCAAGCGGCGCTCGCGCCCAGCCGCACGCCGCGCCGCAGCCCGCCACGCAGGTCTTCGACGCGATTGCACCCGCAGGCGGGGACAGCGCCGGGCGCTCGCCCTCACCGCCACGAACTGGTCAGTCGCAGTCCGCCGAGCCGGCCCGCGAGGACGACGATCAGCCGACCGAGATCATCCGCCCGCCGGCGCCCGGCTCGTGACGGTCACCGCACCCGCCGAGCACCCGCCCGGCGGTGGCACTGCGCCTTCCGCGCAGAGCGCCGCTTCGCCCGCCCCGCCGGCCGTGATCGAGGCCTGCCCGCTGTGCGGTGCGCAGCTCGACCCGCGCCAGGACTGGTGCCTCAGCTGCGGCGCCGCCGCCCGTACGCGCCTGGCCGCGACGCCCAACTGGAAGGCCCCCGTCGCCGCCATCGCCGCAATCGCCGTGCTCGCGCTCGGCGTGCTCGCCGCCGCGCTCGTCAAGCTCGCCGGCGACTCCGGCTCGAGCGCGGCGCCGGCCACGACGACCGTCACCACGGCGCCCGCCGCGAGCGCACCGCTCACGCCTACCGCCACCGCTCCCGGCGCCGCGACGAGCACCGCGCCGGCCGCGACGACGCCGAGCACCGGGGCCGGCGCACCCACCGTCACCGCGCAGCCCGGCAACGCCGGCGGCATCGCCGGCCCGAGCACCGCGCCGACCGTGACCGCCAAAGCCGGCATCGGTCGCAAATCCGCCAAAGGCCTAACGCCGGCCCAGCGCCGGCGGGTCGAAAAGTTCCTCCACCCGAGGGCGAAAGGGAACGCCGGGCCTTAGCGGCCTGATGGCGCTCGCGGCACTGCCCCCCGCCCACGACAGATACGGTTGGCGGCGATGCCCGCCCCTTCTCCGGCGCTCCCGCGCGAGGTATCGCGTGAGATCGATGTCGCCGTAATCGGAGCGGGCGCCGCCGGCCTGTACGCCGCGCTGTGCGCCGCCCGCGACGGCGCCTCAGTCGCGCTCATCTCCGCCACGCCGCTCGCGCAGACGGCCAGCTACTGGGCGCAAGGCGGCCTTGCCGCGGCGCTCGCCGGCGACGACAGCGTCGAGCTGCACCTACACGACACCGAGCTCGCCGGCCGCGGCCTCGTGCGCCACTCTGCCGCCGAGATCCTTGCCCGCGAGGCGCCCGGCTGCGTACATGACCTGCAGGGGCTCGGCGTGCGCTTCGATGCCGACCGCGACGGCCGCCTCGCGCTCGGGCTCGAGGGCGGGCACTCCGTGCGCCGTGTCGTGCACGCCGGCGGCAGCGCCACCGGCCGCCGCGTCGTGCGCCAGCTTTCCGCGCTGGTCGCCGAGGAGCGGCGCATCGCAGTGCTCGAGGGCGCCCGTGCCCGCGCACTGTGGCGCTCCGGCGGGCGTTGCGCCGGGCTGATCTGCGACGACGGTCGCATCCTCGCCGCGCGCGCCGTCGTGATCGCCACCGGCGGCTGCGCCGCGATGTGGGCGCGCACGACCAACCCCCCCGGCTCCCAGGGCGTCGGGCTGCTGCTCGCGCACAGCGCCGGCGCCGCGCTCGCCGACCTCGAGCTCTTGCAGTTCCACCCGACCGCCGTGATCGGCGTGAAGGGCCGCGAGGGCTTTCTCGTGACCGAGGCCATCCGCGGCGAGGGCGCCACGCTGCACGACCACACCGGCGAGCGCTTCGTCGACGAGCTGCTGCCGCGCGACGAGGTCTCGCGCGCGATCCAGGAGCGGCTGGCCGAGTCCGGCGAGCGCTCCGTCGGACTCGACATGCGCAATGTCGACCCCGGGCGCTTTCCCAACGTCGTCGGCGCGCTGCGCGAGGCCGGCCTCGACCCCACGCGCCAGCTGATCCCCGTCGCGCCGGCCGCCCATTACACGATGGGCGGGATCGTCGCCGACCTGCACGCGCACTCCACGCTGCCCGGGCTGTATGCCGTCGGCGAGTCCTCCTGCACCGGCCTGCACGGCGCCAACCGACTCGCCTCCAACTCGCTCAGCGAGTGCTTCGTGTTCGCGCGGCGCGCCGTCGCCCACGCGCTCGCCGAGCCCGCCCCGAGCGCCTCGCCTGCAAGCGCCGGCGCGGCCGAGCTCGACGCGCTCGCAGCGCGGCCCGCGCCGCCCGTCGGCGCCCACGACACGCGCGCCGCCCTGTGGCGCGACGCCGGCATCGTGCGCGACCCCGGTGGCCTCTCGCGACTGCTCGCGAGCCCCCACCCGCTCGTTCGCGCGATCGCGCAGTGCGCGCTGACGCGCACCGAGAGCCGCGGCGCGCACCAGCGCATCGACCACCCGCAGCCCGACCCCGCGCTCGAGCGGCGCCACGTCGTCGTGCGCGGCGTCGTCGTGCGCGGCGATGACGAGCCCCGCGACGGCGCCGCAGCGACGCCCCCCGCCGTCGAATGGCAGACCTGGGGCTGAGCTCCGGCGCGACCCGCGCAGTCACGCCGCGATCGTCTCTCTCTATATAAAAAAATCGTCTTTACGTCTTTATCTCGGTCCTTTTGAGATCGGAGACGTGTTCTGGCTCCTAGAAGGATCCGAGGCCATCGGAGTCTTCTCCAAATAGGCGGGTTTGCTCCAACCATGAAGGAGGGCCAGGAGTAGCCATGTATCAGTTCAGCCGAGCCATTTACCGCGAGCTCGCCCCGCAGATCGTCCCTGCGCCGCCCGGCGAGCCCGCAGCCGCCAACCACTCCGCCGTGCTGCGCGCCTGCGAGGCCGTCGTCACCCGTCTGGCCACCGACCGCCACTACTTCGCGCGCCCCGAACGCGTGCTGTTCGCAGACATCCGCAATTACTTCCCCATGTCCGCGCAGTCGCACGTCCACCAAGTCGTCTGCCGCTACGTGCAGCTCGCCCAAGACTACCTCACGCTGCACCCGCACGAGGGCTACGCCGCCGTCAGCGGCGCCCCGCCGCAGTGCCGCGCCACCACCCGCAAGGGAGCCGCCTGCCAGCGCGTGCCGCTGCCGCACAACGGCTACTGCCCCTCCCACCAGCACCTCGCCGACACCGAGGACCGCGAGCTCGCAGCAGCCTGAGTCGTTTCCTCTTTGGGTCGCATCCGCGCTGCTCGGCGGCACGTCCCTCTCCTCAGTGGCGCGGGACCTCGTGTCCCGCGTCCGCGCTGCGTGGCCCGCGAGCTAGTCTGCGCTCGTGCTCCTCGGGGTCGATGTCGGCGGCACCTTCACCGACGCCGTGCTCGTCGGCGAGGACGCTGTCGTGCATACGGCCAAGGTCCCGACCACGCCCGGCGAGCAGGCGCGTGGCGTGCTCGACGCGGTGGCGCTCGTGCTCGAGCGAGCCCGCGCGCAGGCCGGCGACGTGCGCCGCTTCGCGCATGGCATGACCGTCACCACCAACGCCCTGCTCGAGGGGCAGACAGCGCGCACCGCGCTGATCGCCACCGACGGCTTCACCGACGTGATCGAGCTCGGCCGCCAGGCGCGAGCGCGCCTCTACCGGCTGTGCGACGCCGCTCCCACGCCGCTTGTGCCCGCCGAGCTGCGCTTCGCCGCGCCCGAGCGGATCGCCCCCGACGGCGTGCTGGACGCGCTCGATCCCGACGCCGCGCGAGCACTCGTGCAGCGCGTCGCCGACGCCCGCCCCGAAGCCGTCGCCGTTGCGCTGCTGCACGCCTACGCCGACCCGCGCCACGAGCAGCTGCTCGGCGAGCTGCTTGCAGAGCTCCTGCCCGACGTGCCCGTGTCGCTGTCCGGCGAGCTCGTCGGGACCTTCCGCGAGTACGAGCGCACCGCCACCACCGCGCTCGACGCCGCGCTCTCGCCGCTGCTCGCGAGCTACCTGCGTCGGCTCGCCGCCGCCGCCCGCCGGCAGGGCCTCGTCGAGCCGCAGATCATGCAGTCCTCCGGTGGGCTCACCGAGATCGCCCGCGCCTCCGCTCACGCCGCCTTGACCGTGCTCTCCGGCCCTGCCGGCGGCGTCGGCGGCGCCCTGCTGCTCGCCGAGCTCGCCCGCGAGCCCGACGTGCTCTGCCTCGACATGGGCGGCACCTCCTGCGACGTCTGCCTGATCGACGGCGGCGAAGTATCCGAGACCGCTCAGCGCGCCGTCGCCGGGCGCCCGCTCGCGTTGCCCGCGCTCGACATCCACACCGTCGGCGCCGGTGGCGGCTCGATCGCCTGGCGCGACTCCGGCGGCGCCCTGCGCGTCGGGCCGCAGAGCGCCGGCGCCGCCCCCGGGCCCGCCTGCTACGGGCTCGGCGGCGAGCTTGCCACCGTGACCGACGCCAACCTGCTGCTCGGGCGGCTGACCAACGCCTTCGGCGTCGGTGCCCCCGACTCCTCGCTCGCAGGCGGCCTGCAGCTCGACCGCCACGCCGCCGAGCGCGCCGTCGCGACGCTCGCGCAGGAGCTCGGCATCGACACGCTCGCCTGCGCCGAGGGCATCGTGCGCGTCGCCGAGCACGAGATGCTCGGCGCGCTGCGCCTGATCACCGTCGAGCGCGGCATCGACCCGCGCCGCTTCGCGCTGATGCCCTTCGGCGGCGCCGGGCCGCTGCACGCCTGCGCCATGGCCCGCCAGCTCGGCATTCGGCGCGTGCTCTGCCCGCGCGCCTCCGGCGTGCTCTGCGCGCTCGGGCTCGCCGCCGCCGCGCCGCGCCACGACGTCTCACGCACCGTCATGCTCAGTGGCGAGTCGCTGAGCAGCGAGCGTTTGCACGAGGTACGCGACGCGCTGATCGCCGAAGCCGACGCCGCCCTCGCCGGCCCACGCGCCGACGTGCGCGTCGCCTACGAGCTGCGCTATGTCGGACAGTCCTTCGAGCTGTCCGTCGAGGCGCCCGAGGGAGGGCGGCGAGCGGGCGGGCCGCCCACCGAGGAAGAGCTCGCCGCGCCCGACCCTCGCGCGCTGAGCGAGGCATTCGCCGCCGCGCACGAGCAGCGCTACGGCTACCGCGACGACGAGGCCCAGGTCGAGCTCGTCAACGTACGCGTGTCCGTGTGGGGCCCTGCGCCGCGGCTTCGCCCACAGGCCGATGCGGCCGCCGAGCCCGAGCGCTCGACCGCTGAGGTCGTGTTCGGCGGCCAGGCGCTTCAGGCGAGCGTGCTGCGCGGCGAGCTCGCGCCCGGGACCGAGCTCCGCGGCCCGGCGGTGTGCGCGCTGCCCGAGGCCACGCTGCTCGTGCCGCCCAGCTGGAGCGGCGTCGTCGACGAGCACGGAACATGCGTGCTGGAGGACGGCGCGCGAGCGGGGACGGGCGCGTGAGCGCGCTCGACCCGATCGAGCTGCAGCTCGTCACCGGCGCGCTGCGCGCCGCCTGCGAAGAGATGGGCGTCGCCCTGATCCGCTCCGCCTACTCCTCGAACATCAAGGAGCGACACGACGCCTCGACCGGGCTGTTCGACGCCGACGGGCAGATGATCATGCAGGCCGAGCACATCCCCGTGCACCTGGGCTCGATGCCCGCCTCCGTCGCCGCCGTGCTCGGCGAGCGCCATGCGCCGGGCGTCTCGTGGATCCTCAACGACCCCTTCCGCGGCGGCACGCACCTGCCCGACATCACCGTGATCACGCCCGTCTTCGCCGGCGACGGACCGGGCGGGCGCGGGCGCACGACGGATCGGCCGATCGGCTTCGCCGCCAGCCGCGCCCACCACGCCGACGTCGGCGGGCGCGTGCCCGGGTCGATGCCCGCCGACAGCCACACGTTGTCCGAGGAGGGCGTCGTGATCTCGCCGCGCCCGCTCGACGGCGCCGCGATCGAGCAGCTCGTCGCGCAGATGCGCCAGCCCGAGCAGCGGCGCGCCGACCTGCGCGCCCAGCTCGCCGCCAATCGCGTCGGCGCGCTGCGCTTGGGTGCGCTCGCCGAGCGCCTTGGCGTGCAGCGGCTGCGCCAGGCGACCGACGCCGTGCTCGACTACGCCGAGCGGCGCACCCGGGCGTGCATCGCCGCGTTGCCCGACAGCGACGTCCACGCCGAGGACATGCTCGAGGGGCGCGACGGCGATCTGCTTCTGCGGCTGCACGCGAGCGTCGAGGGCGAGTCGCTGATCCTCGACTTCGCCGGCAGCGCGCCCCAGCACGATGGCAACCTCAACTGCCCGCTCGCCGTCACGCGCTCTGCCTGCTACTTCGCCGTGCGCGTGCTGACCGACCCCGACATCCCGCCCTCCGCCGGCGCCTACCGCCCGATCGAGGTGCGCGCGCCGCTCGGCTCGCTGCTCAACGCGCGCCCCGGCGCGGCCGTCGCGGCCGGCAACGTCGAGACCTCCTCGCGCGTCGCCGACCTCGTGCTCGGCGCCTTCGGGCGCGCGCTCGGGCAGGGCACGATGAACAACCTGACCCTTGGCGCCGACGGGCCGGCGGCCGAGGACTCGTTCACCTACTACGAGACGCTTGGCGGCGGACAGGGCGCGTGCGCCGACGCCGACGGGCCCAGTGGCGTGCACGTGGCCATGAGCAACACGCTGAACACGCCCATCGAGGCGCTCGAGCGCGAATTCCCGCTGCGCGTCGTGCAGTACGCGCGCCGACGCGGCTCCGGCGGCGCCGGGCGCACGCGCGGCGGCGACGGAGTGATCCGCGAGCTACAGGCGCTGCGCGAGATGTCCTTCTCGCTGATCGCCGAGCGCCGCCGTCATGCACCGCCTGGCGCAGGCGGGGGCGAGCCCGGAGCGCCCGGGCGCGATGAGCTCGACGGCGAGCAGCTGCCCGGCAAGGCCACCGGCACGTTGCATCCCGGGCAGCGGCTGCGCATCGAAACACCCGGCGGCGGCGGGTTCGGGCCGTCTCGCTGACAAGTCAGAAACACGCGCCGCAAAGACGTCGATGGCGAGACTGGCCGCGCAGACAGTCGTTGGCAGGCGAATTAAGGGGTCGATTTGCAGGGGATTTGGGATTTCCGCCTGGGTTTCGTATCTTTAAGGGGTCCGCCGCCGCCGAATTCAGCCGGCAAGCGGACGAGAGACAGAGACGTACTCCTGGCTTCACCCGTTTATGCCAATTGCTTTCAAAGAATGGGCCGTCACCGTCCGCGCGCTAGCCGAAGGTGAGCAGCTCATAACACTCCGCAAGGGCGGCATCCGCCAGCCGGGCAAGTCGTTGAGGCTGGCCCACGAACGGTTCTTCCTCTACCCGACGTTCGAGCACCAGCCTGGCGATCTCGTGCGCGAGTCCCACCAGCCCGAGCTGCGCAGAGCGCTCGAGGAGGGTGTCTGGAGCGATGGCGAGCCGCTGCTCGGCGCGTTCACCTCGGGTGCGCCCGTTCAGCAGCCCGACCGTGTGCGCATCCGCGCCTGGGCCGAGGTCGCCGGTCACTTCACGATCGCCGACCCCCGCTGCGTCGACGCGCTCTCTCCCTTCTACGTGTGGACCCCCGACTACGCCGAAAAGCGCCTCGGCTGGCGCCGCCATCAGCCGCTTCACGTGCTGCTGCTGCGCACCTATCGCATCCCTCGCCCGGTGACCGTCAAGGTCAAGGACGAGTACACCGCCACACAGGCCTGGATCGAGCTGCAGCGCGAGCTGCCCTTCGAGGGCACGCCCGTGCTCTCCGACGCCGAGTTCGAGCGAGCCTCCGAAGAGATCCGCGCGATCACCTCAGAAGCCGCCGGCGCTGACGCCGGCGAGCCCGTCTACGCCTGAGCGTCGGTCCCGAGCGCCTGCGGCGCCAGCGCTTCTCTAGCCGCTTCGGCGCCCGACTCGGGCACGAGCACGTCGCGCGGGCCGGCGGCGAGGAAGTCGGGCACGTCGAAGCCGCCGGAGCGGCGCGACATGCTGGGGATGCCCTCCTCGAGCAGCAGCGTCTCGATCAGCTCAGCCTCCGGCTGGCTGCCGGCGCGCGCGACCTTGACGAGGCGACCTTCGGCGTACTGCGGCTTGATCTTGCGCGCCTTGCGCCGGCGCTCGCTGACCGCGCCGCGCTCGCTGCCCGGCAGGTACACGAGCGGCATCTCGCAGCTCGCGCAGAAGCGCTCCGTGCGGGGGTAGTCCACGCCGCAGCTCGGGCAGATCAGCGGCGTCTGGCTCAGCTCGCGATCTCCTCGACGACGACCTCGCTGACCTGGGCGCCGTCGATCAGATAGGAGCGCACCTCCGCCTCGCCCCCGCCGGCGAGGCCGACGATGATCCACTCCAGGCCCGGCCAGCCCGCGGCGAAACCGATGTCGGTCTGTGATGGATAGGGGGCGCTGCGCACGTGTGAGTGGTAGATCGCGCCGATCTCCCAACCCTCCTGTTCGATCTCCTCGTTGAGACGGTACAGCTCCATCGGGGCGATCTCGAACTTCAGCGCGCTGGCGTGCACGTTCTCGGCGCGGTAGGCGCGCGCCGCCGTCTTCTCGGCGCCACCGTCCTCGGCGGGCAGCACGGCGACGACGCCGCAGCACTCGATCCGCGGATTCTCCTGCGCATGGGCGACGATCTCCGCGAGCAGCTGCTTGGCGATCTTCACGCGGGCCTGGGTCTCGGGATTCTCGGGGATATCGGCGGGCCGGGCGCGAGCGACGCGCGGCCTACCACCAGACGGTCGCGTCCAGGTTCTCGATCTGATCGACCGGCAGCGTGTAGATGCCGCTCGAGAGGTACTTCCAGCCGTCGTCGGCGACGACGAACACGACGTTGCCCTCGTCCAGCTCGCCGGCGATGCGCACGGCGATGCTCGCGATCGCGCCGGTCGAGACTCCGGCGAACACGCCCTCCTCGTCGAGCAGCTTGCGCGTCCAGGAGATCGCATCTTCGTTGGTCACGAAGATCTTGCGATCGAGCACTGAGATGTCGATGATCGGCGGGATGAAGCCGTCATCGAGCGAGCGCAGGCCCTGCACCGGCTCGCCCTGCATCGGCTCGGCCGCGACGATCTTGCAGGCGTCGCCGAATGTCTCCTTCAGGCGCCTGCCGTTGCCCATCAGCGTGCCGCCCGTGCCGAGCCCGGCGACGAACGCCGAGATCTCGTCGAGCTCTTCGAGGATCTCCAGCGCCGTGCCGTTGTAGTGGGCGTTGGGGTTGGCCTGGTTGCCGTACTGATAGGGCATGTAGACCGAGGAGTCCTCGGCGGCCATCTCCAAAGCCATCGCCACGGCACCATTCGATCCCTGATCGCCGGGCGAGTAGACGATCTCGGCGCCGTACATCTGAAGCAGCTGCGTGCGCTCCGGCGTGACGTTCTCCGGCATCACGACCTTCAGCTCATAGCCCTTGCGCTTGGCGATCATCGCCAGCGAGATGCCCGTGTTGCCCGACGTCGGTTCGAGGATCGTCTGCCCTGAGGAGATCGCGCCCTTCTCCTCGGCGTCCTCGATCAACGCGCGCGCCACGCGGTCCTTGACCGAGCCCGTCGGGTTGTGCGACTCGAGCTTCGCCCAGATGTGCACGCCCGGCTTCGGCGACAGGCTCGGCAGCTCGATCAGCGGCGTGTTGCCGATCGACTGCACGATGTCGCCGTAGCGGCCGCCGCACGGCCTGTTTCGCAGCCTCTCAACCGCCATTACTTCACGGAATATAGCGGGGTCGTCGGTGGGTGGTGTCTCAGGTTGAGCGCGACGCTCCCGGCTCGCTAGCTTCGCCCGGTCATTGACCAAGTTGGCCCGGGCGACGGTTGGAGCCGCCCCCGGGCCGTGGCACAGGAGGGGTTAGCTCCCATGCACGGCAAATCCAAGCAGGGCGGCTGTCAGATAGACAGCCGTGCAGAGCGT
>JBIOEW010000004.1:0-181141 GCA_044446425.1 Solirubrobacterales bacterium | reverse complement strand
GGGTCGGGGCCGCTTCCGGCGTGGCCGCTGCGGGCGTGGGTTCTTCGGCCGCCGCCGGCGATTCGACCGCCGCTTCGGCTTCCCCGGCTGCCGCGGCGTCACTCGCCGCCGGGCTCGCCGCCGGCAGCACCAGCTTCACGGGCCCGCGCGAGGCCGCCGCCGAGTAGTCCACACGCGAGCCCGCCGCGTTGCCCAGCAGCAGCCCGAAGCCGAAGAACGCGAGCACGAGCACGGCCGAGACGCGCCGCGAGGGCAAGCGCAGCTCGTTCAGCCGCGCCAGCACGATGCCCGGCTTCACGCCCCCTAGCCCTCGCCCGACGAGCGGCCCGCCTCGGGGGCGAGCAGCGCCTGCATCACGACCGTCGACTCGGCCTCGCGCTCGGCTGCGCCCGGGCCTGGCAGGACCGAGCTCGCCGTGCGCTCCATCAGCGTGCCGCCACACTGCCAGCAGAACGCCGCGCCGCGGCTGTGCGGCGCGCCGCAGGCGGAGCATGCGCCCACGCTGGCGCTGTCCTCGAGTCGCAGCAGACGCTCGACCTCCGCCAGCTCGGCGTCGCGCTCCTGCAGGATCGCCGCGCGGCGCACGAGCACGTCGAGGCGGAAGTGGTCGCGGATCGCCATCTCATAGGTCAGCCCGCCGAGGTCCCAGTGCAGCTCGCTGACCTGCTCGGCCAGCGCATCGCGGCGACGGCGCAGCTCGCTGCGCCCGTCATCGCTCGCGCGCGGGGGCAGCGCCAGCGCCTGCTTGGGCGGCGCCGAGCGCACCGTTTCCTCGCCCGCGTGCGCTTTCCTGCCGATCGCATCGCCGAGGCTGCTCATGCTCACCCCGTTTCGACGACGTTCGGCAGGTTCTTCGATTCCTGCTCGTAGCTTTTGCCGCTCTTGCCTTTGAGCCCTTCGACTGCGCTCGGCGGCGCCGGTTTGCTCGGGCTCGAGCCGACGCCCGACTTTCCCCCGCCGGCGGCCCCCGCGCCGGCGCCTTTGCCGCCCGACGTGCCACCGGACGCGCCGACGTTCAGCACGGAGGCACCCGGGAAGTTCTTCTTCAGCGCGCCCAGCGCCTTGTCCGCTTCGGGCTTCTTCGCATATTTGCCCGAGTAGACGACGTAGTTGCCCGCCGGCAAGCTCGAGAATTCATCGGACTTCAGCGCGCCGACCGCCTTCGCCCCCTTGCCTTCGGCCGCGCTCTTGGCCGCCCGCACGGCGCTCACCTGCGTGCTCGCCGTCGGCAGCGACTGGAGCTGAACCGTGTAGCCGCCCGCGCCCGCCGGCCAGTCGCTCGTGAACGCTTCACCGGACGGCGTCGCCGTGCCCGCCGCCGGCGCCGAGGAGACCGTGATCACCTGCGGTGCCGCGGCCGCGCTCGGCCTGGAGGCGCCCGAGCGGCCGATCAGCACGCCGATTCCCATCGCCAGCAGCAGCACGCCGACCCCCGCGATCACGGTCACCGCGTTGCCACGCCCCGACGCCTCGCCGCCGCCCGGCGCGCCCGGCAGGGAGGGAGGCGCTGCGCCGGGCGGCCCCGGCGTCGCCGGCGTCGCGCCGGGCCCGTTTGCCGGCAAGCCCGCGCCCGACGCCAGTGCGCTTGCCGGCGAACCACCGGGGAGCGCGCTGCTGAGCGCCGCCGAGCGCTCGCCGCAGTGCAGGCAGTAGCGCTGATCGGCGGCCAGCGGCGCGCCGCACGCAGCGCACGTCGCCGCAGGCGCGGTGGCAGGAGCTTGGCTGGCGATCGACTCGATCGATTCGGTGGACACGTTGGCTGAGATGCGTTGCTGCTCGGCGCGCTGATCGCAGATACGCGAGCCCGAACAGGCTCGACCACGCTCCATGCTCGACATGTGCGGGCGCCGCGACGTAACGATTTGGTGAAAGCCCCGCCGGCGCGCGCCGTGAACGCCTGCCGATACTGGCTACGATCACTCACCTCGCGCCGCATCGAACGGCCGGCGGGAGTGTTCCAGACAGCATCCGCGCGCGCGGAAGCCATGCCATGGAAGAGCACCGACGAGACGAAGCTGCAAGGAAAGGGAGGGAAGCGCTGATGAGAGGGAGAACCGCCCGCCGTACGCCGGTCCGTGCACTCGCCTGCGCCGCGCTCGCCGGCCTCTGCGCGCTGTTCGCGCTCGCGCCCGCCGGCGACGCCGCCGTCAAAGTCGGCATCCCGGCGGTGGCCACCGGCCGCACCCACGTGCAGGGCGCCTCCTTGACGCTGCTCGGATCGGTCAACCCGCGCGGCGCCGCCACGACCTACTTCTTCCAGTACGGCGCGACGGTGGCCTACGGCAAACAGACCACGCCGGCCACGCTGCCCGCCGGAATCGCCTCCGTCAAGGTCGGACAGGCGGCGCCGGGGATGCTTCCCGGCTACCACTACCGGCTCGTCGCGAGCAACTCCTTCGGCCCCTCCAGGCCCGGTAAAGACCGCACGTTCACGACGAACGTCGCGCGCAGGTCCAAGTTCAACCTCGTCAAGCCGCAGGTGGCGACCGTCTACGGCAGCGCCGTCACGCTCACCGGGACGCTCACCGGAACCGGCAACGCGGCGCGGAAAATCGTCTTGCAGCAAAGCCCGTACCCGTTCCTGACGACGTTCGCCCCCGTCGGGCTGCCAACCGTCACGGGCCCAACCGGCGCCTTCAGCTTCCGCGTGCCGCGCCTGCTGGCGACCACGCAGTACCGCGTCAGCACGCTCGACCCGCGCCCGCTGTACAGCAAGATCGTCACCGTCGAAGCCGCCTACCGGGTGACGCTGAAAGTGAAGAGCTCAAGCCATAAGGGGATCGTGCGGCTGTACGGCACCGTGACGCCCGCCGCCGTCGGCGCCAAGGTGTCCTTCCAGCTGCGCAAGAAGGTGCGTCCCGGCCACACCGAAAAGACCGAAGAACGCACGACACGCTTCGCCACCGAGTTCACGACGAAGGTCAAGCGCGGCACAAGCACCGTCTCGCGCTTCAGCATGGTCGTCAAGGTGCTCAAGGGCGGCAGCTACCAGGCACGCGTCGACCCGACCAAGAAGGGCCCGCTCGTGACCGGCACGAGCGCCACCGTCCTGCTGCATTCCTCCTAAAAGCCTCAAGTCGGTCGAGAGGCAAGCGAGCCCAGGACGCAGGGAGCGTGGCGTGCGGTGGCACGCGAGCGACTGAGGACGCCGGCTCGCGCCGCCTATCGGCCGACTTCTGAGAGCAGCCCGCGTTCTGCGAGCAGCTCGAGCACGCGCTCGACGCCGCGCTCGACCGTTTCGTCGAGCGTCCCCAGCACGAGGTCGGGGTCGGCCGGCGGCTCGTACGGCGCGCCGACGCCCGTCAGCCCGCTCAGCTCGCCCGCGCGGGCCCGCGCGTAGAGGCCCTTCGGGTCGCGTTTCTCGCACAGCTCCAGCGGCGCGTCGACGAAGATCTCGAGGAACTCGAGCTCGTCGGTCGCGTGCAGCGAGGCGGCCGCCTGGCGGTCCACGCGGTAGGGGCTGACGAGGCTGACCAGCGCGATCGTGCCCGACTCGGCGAGCAGGCGCGCCACGTGCGCCGTGCGCCTAACGTTCTCGCGGCGCGCGCTCTCGTCGAAGCCGAGGTCGCCGTTGAGGCCGTGACGCAGGTTGTCGCCGTCGAGCAGGAACGCCGGCTGGCCGGCCGCGATCAGGCGCTCCTCGACGGCCGCCGCCATCGTCGACTTGCCGGCGCCCGGCAGCCCCGTGAACCACAAGGTCGCGCCCGGATGCCCGAGCGAGCTCCAACGCCGTTCGCGCGTCATCCGCGTGCCCTGCCAGCGCACGTTCGGGCTGCGCTCGGTCTTCAGCTCGGACTCAGCGTCGACCTCCGTGTCGAGGATCACGCCGGCCGCGACCGTTTCGTTCGTCGCTTGGTCGATCACGATCAGCGAGCCGGTCGTGCGGTTGCGCCGGTAGGAGTCGAACACGAGCGGCGCGCTCAGCTCCATCTGCACGCGGCCGAGGTCGTTGAGCTCGAGCAGCGAGGCGCTCTCGTCGCGGTGCAGCGTCTCGACGTCGATCCGGTAACGCACGTCGATGCCGCCGAGGAGCGCCGTGCGCGTCGTGTGCTTGACGAGGTAGCGGCGGTGCTTCTCCAGCGGCCGCTCGGACATCCAGCAGAGCAGCGCCTCGAAGCGGTTGGCCACGGTCGGCTGGTTCTGCGGGCGCACGATCGTCGAGCCGCGGCCGACGTCGATGTCGTCGGTGAGGCGCACGGCGACCGACATCGGCGGGAACGCCTCCTGCACGGGCCCGTCGAAGGTGTCGATCCCGGCGATCGTCGAGCGCTGCCCGCCGGGCAGCACGACGACGTCGTCGCCCGGGCGCATCACGCCGCCGGCGACCTGGCCGGCGTAGGCGCGGTAGTCGGTCACGCTCCCCCTCCGGGGACTATGCGAGGCGGGCGGGCGGATCACCCACTGCACCGGGAAGCGCACGTCGATCAGGTTGCGGTCGGAGGCGATGTGCACGTGCTCGAGGTGGTAGAGCAGCGGCGGGCCTTCGTACCAGGGCATCTTCTCGGAGCGGTCGACCACGTTGTCGCCGTGCAGCGCAGAGATCGGGATGAACGTCACGTCGGACATCTCCAGGCGCGCCGCGAAGCTGTCGAACTCCTCGACGATCTGCGCGAACACGGCCTCGTCGTAGTCGACCAAGTCCATCTTGTTGACGCACACCACGACGTGCGGGATCGCCAGCAGCGAGCTGATGAACGCGTGGCGCTTGGACTGCGCGATCACGCCCTTGCGCGCATCGACCAGCACGATCGCGAGGTCCGCCGTCGAGGCGCCCGTGACCATGTTGCGCGTGTACTGCTCGTGGCCCGGCGTGTCGGCGATGATGAAGCGCCGCTGCGCCGTCGCGAAGTAGCGGTAGGCGACGTCGATCGTGATCCCCTGCTCGCGCTCTGCGCGCAGGCCGTCGGTCAGCAGCGAGAGGTCGAGGAAGTCATGCCCCATCCGCCGGCTCGTCTGCTCGACGTGCTCCAGCTGATCGGTCAGCACCTGCTTGGAGTCGTACAAGAGGCGCCCGATCAGCGTGCTCTTGCCGTCGTCGACCGAGCCCGCCGTGGCGAAGCGCAAGAGGTCCGCCGGGCGCTCCGACAGACGCCGGAACAGCTCGCGCGCGCCCTCCGCGCCACCCTCCGTGGCAGTCGCCGTCCGCCCTGTCCCGATAGCGGCGCCGGACCCGCTGCCGTTGCTGTTCTGATCGCCGCTCACAGGCACACCGTTCCAGCAATCGTCTTCAATTTAATATTAATAAAAATAATCTTCATCAGAAGTAGCCCTGACGCTTGCGATCCTCCATCGCCGCCTCGGTGACGCGATCATCCGCCCGCGTCTGGCCCCGCTCGGTCACCTGGGTGGCCGCGATCTCCGCGACCACCTGCTCGAGCGTAGCGGCCACCGACTCGACCGCACCCGTGCAGCTCATGTCGCCGACCGTGCGGTAGCGCACCGTCGCCGAGAACGGCTGCTCGCCCTCGGTCATCTGCACGAACGGGCTGACCGCATAGAGCATCCCGTCGCGCTCGAACACCTCGCGCTCGTGTGCGAAGTAGATCGACGGCACCTCCAGCTCCTCCTCGGCGATGTACTGCCACACGTCGAGCTCCGTCCAGTTGGAGATCGGGAAAACGCGCGCGTGCTCGCCCTTGCGGATGCGCGCGTTGTACAGCGACCACACCTCCGGGCGCTGGCGCTGGGGCTCCCACTGGCCGAACTCGTCGCGGAAGGACAGCACGCGCTCCTTCGCCCGCGCCCGCTCCTCGTCGCGCCTGGCGCCGCCGAAGGCCGCGTCGAAGCCGTGCTCGCGGATCGCGTCCAGCAGCGTCACCGTCTGTAGTGCGTTGCGCGACGCGCGCGGGCCCGTCTCCTCGACCACGCGGCCCTGGTCGATCGAATCCTGCACGTTCGCCACGATCAGCCGCTCGCCGATCTCCTCGATGCGACGGTCGCGGAACTCGATCGCCTCCGGGAAGTTGTGCCCCGTGTCGACGTGCATCACTACGAACGGGAACGGGCCCGGGCGGAAAGCCTTCTCGGCCAGGCGCAGCAGCACGATCGAGTCCTTGCCGCCGCTGAACAGCAGCACCGGGCGCTCGAACTCCGCCGCGACCTCGCGCATCACCTGGACCGCCTCGGCCTCGAGCGTGCGCAGGTGGGGTAGGTGATAGGTCGTGGGCATCCGTGCTGGCTGGCTCTGACTTGAAGTTGCCTTGTGTTTCGCTTGGCGTCCAGAGCTGCGAGCTACGTATCTTCACGCGCCGCCACCCCCAACCCCACCCCAACAGTAGGGCGCAAGTGTCGCTTTTGCAAGGCTGCGCAACCGCACCGCAACACCCCGCGCAGTTACCCGCTCGCCGCTCAGCGCCGGCGGCCCCGCCGCGCTGAGATGGCTTGTTCATAGACGTCAAGCATCGCGCGTGCGTGGCGCTCGGTTGTGAACTCTCCTCGAACGCGCTCGCGTCCGGCGCGGCCCATGCTCGCCGCGAGCTCCGGGTTCTGCGCCAGGCGCGCGACTGCGCCCGCCCAGCGCGCCGGCTCACGCGGGGGCAGCAAGAGGCCCTCGCGCCCGTCCTGCACGATCTCGCGCGGGCCGCCCACGTCGGTCGCTATGACCGGCACCTCCAGCGCCATCGCCTCGATCAGGGCGCGCCCGAACGGCTCCTCCCACGACGGCAGCAGCAGCACGTCCAGGGCGCGGATCAGCGCCGGCACGTCCTCGCGCTCGCCCAGCCACGAGATGCGCTCGGCGACGCCTTCGCGCGCCGCCAGCTCGTGCAGCGAGGCCACGTAGGCCTCGTTGTCAAAGCGCGTCGCGCGCTCGACGAACTTGGCCGAGCCGATCAACAGCAGCTGCGCGTCGATCCCCCCACGCTGAAGCGCGCCGAGCGCTTCGATCGCCGTGTCCTGCCCCTTCCACGGGCTCAGCTGCGCGACCACGCCCAGCAGCATGCGCCCGCGCCCCGCCTCCCGAAGCCGCGCGCGGGCGCTCGCGCGGTCGAGCGCGGTCGGATCGAAGCGCGTCAGGTCGACCGGGTTGTGCACGACCTCCAGCCGCGCCTGCGGCGCCGCCGCGCGCACCGAGTCGGCCGTGTAGGCCGAGTTGGCCACGACCGTCGTGGCCGTCGCCGCGATCAGCCGCAACGTCGCCCTGCTCACCGGCGACGGCGGCAGGCAGTCACGCACGTGCACGATGCTCGGCACGGCGCGCGGCAGGCGCAGGCCCGGGATCGGCCAGCGCCGCGCCAGGCCGAGCACGATGCCCGCGCGAATCGAGTTGGCGTGCACGAGCTCGATCTCCTCGCGAGCCACCGCGCGGCTGACCTGCGCCGCCGCCAGCGTCATCTCGGCCAGCGCCGCCGGCGTGTGCAGCGGATGCAGTCGCAGGCTGCCCGCCGTGCCCGCGATGCTCGTGCACGGCACACCCAGCTCCTGCGCGCGGTCCCGCAGCGCGCCGCGCGGCGCCGCCAGGCGCGGCTGCACCTGCGCTCCCAGCGCCCCCAGCAGGTCCAGCAGCGAGCGCTCGCCGCCGCTGACGCTCGCCGTGTGGTTGACGTACAGGACCCTCATCGCCCGGCCAGCTGCGCCAGCATGACGTCCTGCACGCGCGCCACCACGTGCGACCAGGTGTGCGCCAAGGCGTGCCTGCGCCCCGCCTCGCCGAGGCGCCCGGCGAGCTCTGGGTCGAGCAGCAGGCGCGTGATCGCCTCGGCCACCAGCAGCGGGTCGGTCGGGTCCACGAGCAGGCCCGTCTCGCCGTCGCGAACCGAGTCCAGCGCGCCGCCGACGTTGCCCGCCACGACCGGCTTGCCGTAGGCGCCGGCCTCGAGGTAGACGATGCCGAAGCCCTCCCCCGCGAAGCCGCCCGCCGGCAGGCGGCTCGGCATCGCCAGCAGGCGCGCGCGGCGCAGCCACACGTTGCGCTGCTCGTCGCAGACCACGCCGAGGAAGCGGATCGCCTGCGCCACGCCGTAGGACGCCGCAAGCGCTTCCAGGCCGGGGCGCAGCGAGCCGTCGCCGATCACGACCCACTGCGCGTCGGGCACCTTGGCGAGCACCAGCGGCAGCGCACGCACGATCGTGTCGTGCCCCTTGTAGCGCTCCTCGATGCGCGCGATCGTGACGAACGTCGGGCGCTCTTCGACGAGCGGGCTCGCGTTCTCGGGCACGTCCGTGCCGTTGCCGATCACGTGCAGGGCGCGCGGCATGGCGCCCGTCGCCGCGACCAGGCCGGCCGTGTACTCGCTGACCGCGATCGACGCGTCCGCGTGCTCCGCCGCGAACGCCGCCAGCCGCGGCTTGGCGCCGACCTCTTCGGCGTGGAAGTACTGCACCGTGGGCGCCCCCGCCGCGCTGCGGATGCCCGCCGCCGCCGGGCTCGTGACGATGTGCAGGCTCAGCGTCAGATCCGGCCGCAGCGAGAGGCCGCGCGCGAGCGCGGCGGCGTTGAGCAGCGCGTTGCGCCCGCCGCGCAGCGCGCCGCCGCCGCGTACCCGCTGCGTGCGCACGCCGCTGTCCACGTCGAAGCGCGCCGCCTCCGGCGCGTCCGGCGCGATGACCGTCGCGTCGAACGCCTCCAGCCCGCTCGCCAGCCGATGGGCGACGACCTGGATGCCGCCCGGCGCCGGCGGGAAGTCGGGCGTCAGGATCAGCAGGCGCGGCCGTCCGCCGCGTCTGTGACCCCTCGCGCGCCTAGCAGTCCTCGAGCCCATGGAAGCGATCCGCCCACAGGCCCAGCGAGAGCAGCGGCCAGAGCTGATCGCTGTGATCGGCGCCCGCCGTCTGATGCTCGGCGAGCAACCGCTGCACGGCCGCGCGATCGAAGTAGCCCTGCTCGTAGATCGTGCCGCGCTGCAGCTGGCGCGCCATCAGCGGCGCCAGCGGGCCACGCAACCACTCCGCCGCCGGCACCCTGAAGGCCGTCTTGCGGTAGGAGCCGCCGCGCCGCTCCGGCAAGAGGCCGGGCGACAGCATCTCGTGCACGAGCGCCTTGCCCGCGCCGGCCAGGTGCACCGAGGTGTCCAGCGAGCCCGCCAGCTCGGCCAGGCCGGCGTGCAGGAACACTGTGCGGATCTCAAGCGAGACGAGCATGCTCGCGCGATCGGTCTTCACGAGCACGTCGTCGGGCAGGTAGTGGCGCTGGTCGAGGTGCATCAGCCAGCGCGCCGCCGGGCCGCCGTTCAGCTCGCCCGCGCAGAGCCGCAGGTCGTCGAGCACGCGCGTGCCGTCGAGCTCGGACAGCCGCGACCCGTACAGCGCCGCGCGCCGGTGGCGGCGCTCGTTCGTGACCCAGTCGAGGTTGCGCTCGAGCACCGGCGTCGGCGCCAGCCTCCGCGACGCCCGCGCCGCCGGCCCCCAGCCCGCCGAGTGGCGCAGCGCCCAGCCGAGCGAGCCGAGCGCCGGGCCCGGCAGCGCCGCCTGCGCGCGCCGCGCGCGTTCGATCCAGCGATAGCGCGGGTAGCCGCCGAACAGCTCGTCCGCGCCCTCGCCGCCGAGCGCCACCGTCACGCGCGGGCGCGCGAACTCCGACAGCGCGTTCAGGGGAAGCGTTGCGCGGTCGCCCAGCGGCTGGTCCATGCGCGAGAGCACGAGCGGCGCGCGCTCGGCCACGTCCTCTTGCGTGAGCGTGACCTCGTGGTGCTCTGAGCCCAGGCGCTCGGCCACGATCCGCGCGCGCTCGGTCTCGTTCACGCCGCCGACGTCGTAGCCGACCGTGAACGTCTTCAGCCGCGTCGAGGACTCCTGCGCGGCGACCGCCGCGACGAGCGTCGAGTCGACGCCGCCGCTGAGGAACACGCCGACGGGGACATCGGCCGTCAGGCGCGTGCGTACGGCCTGCTCGAGCAGCAGCTTCGCCTCGGCGGCGATCGACGCGAGCGAGTCGCGCCGCTGCACGGCCTGCTCCGGCGGCGACCACCAGCTGCGAACGCTTGAGCCGAGCTCGCGCTGCCAGCTGAGCATGTGCCCCGGCGGCAGCTGGCGCACACCCGGCACGATCGTGCCCGGTCCCGGCACGTAGGCGAACACGAAGAATGCGTCGATCGCCGCTGGGTCGAGCTCGCGCAGCTGCGGGCGCACCCGCAGCAGCGAGGTCAGTTCCGAGGCGAACAGCAGCTCGCCGTCCTGCTCGTGCAGGAACAGCGGCTTCTCGCCGAAGCGGTCACGCGCGAGCAGCAGCCGCCGCGCGCGTTCGTCCCAGATCGCGAACGTGAACATGCCCTCCAGCGCGTGCACCATCGCCTCGCCGTACTCCTCATAGAGGTGCACGAGCACCTCCGTGTCGCCGCTCGTCGAGAAGCTGTGGCCGCGAGCGCGCAGGTCCTCGCGCAGCGTGCGCTGGTTGTAGATCTCGCCGTTGAACGCCACCCACACCGAGCCGTCCTCGTTGCTCAGCGGCTGGTGGCCGCCGTCGATGTCCATAATCGACAGGCGCCGCGCGCCGATGCACACGCCGCTGGCCACGTCTGTATGGATCCCCTCGTCGTCGGGGCCGCGGTGGCGCAGCGTCGCGCACATCGCGCGCACGTCCTCCGCGCCGGGGTCCCTCGTGCTCCCTGCGATTCCGCACATGCGCGCAACATAGTCTCGCGTCGAAGCCCGTGCGGCCAGGGTTGACACGAGAGCTCGGCCGGCCGGCGGCGGTTCGCGGCCTGATCGGCCGGCCGGTTGGCGCTCGCCGGCGCCAATAGACTCGGGCGGTGCGCCTACCGGACTTCTTCATCGCCGGGCACCAGAAGTCCGGCACGACAGCGCTCTACGAGATGCTGCGGACGCATCCCCAGGTCTTCATGCCCGAGCGCAAGGAGCCTTCGTACTTCGTCCCCGAGATCGTCAAGCACCCACTCAGCCTCGCGCAATACGCGGCGCTGTTCGAGCCGGCCCGAGCCGATCAGCGTGCCGGCGAGGCGACGCCCACCTACCTGTGGTCGCACACGGCGGCGCAGCGGATCCACGAGCAGTGCCCCGACGCGAAGATCATCGCGATCCTGCGCGAGCCGGCCGAGTTCCTGCGCTCGCTGCACTTGCAGTTCCTGCGCATCGACATCGAGACCGAGAAGGACTTCGCCAAGGCGCTGGCGCTGGACGACGAGCGCAGCAGGGGCAAGCGCATTCCCCGCAACTCGCCGCGCCCCGAGTTCTTTCCCTACGCCGAGCACGTGCGCTACGTGGAGCAGCTCGAGCGCTACCACTCGCTGTTCTCGGGAGAGCAGATCCTCGTGCTGATCTACGAGGACTACAGGGAGGACAACGCGGCGACGCTCGCGCAGATCGCGCGCTTCCTCGAGATCGAGGAGATAACGCTTGAGACCGTCGAGTCCAACCAATCGAGCTCGATCCGCTCGCCCCGGCTGCGGGCGCTGACGCGCTCGCTCTACCTCGGCCGCGGCCCGGCCGGCGCGCTCAAGCCGGCGATCAAGGCGCTCACCTCGCCGGCCGCCCGGCGCAGGCTGCTGGCGTTGCAGACCCGCGCCCAGCGCGAGCAGATCTCCCCGCCCGACGAGCAGGTGATGGACGATCTACGAAGGCGTCTGAGCGGCGACGTCGCCCGCCTCGGCGAGTACCTCGGGCGCGACCTCAGCGCCCGCTGGGGCTACCCGCGTCCGTAGCCGGACTCGCGCTGGCGTCCAGGCAGCGCGCGGGCGGTCAAGCATTGCGCGGGCTCGGCCGATACGAGCGGCGAGAGCTACCCAAACCTTCCCTTCCTTCCAGGCAAAGGCAACATGCACACACCCACTCTCCATCTCGCCCCGGCAGCCGCTGCGCTCAGCGCCGGCGCCCTCGCCCTTGGACTGCTCGCACCGACCGCGGCCGTCGCGCACGCCGATCGCAGCGCACTGCGCGCCGCGCACGCCCGGCAGTATGCCCTGCGCGCCGAAGAACGAGCCACCCGCGCCGCCGAACGGCTGGCCGCGCGCGAAGCGCGCCGGCACGAAAGGGAAGCCGACCGGGCCGCGCGCGAACAGCAACGCGCCGCGCGCCGCGCCGAAGGCCACGGGGGCGAAACGCAGTCGGCAGGGAGCGGCGAAGGCGCCGGCACAGGCCAGGGCGAACCCCTCACCCCGACGCCCCCCGCAGCGCCGATCGCTCCGAGCACACCCTCCGCGAGCGCCAACCTCAACAGATGCCGCGTGACGATCGAAGCGAGCGCGGCGCTGATCAGCGTCGGCGAAA
Source organism: Solirubrobacterales bacterium (assembly GCA_044446425.1). Taxonomy (GTDB): domain Bacteria; phylum Actinomycetota; class Thermoleophilia; order Solirubrobacterales; family Solirubrobacteraceae; genus Palsa-744. The sequence goes on along the minus strand of JBIOEW010000004.1, from coordinate 168,982 downwards.
CGGTGACGATCTTCGGCAAGCTCAGCTGCCCACCGGGCACGAGCGCAGCCGAACGCGAACTGACCGTCTCCGCGCGCGAGCACGGCGCCGGTCCGTCGAGCTTCGCCGCACTGGCTGCCGCGACCAGCGAAGTCGACGGCTCCTACAAGCTGACCTCGCCCGCGCTGGAAGCGGACACGACGTTCCGCGTGCGCGTGGGCGACCACGGCGCGCACACCGTCGTCAGGGTCGCGCCTGTCGTCACGCTCAGCGGGCCGAGCCCGACCGCCAAACTGTCGACCGTCGGCGCGCATCCGCGCGACGCGCACCCCGCCAGGGTCACGTTCAGCGGCATCGTCAAGCCCGGCGACGCCGCCGCGCGCGTGTCGCTGCAAGTCGCCTACGCGGCAGAAGGCGAACAGTGGCGCACGGTCGCCTTCGGCGCCGTCGCCGGCGACGGCAGCTTCGCCGTCTCCCACGCCTTCAGGACCGCCGGCGAGGCCAGCGTCCGCGTGCTCGTGCACATGCGCGGGCACAACCCCGTCGCCGCCTCCGAAACGCTCACCTACGAAGTCGCCCAGGCGCAGAACCCGCAGCTGACGATCGAGTCCTCGGCGGCTCCGCTCGCCTTCGGTCAGGCGGCGACGCTCAGCGGCGTCGCCGCGGCCGGCGCAGGGCAGACGATCACGCTGCTCGCGCACACGCACGGCGGCGGCTGGACGCCCGTGTCGAGCACCACGACGGGTCCCGGCGGCGAATACAGCTTCACGCAGGCGCCCACGCAGATCACCGCCTACCGCACGAGCGCCGGCGCGACGCGCTCTGCGCTGCTGTACGAGGGCGTCAGGCGCGTGCTCACGCCCGACCCACCGGCCGGCGAAGTCCAGGCCGGCCAGGCGGCGAGCTTCACCGGCGCCGTCTCCCCGGCCGACGACGGTCAGACCGTCTACGCCGAACGCCAGAACGCCTCCGGGCTCGACTTCCACATCGTCGCGAGCGCCACGATCGCCGGCTCCAGCTACTCGATCTCCCACGCGTTCGTGGGCGCCGGGAGCTATGTGATGCGCATTCGCGTCCCCGGCGATCCGGCACTGCTGGCGGCGACGAGCGCTCCGTTCACCTTCATCGTGGCGCCGGCGCCGGCGGCCGCGCTTACGCCGGAAGCTCCCGCGGCGTCGCCAGCCAGTTGACCGCGCCCGTGCTCTCGCTGAACGCCGCGCGCGAGACCGGTCCCTCGCCGGTCACCGCGAACACCCTGTAGCCGAGCTCGGCGAGCAGCTCCCACAGCGTCGCCGATTGCGATCCGTACAGGCGCGCGGCGGCGGCCACGTGCTCGAACACGACGACCGGCCTCGCCCGCACGAGCAGCTCGCGCGCGCCTTCGAAGACCTGCAGCTCGGCGCCCTCGACGTCGACCTTGACGAGGTTCGGACGCGCGTCGCGCAGCTCGGCGTCGAGCGTCGAGACCTGCACCTCGATGTATTGCGGCTGCCCGCGCTCGTCGCTGATCTCCTGGTTGCGCTGAAGCCCGCTCCAGCCGTCGAGGCTCGTGAAGTGGCAGAACTCGGCCACTTCGGCATGGGCGCCGACGGCGAGGCGGCGGCAGTCGACGGCCGGGAACGAGCGCGCGATCTCCTCGGCCAGCGCTGGGATCGGCTCGAACGCGATGTGGCGCCCGGCGGGCGCCAGGCGCACCGCCTCGCGCAGGATCTGCCCGCGGTTGGTGCCGACGTCGACGAACGTCGAGTCGCTGCGCAGCACGGCCGCGAGGATCGCGCCGATCGCGACGTCCTCGCGCTGCAGGCGCGCGGCCTGCGGGTAGAACGCGGCCAGCAGCTCCGGGCGATCCAGGCGCCGCGACGCCGAACCGACGGCCCTCCTGAGGAACTGTGCGGGGCTCTCCATCGCCGGGGCAGTGTTCCATACGGCCTATGATTTGCGTGCATGGCCGAGAGCGAACGCAAGGTCCGCCGGCGCCTCCTCCACACAGCCGCGAGTTGAGCGGATGACAATAGAGGCCGGCTCGGTTCTTCTGGCCACCCCCCGCTGGACGCGAGACGGCGGCGTGGCGGCGCACGCGATCGCCAGCGCCACCGCGCTCGCCGAGTCGGGCGTCGAGGTGCACGCGGTGGCGGCACGGATCGACGCCGAGCCGATTCCGGGCGTGACGGTGCATCTCGCGCCGAACCTGTTCAAGGCGCACGTCGCGCCCGAGCAGCGGCTCGGCGAGGCCCGCCGGCTGCGTCCGTCGGCGATCCACCTGCACCAGTTCGACGATCCCGACGTGCTCGCGGTGATGCAGCAGCTCGCGCCCGTGCTCGCCAGCGTGCACGGCTACAGCGCGTGCACCTCGGGCGTGCACTACTTCCGCCCGGGTCAGGAGTGCACCCGCGCGCACGGACCCGGCTGCGTGCCGAACCTCGCGCTGCGCGGCTGCGCGCACGCGCGCGACCCGCGCACGCTGCCCGCCGGCTACAGGCGCGCGACGCTGAGCGTGCAGGCATTGCGCCGCGCCGACCTGGCGATCTCCTACTCGAGCACGATCGACCGCCACCTCGCCGCCAACGGCGTCGTGCGCCGCGCGATCGTGCCGCTGTTCGCGACGATGGAGCCCGCGAGCGCCGCCGAGCACGCCGCGGGCGGGCGCGTCGTGTTCGCCGGGCGCGTGATCACCGCCAAGGGCATCGCCGTGCTGATCCGCGCGATGCGCGACGTGCAGGCCGAGCTCGTCGTCTGCGGCGACGGCTGGCAGCTGGAGGCGATGCGCAGGCTCGCGCGCAGGCTCGGCGTGGCCGAGCGGGTGCGCTTCACCGGCTGGCTGGCCGCGCAGGATCTCGCGCGCGAGCTCGCCGAGGCGTCGGTCGTGGCGATGCCCTCGCTGTGGCCCGAGCCGTTCGGGCTCGTCGGGATCGAGGCCGGCGCATCCGGGCGCCCCGTCGTGGCCAGCGCGACCGGCGGCGTCGGCGATTGGCTGCGCGACGGCGTCAACGGCGTGCTCGTCGAGCCCGGCGACGCGACCGCGCTCGCCGCGGCGCTCAACGGGCTGCTCGCCGATCCGGCGCGCCGGCGCGAGCTGGGCGCGGCCGCGCGCGAGACGGTCGCCGCGCGCTTCACGCCCGAGCGCCACGTGGCCGCGCTGAGCGCGGCCTACCGGGACGCCCGCGCGCACTGGCTGCAAGCCCGCGGCGACGGCGGGCGCGCGGACGCTGCGGGCGCGCGGGTGGAGCCGTCGCAGGTGTGAAGCCCGCGCTGCTGTGCATCTCGCAGTCCTTCGCGCCCGAGACGACGCCGACGGCGATCCGCGCGAGCAAGCTGCTCGGCAGGCTCGCCCGCGAGTGGGACGTCACCGTCGTGACCGAGGCCGAGGGGCCGCATGGCACCGACGGCGTGCGCGTCGAGACGGTGCGCGCCAAGCGCCCGACGCGGCTGTTCGCCGCGCTGCGCCGGCTTCGCCTGGACAAGCTGCTCGAGCTCGCCGTCTGGCCCGACAACGCGATCTTCTGGCTGCCGTCGGCGGTGCTCGCCGGGCGGCGCCTGATCCGCGAGCGCCGTCCGAGCGCGATCGTCGTCTTCATGATGCCCTACTCGGCCGGCCTGGCGGGCGTCGCGCTGAGCCGCCTGACGGGCCTCCCGCTCGTGCTCAACCTCGACGACTCGCCCACCTGCACCGACATGCACGCCTACTTCCCCACGCGGCTGCACTACCGCTTCTCCAGGGCGCTCGAGGACGCCTACGCGCGCTGGGCCGACGCCGTCGTGTACGTGTCCGATACCAACCTCGCCGCCGTCCGCGAACGCCTGCCCGAGCGCGTGCGCGGCAAGCTGCACCTCGTGCGCTACGGCGCCGACCGTGTCGGCGGCGTGGGCGACGCAGGCGTGGACGACGCAGGCGTGGACGACGCGGGCGTGGGCGACGCGGGGGCGCAGAACGGGAGCGCCGAGGCAGCGGGGCAGCCGCCGGGCCGCGAGCGGGCGCCGCAGCCCGCGCAGCGATTCGAGATCGCCTACGTCGGCGCGATGTCGGGCTGGTGGGCGCTGATCGAGCAGGATGAGCCGGTGAGCGGCCCCAAGCGGGCGTTTCGCGCGTGGACGCGCCTCGGCCGCTACGAGCACATGGCGCTCGACGAGCGCACGTCCTCGCCGGCCGTGATCGGGCGCGCGATCGCCGACGCGATCGCCGATCGCCCTGACTGGGCGGGGCGCGTCAAGCTGGCGATCCACGGCAACCCCTACCCGGCGGACGTCGTCGCGCGGGCGCTCGCGGCGGCCGGCGTGCAGGACCTCGTCGACGTCGGCGGACCCGTCCCGCACGAGCGCGTCGCGCAGATCGTCGCCGAGGCCGACCTGCTCTTCCTGACGCTGCCGACGCGCCTGGACGGCTCGCGCGGCGGGCGGATCTCGGCGAAGACCTATGAGTACCTGGCGACCGACCGGCCGATCCTCGCCGCCGTGCCGCGCGGCGAGAACTGGGACTACCTCGCCGGCAAGCCCGGCGTGTGGCTGCTCGAGCCGGGCGATCAGCGCGCGATGCGCGATGCGATCGTCGAGCTCGCGCAGGCGAAGTTCGCGGGCCGGGCGCTGTCGTTCGACCGCAGCGCGCTGGCCGAGCAGCTCTCCTACGACACGCGTGCGGGGGAATTCGCGTCGGTCGTGCGCGCGGCGATCGAGCGCCGGGACGCCTGATCGCGCCAGGCCGTCTCAGCCCGCCGAGGCGCCCCGCTGAAGCCGAACCGCCGGGTCAAGCGGCGGCGCGCGGCGTGGCGAGCACGTGCGCGTACCACTCGGCATCGCGCGGCGCGATCTGCGGCGTCTCGATCGTGCGCACGTGATAGCCGCTGGCCTCGAGCAGCTCGGCGACCGCCACGTTGGTCCCGTGCAGCTCGCAGATCAGCGTCGGACGATGCTCGGCGAGCAGCCTCTTGGCCCCGCGCAGCGCCGCGACCTCGGCGCCCTCGATGTCCATCTTCACGAGATCCGGCGCGGGGAAGTGCGCGAGCTGTGCGTCGAGCGTGGAGACGGCGACACGCACGCGCTCGCCCACGTCGGCGTCGCGCTTGAACGACGTGTCGCCGCTCGTGTCGAGCTTCGCCCACGTCGGCGAGGCGTGGATCTCCAGCTCGGCCTCGCCCTGCTCGTCGCTCAGCGCGACGGCGACGAGCTCGACGTTGGCGATCTCGTTGAGCGCCAGGTTGCGGCGGATCGCCTGCTGGTTGGCGGGCAGCGGCTCGAACGCGACGACCTTGCCCGTGCCGATCAGACGCGAGGCGATCAGCGTGTAGAAGCCGATGTTCGCGCCGATGTCCCACACGACCCCGCCGCTCGGGACGTGCTCGGCGAAGACGTCCTGGATCAGCGGCTCGCTGGTCCCCAGCGCATAGCCCGCCGCGGCGCCGGCCGGGTCGATCCGCATGCCCGCGGCGCGCCCGTGCGCGACGACGCGCGGACGATCCAGCAGGCGCGAGGAGAGCGACTTCACGATCGGACCGATCACGGGGCGGAACTGCTGGCGGCCCGCCCATCGCAGGGCCGGCGCCGGCAGGCGGTCAACTAGGCCCATGGCTCGGCAAGCTATCAGCGCCGTGGCGGGCCTCGGCAGCACGCGCCTGGCTCGAAGCGGGTTCGGCGACGAGCGCCGGCGAGAGGCGCGCGAAGCGCGCCATCAAAGGGAGCTGCATGGCTTTCGTCAGCAGCGAGCGACGCGGTGGCGAGCCCGGCCCGCGCAGCGCGATCACGTCCGAGCGCTTGAGAAAGCGATTGCCCTGCAGCGGGCTGCCCGTGCTCAGCGCCGTCAGGTCGGGGATCGCGGCGTCGCTGCCGGTGCAGTCGAGGATCTGGCGCAGCACGCCGGGCGGATCGGCGAGGAAGTCCTCATGGCGCACGAACATGCGCCGCGCGGGGGGCTGGCGGCGGAACGCGAGCAGGCAGAGCAGGTGGGTCACCCACAACTGGAGGTTGGTGATGAAGGCCGGCCTGGAGGGCGAGTCGGGATGGCGCGGGCTGAAGGAATCGACCACGCCCTGGGGATCGCGCACGAGGAACAGCAGATACAGCTCGATGCCCTCGATCGCCTGCAGCTCGAGCGCGCGCAGTGGGTAGTGCGAGGTATCGACGATCCGCTCGCAGCCGGTCTGGCGTGCGATCGCTCGATAGAGATCCTCGTAGATCCGCCGGTAGGGCGCGCGCAGCCGGCGCCGCCGATGCCACTTGTGCACGCGGTAGACGACCGAGGAGCGATCGAGGTAGAGCTGCGTATCGTGGCCGAACAGCTCCTCGGCGCCCGACACTTCCTCGGCGATCGCCTGCCACAGCCGCGCGCCCTGCTCGCCGCCGAACGAGGGCAGCCCGCGGCGCGTCAGCCAGGAGTGCAGCTCGCCCGCGAAGAACACGCCGTCGCAGTTCCCGAGCGTCACGCCGAGCACGGTGCTGCCGCTGCGATGGGCGCCGAGCACGTAGATCACCTTCGGCTTGGCCGGGCTCGCTTCAGGCATCGCGCTTCCCCGACGCGATCGCCACCGGGCGCAGGCGCGCGAACACCGGACCCCAGCACGCCTGCGCGAGCGCCGTCAACCGTGACCAGCGCTCAGCGGTGCGGGTCGAGCGCTTGACCGCGATCGTCTCGGACATGATCAGCGAGTTGCCCTGCAGCGCAACGCCGCCGCGCAGCGCGCTCATGTCGGGGGCCGCCACGCCGGTGCCGAGGCTGTCGATGATCTGCGCCATCACGGCCTCGGGGTCGGCGACGAACGACTCGTAGCGCACGAACACGCGCCGATCGCGGGGCTGGCGCAGGAACACGAGCACCGACATCAGGTGCGTCAGCCACAGCTCCACATTGGTGGCAAGGATGCGCACCCTGCGCTCGGCCACTTCGTGGCGGCTGATCTCGCGTACGTTCGAAGCGACGACGTCCTGCGGGTCGCGCACGAGCAGCACGAGGTGAAGCTGAACGCCGCTGAGCTTCTGTAGCTCGCGCGCGCGCAGCGGGAAGTGCGAGGTGTCGACGACGTGGCCGACGCCGGCCGTGCCCGCGATCGCCGCCAGCAGCTGCCCGGCCACCTCTCTGTAGGGCCGCAGCAGCGCACGCCTGCCCGGCCACCCACGCGGGCGAAGCAGCGCGGAGGAGCGCTCGACGAGTCGGTTGACCTGACCGCCGAACAGCTCCTGCGCGCGCGTCGTGCGCATCGCCTCGCGCACCTTCGTCCAGAACTCGTTGCGCTCGGCGCCGCCGAGACTCGGCGCCCCCGCCACGATCAGCCACTCGTCGACCTCGCCGGCGTAGAACGAGTCCGAGCAGTTACCCAGGGCGAGGCCAAGGATCGTGCTGCCGCTGTGCCCCGCACCCATCACGTAGACGACCTTGGGTCCGGCGCCCTCGGGTTCGGCTGGCTCGGGCCGCGGGCTCGCCGTCTCACGGGCGGCTGACTCGCCCGACTGGACCAGCGCCGCAGAGGCACGGGTTGACCTTTGCGGCACAGTCATGGGACAGCGGCAGTGTAGCTGCGCGCGGGCGCCGCCGCCAGCCGCGCCGGGCAGGAGACCGAGTCCCGGCGCGGACACGCGCAGGGTGCGCGATCAGCCGCGCTCGGCCGCCGCGAGCCGGGCGAAGAGCACGCGCCACGGCCACTGCACCAGCGTCGTCGGCAGCGAGCGATGCCTGGCCGCATCGGGTCGCGCGTTGAGCGAGACGACCTCGCCGGCGACGAGCCGGTTGCCGTGGAACGGCACGCCGGTGAGCAGGCTCTGCGGATCGGCGACCGCGGCGGGTGAGCCGGCGAGCCGCAGGATCTGCGAGAGCACTCTGCGCGGATCGGCGACGAAATCCTCGTGGCGCACGAGCAGGCGCCGCTCGCACGGCTGGCGCAGGAAGACGAGCAGCGACAGGACGTTGGTCAGCCACAGATAGGCGTTGGCCGTGACCACGCCGAAATGGCGCTCGGCGACGTCGCGACGCCCGAGCGAGGCGACGACGCTCTGCGGGTCGCGCACGAGCCACAGCAGGTACAGCTCGATGCCCTCGAGCGCCTGCAGCTCGCGCGCGCGCAGCGGGTAGTGCGAGCTGTCGACGACGTGCGTCGCGTGCGCCGTGCGCGCAAGCGCGACGAACAGTCGCTGTGAGACCTCGCGATAGCGCCCGCGCAGGCGCCGCCGCGTGCGCCACTTGCGCGGGTCGAGCAGCCCCGAGGAGCGCTCCAGCCAGCCCGTGCGCGCGGCGAACACGTCGCGCGCATCGCCGGTCTCGCCGAGCACGTCCCGCCAGAACGCCTGTAGCCGCGCGTCCTCGCGACGGGGCCTGCCCTCGCGCGCGAACCACTTGTCGAGCTCGCCCGCGAACAGGACGCCTTCGCTGTTGCCGAGCGCGACCCCGAGGATCGTGCTGCCGCTGCGCCCGGCGCCCATCACGTACAGGACCTTCGGTCGCGTCGTGCGCGGCAGCGTCAAGGGCTCAGAGTGCGCTGGCCCCGGCATCGCCGCCAGTTTCGCACAGGGCCCTCACACGGCGACGTCGCGTAGCAGCCCGGCGATCGTCTGCGCGGCGCGCGCCGCGCTCATGCTCTGCTGCGCGAACGCGCGGCCGCGCTGCGCGAGCCGCTCGGCACGACCTGAGTCGGCGAGCAGCTCGGCGAGCGCATCGGCGAGCGCCTGCGGCTGAGGCGCCACGATCTCCGCCGCGCCGGCGTCGGCCAGCTCCTGGAAACGGCGTGGCCCGTCGACCGCGAGCACCGGCCGCCCCGACGCGAGCGAGGCCGCGAGCGTCGTCTTGCGCGAGTTGGGCCCGATCGGATCGACGAACAGCAGCACCTCGCACGCGGCCAGCGCATCTGAGAGCCGCTGCGCGGCGAGCGCGCCGGTGAAGTCCGGCGGCTGCTCGAGCGCGGCATCGCGCGCGGCGTCGAGCCACGTCTCGCCCGCCGGCGAGTCGCGCCCGGGCGCGCCGAGCAGCTTCAGGCGGACACGCACGCCGCGGCCCTGCAGCAGCCGCAGCGCGCCGGCGACGAGCGCGGCCGACGCGGGGCCGTAGCCGTAGCCGAACAGCCCGATCGTCGCTCCGTCGCGCTCGGGCGCCGGCGACGACGCGGGTGCCGGCGCGGGCAGATTCGAGAAGACAGGGGCGGTGGCGACGGTGCGCCGTGCCAGCCACGGGCGCGAGGCCAGCCACTCGACCTGAAAATCGGTCGTCGTCACGACGGCGCGGGAAGAGCGCATAACGTCGATCAGCAGCGCGCGCTGGCTGACCGCCCAGGCGGCGCCGCGCAGACCGTCGCGCCCCCACGGATAGACGAACTCGTGCAGGAGCGTGACGAGCGGGACGCCGGCTCTGCGCACGGCCGCGAGCACGGGGTGGACGAACAGCGGCAGCCCGCGGAAGGAGTAGGCGAACACCGAGTAGTGCAGCAGCGCCACCTCGGCGCGCGCCTGGGCGAGCTGGACCGGGAGCGCCCGCGCCCACGCGTCGACCTGCGCGCGCGCCGCCGCGAGCGTCTCGCCTTCGCGCTCGAGCCACAGCGTCGAGCAGTCCCAGCCCTCGCCCGCGAGCGCCGTGGCGAGCAGCGCTCCGTGGTCGCGCACGCCGCAGATCGCCGTCGTCGAGATGCCGAGCGACGCGACGCGCGGCACGAGCGGCGGGGCGCCGTCGGCGCTCATCGCTCGCCGGGCGGCCGGGAGAGCGCGCGGCTCGCCGCGAACGGCTCGCCACGATAGGCGGCGTCGATCGCCTCGCTGAGCGCGTCGAGATCGCCCGTCGGCAGGATCAGCCCCCTGCGCGGCACGTCGATCAGCTCCTTCATGCCCGTGTCCTCGCTGACCAGCAGCGGCACGCCGCAAGCGAGCGCCTCGGCCGGGGCGTAGGCGAAGCCGTCCTCGTAGGCGGGGTGCACGCACAGGCTCGCCCCCCGCAGGCGCTCCAGCGGATCGCCCGGGCTGACGAGGATGCGCGGGTCCGCCGCGCACGCCGTCTGCACGAAGCGCCGCATCCCGCGCGTCCCCCAGCCGCCGACGAGCACGAGCCTGAGGTCTGTATGCGCCAGCCGCCGGAAAGCGTCGATCAACAGCGGCACGCCCTTGTGCACGGCGAGGCTGCCGACGTAGACCACGTCGAAGCGATCGCTCTCGCCGCGCGGTGCGCCGGCGCGGAGCGAGCGGTCGCCTCGATGCGCAGCTTCGGCCGAGTAGCGCGCGTCGGGCGTCAGCGGGAAGTCGGCCAGGCGCTCCTCCGCGAAGCCCTCGCGCAGGAACGACTCGCGCACGTAGCGAGACGCGACGTAGATGCGATCGGCGCGCTCGTACTCGGCGAGGTTGCGTCCGAGCAGATGCGACGTCCAGGATCCTTCCAGCGGATAGCGCCGGTGAGCCTCGGCGTGGCGGCGGGCGACGTGGCGCAGGTGCGAGTTGGCCGAGACGAGCGAGCGCGAGGTGTAGCCCGCGCGCGCGGCCGCCTCGAACTGGGCGAGCGCCTGGCCGTTGAACGCGATCAGGTGCTCGGCTGCTCCCAGACGCGTTGCGGCGAAGTCGTCGAAATCGGTCATGAAGGCGCGCGTACGCACGCCCGGCGAGAGCGGCAGCGGGGCGCGCGCGAGCGCGCCGTAGAGGCCCAGGCGCCGGCGCAGGAGCGAGCGCACGTCGGGCTGCGCGCCGTGCTGCGTGCCGGGCGCGTCGAGCCGTTGCGCGCGGGTCGTGCCGCTGATGCAGTCGTAAGACCGACCGGAGCGCGAGAGCGCCGCGCAGATCTCACCGAGGTGACGTCCGAGCCCGCCGGCGCCAAGCGGCGCCGAGCAGGACACCGCGACGCGCCCCGCCGGCAGAGCCTGCTGCTGGCGGTGCAGGGTCGCCTCGCGCCAGTCGGCGCCCGGCGGCCCGTCGGCTCGGCTTTCCTGCGCGCCCGACTCAGTCGAGGCTGTCATAACCCCAGAGCGCGACCAGGTCGCGATCCAGATACTCGCCGAGCGCCTCGACCTCGCCCTTGTAGCGACGACGCAGCTCGAGCATCAGCCGCTCGTCGGGAGGGGGCGGCGCGCCCATCACGAGGTGGCGCTGGGTGGCGGCCATCGCCCGCGCCCGCAACGACCGCGGCGTCACTGCCTTGAGCGCGGCCTTGGCGGCGCGCGAGGCCGGACCGCGACCGACCGAGACGACGTTCAGCAGTTCGTCGATCCGCTGGGAGCGCATGCTGACGTTCGTCGGATTGGCTTCGGTCACTTCGACCGGGGAGTCCTGCTCGACGCCGAGGAAGCGGCGCACCGTGCGCACGGTTCCCTCGTTGTCCGCGCGGAAGTCGTCATAGATCAGCACGAGCACCTGCTCGGGCGGGAAGGCCTCGTGGTAGCGGCGCAGCTGCTCGACGTAGTGAACGTGATCGGAGTACATCAACAGCTGCGGGCGATGCGATCGCCGCGGGATGCTCCTGCCGTGGCGGCGGGCGTCCTGGAGCGACAGGGCCCGGCGCAGATCCTTCTCGCTCTCCACATGCGTGCGCAGCAGCTGCAAGTGCAGCGAGCGCAGGAAGCTCGCCGGCTCGCGCAGGATCGCGACGACGCGCGCGTCGGGGCGCACCTGCGCGATCCGCTCGGCGGCGGTGTGCGAGAGCAGATAGGCCGAGGAGGCCTCGCCCACGCGCTGCTCGGGCCGCGCGTCTGCGAACAGCGCGCAGTAGTCCTCGAGCGTCTCGAACGGCGGCGCCGAGCGCGGCGGCTGAAAGCGCGGGAGCATGTCGCTTGCGAAGTACCACGGCTCCTTCAGCGTCGGCATGTAGATCTGCGGGTGATGCCTGAGCATCTGGTACAGCGCCGTCGTGCCGCACTTGGGATGACCGACGATGTAGAAGTCCGGCACCGGCCCGCGGGCCGTGCGAATCGCCGTCGACGCCTCAGCCGAGGCCGTCATGGCCCCACGGCTTCACCGGGTCGCGCTCGAGCTCGGCAGGCAGCCGCTTGCGCGACGGCGCCTTGACTGCAACAGGCGGCTCAAGCGATGCTGTCATAACCCCAGAGTCTAACGACGTCGCGATCCAGGAATTCGCCCAGCGCGACCACCTCTGGCTTGAATCGGCGGCGCAATTGCAGCATCGTCGCCTCGTCCGGCGGCGGCGGCTCGGCATACAGCAGCCGGCCGCGAATCGTCCCCACCGCGCCGCGCCGCACGCGCTGCGGGACGACCGTCTTGACGGCCGACTTGACCGCTGTCGAGAAAGGCCCGCGGCCGACCGAGACGGCATGCAGCAGCTCGTGCATGCGCTGCGAGCGAGCGCGCACGGTGGGATTGACCTCCAGCGACTGCACGGGCACGCCGTCGTCGAGACCGAGGAAGCGCAGCACCTGACGGACGGTCGCCTCGTTGTCGGCGCGGAAGTCGTCGTAGGTCAGCACGAGCAGCTGCTCACGCGGGAACACCGCCAGGTAGCGGCGCAGCTGCTCGACATAGCGCACATGCTCGGAATACAGCAGCGCCTGCGGCCAGTAGGTGTAGCGCGGGATCTCGTGCCCGGCGCGGCGCGCGTCCTCGAGCGCGAGCGCCTTGGCGAAGTCGTTCTCGACCTCGACGTAGCTCTGCACGAACTGCATGTGCAGCGAGCGCAGGAAGCTCGCCGGCTCGCGCAGGATCGCGACGATGCGCGCGTCGGGGCGCACCTGCGCGATCCGCTCGGCGGCGGTGTGCGACCACAGGTACAGCGGCGAGGCCTCCCCCACCTGCTGCTCGGCGCCGGCGCCGGCGAACCACGCGACGTACTGCTCGAGCGTCTTCGGCGTGCCTTCCGGGCGCGGCGGCGTGCGTTCGTGTAGCTCCTCGGCGAAGAACCACGGCTCCTTCGCGTCGGGCATGAAGATCTGCGGGTGGCGGCGCAGCATCGAGTACAGCGCCGTCGTGCCGCTCTTGGCGTGCCCGACGATGAAGAAGTCCGGCACGCGCCCATGCGTGGCATCGCGGATCGATTGGGGTTGCTCGCCGAGGCTCTGCGCCCCACTTTCGGATGAGTCCGGTGCCGACATCTCGCCCGGCAGTCAGGGCTCGGCGGTCGCTCCGGCGGCGAGCTGCGAGGCGTGACGGTAGTAGGTGTTCTGCGTCTGCAGCAGCGCTTTGGTGTCGAACCCGACGAGCCGGCCGTCGACGATCACCATCACGCGGTCGCAGATGTCCAGCGTCGACATGCGGTGGGCGATGATGAACAGCGTCAGCTCGCTCTTGAGCGCCATCAGCGACTCGCCGATCAGCGTCTCGGAGTGCGGATCGAGCGCACTCGTGGGCTCGTCGAGCACGAGCACCTCCGGGCGCGCCGCGAGCGCGCGCGCGAGGCAGATGCGCTGCTGCTGGCCGCCGGAGACGGCATCGGCGCGCGGCCCGACGATCGTCTCATAGCCCTGCGCCCAGCCGACCACGTCGTCGTGGATCCGCGCCAGCTTGGCGGCGCGTTCGACGGCCTCGTCGTCGATCTCGCGAAAGAAGCGGATGTTGTCGGCGACCGAGGCGTGCAGCAGGCGCGGTTCCTGGGGCACGTAGGAGACCTGCCGGTACCAGTCCTCGCGCGCGTACTGATCGGCGGCGATGCCGTTGATCAGATACCTGCCCGAGTCGGGTTCGCGCAGCTGCAGCAGCAGCTGCACGAGCGTCGACTTCCCGGCCCCCGAGGGACCGATGATGCCGATCACCTCACCGCCGGCGACGTCGAAGCTGATGTCCGACAGCACCGGCCGCTCGGCGTCGTAGCCGAACGTGACCTGCTCGAAGGACACCTCGCCGACGCGCGTGAGCGGCTCCGAGCCGTAGACCGGAGCGCTGTCGTCGTAGCGCTTGATCGCTGCCTGCGTGCGCTCGATGAAGGGGAGCGACTGCGAGAGTCCTTGGTAGGCGCCCTGGACCAACTGCCCGGCGGTGCCCGCGCGCAGGAGCACGAGCACGACCCCCGCCAGCGAGCCGGCGTGGCTTCGCCCGACCGCGGTCAGCCCGGCGATGCCGCCGACGAGCAGCAGGTAGATCAGGCTCTGGTAGAAGTTCGACACGAACCTGTTGAGCAGCTGCGAGCGGTAGTAGAAGCGTTCGGAGTTGGCGACGAGACGACCGATCCGCTCGCGCTGGGCCGAGACGACGCCGAACACGTGCGTCTCTTCGGCGACGCGGATCGACTCGGCGACGCCACCGGCATATGCGACCTGTGCTTTGGAGAGCTCGCGCGAGTTGGCCACCCCGCGCGATCGCAGCGGGCGCAGCAGCCCGAACAGCGCGACCGACGCGCTCGCGACGATCACGGCGGCGAGCGGGTTCAGCGCCACGGCCGAGCCGAGCAGCACGAGGAACATGAAGCTCGAGGTGATCAGGCTCGTCGCCTGCAACGCGCCGGCGGTGGCCGACATCACCTGGCTGGTCGTCGTCTCCTGCAGTTGGCCCTCGCGGTCTTGTGACTGCACCGACCAAGAGGCACGCGTGAAGGAGTCGAACAGCGTCGTGCGCAGGTTGCCCTGAACGTTCGCCGCGATCCGCGCGGGCAGGATCGACAGCGGGAACTGCAGCAGCAGCCTGAGGATCACGAGCCCGAAGGCGACGAGGATCAGCGACCCGAGCGACGCGTGCACGTGCAGGCCCGCGTGGTCGAAGTTGACTACTTTCCTGCCCGTTACGAGCGTCGAGGCGATCTGCGCGATCAGCGCCAGCGTTCCCGCTTCGGTGAAGCCGGAGAAGATCGAGCAGACCGCGAGCACGACGACCGATTTGCGGCGTTTGCCTAGCAGCAGGCTGACGCGATGGCGCATCGAGGCCCGCGTCGACTGGCGTCGTTTGCGCAGCGGGCTCATGCGGCGACCGGGTAGGCGGTCTCGAGCTCGCGCTCGTGGCGCGTCCTACGCACCCCGAGCGCCCTGCGCCCGGGGCCGGCGAACCAGTAGGCCGCCATACCCACGGCCAGCCAGAAGTACGGACCCGAGGCCGTGCTCGTGATGAAGGGACCGGAGAAGCCCTCCAGCGTGAGCGCGACGAACGGCGCGAACGCCCCCGCCAACATGATCGCGAGCTCGCCGTCACCAACCCCGCGCATGCCGCTCGCGACGAGCACGATCACGTAGATCGTCAACGCCACCCACACGATCAGGCCGGGGGCGCCCAGTTCGTCGGCCACGACGTTGTACTGCGTCTCGGCGCTGACGCCGTGGCCTTCGACGAGTTCTGTCACCTTGCCACCGAAGCCGCCCGCGGCGCCGACCGTACCCAGCCCGACGCCGAGTGGCGCTTTGGAGAGGAAGTTGGGGATGTTTTCCCACGCCGAGGACTTGTGGCTGGGGACGGTCGACGCCGCCGAGCCCGGCGCGATGTTTTCGTAGCGCTTGAACGTGCCGCCGCCGACGGCGGATACGAACAGCGCGCCGAGCGGTATCGCCAGGGCCACGATCACGAGCATTGCGCCGAGCGCGCGTGAGACCCTGCGCCCGGCCAGTGAGGCGAGCCCCGCGAACGCGAGCACGCCGAGCACTGCGCCGACCACCTGCAATCGCCCGAGCCCGGTCGCGACGGCGACGAGCGCGCCAAGGCAGAGCACGGCCGCGATCCATCTTCGTCGCGATCGCCACGTCGCCAGCAGCGCAAGGCAGCACGGCAGCGCGATCACCCCCACGCCGCCGCTGAAACCACTGTCGGCGCCGAGCCCGAGGGGCCGCACGCGCGCGATGCCTTCGCTGCTGTAGGTACGCGCGATCGAGCCCTTTTTGCCGACCGTCGTCGGTTGCACGAGGGCGCGATAGCCCGGGCCCCAGCCGGCCAGCTGACTCGGGCTGAGCCCGGTCTGGTAAGCGGCCACCACCCCGTTGGCCAGCCCGATCACGCCGACGATCACGAACAGCTGGCGCAGCCGCTTCTTCGAGCGCATCAGCACATAGCCGAAGAAGAAGAAGGGGATCCACTGCATCTCCTGCCTGAAGCCGCCGAGGACGTGCAGGATCCCTTGTGTTTTGGGGTTGAAGGCGTTGACGAGCACGATCGCGACGAACGCCAGCACCCAGCCGGACAGCGCCGGCAGCGTCACACGTTCGCGGCGCGCGAGCAGGCGCATGACCGCGCCGAGGCAGATCGCGAGGATCAGCACGTTGCGCACCGCGGCGGTCGCTTCGCTGCGCCCGATGCCGAGCTTGACCGGACCATCGAGCAGGCCGAGATAGACCGCCAGCAGGCCTACCGTGACCTCCAGGCGGCTGTTGACGATCAGCGTGACGATCGCGAGGACCGCCACGATCACGCCGAGCACGACGAACAGGCTCGTTTCCGGCAGCGCCACCGTTATTGCCAGCGCGGCAACCGCCGGGATGAATCCCGCGAGCCCAACGAGCGCGAGATCGCGGATACGTCTGTCCAAGACCACCGGATGCACCGCGCCGGTTCCCCCCGACAGACGCAGGTGAGGAGTGGTCATCGACCCATCAGCCGGCCAGTCAGTGATCGTCCGTTGCCGGACGCGAAGCCGAATCGCTCCATTTCTCCCCGTCGAAGACAGTTGGCGGCGATCCCCAGCGGGCGCACATCCGACTGCGCGAGCAGCTGGACCAGTCGCTGCGCCGCCGTTTCGCGCGTATGCCCGGCGCGCCCGACGATCACGACCCCGTCGGCGAGCTTCAGCAGCGGTATCGCATCGCTGACCTCGAGCGGCGAGGGGGCGTCGATCAAGACGTAGTCGAACTCCTCGGAGAGCGAGCGCAGCAGCTCGGCCATCGCGGCGTGGCCGAGCAGCGCCGGAGGGTTGGCGACCGAGCCCCCGCCGGCCAGCAGGAACAGCGAGCTGGCCTCGCGCGACTGCACGATCGTCGCCGCCGGCGCGGTCGAAACGGCGCCGGGCGGCTCGGCGAGCTCGGCCGGCGCGATCGGCTGCACGCGCTGCATCGCCTGGTTCGCCGAGAGCTTTCCGGTGAGCACCTCGGCGAGCCCCTGCGCGCCGTCGACCCCGAGCAATCGCGCCTGCGCCGGGCGGCGGAAGTTGGCCTCGACGACGACGACGCGCTCGCCGGAGTCGCGCGCGACGAGCGCCAGGTCGGCGAGCAGCGTGGACTTGCCGTCGCCGGCGTCGGCGCTGACGAACAGCACGGTGCGCGAGGCGCGCGAGCGCCTGGGGTCGGGCGTCACGGCGAGCTGTAGCGAAGTGTGCAGGCGTCTCAGCGGCTCTACGAGGAAGCGCGATGGCGCGGGCTCGCCGTCGCGGCGGACGATCGGGCGCCGGACCTTGGGAAAGCCCGCGAGCGTCTGCACCGCGAACACCGACTCGATGTTCGACAGCGAACGCAGCCGCCGGTCGAAGCGGCCGAGCGTGTACGCGGCGATCGCCGCCAGGACGAGGCCGATGACGAAGCCGAAGATCGCGTTTTTGCGCGGCTTGGGCGAGAGCAGCACGGCCTTCGCCGGCGTGGCCGGCTGGATCTGCTGCGCACCGGCGACGCCGAGGCTGGCTTCGAGCTGGTTGATCTTGCTGTTCAGCGCCGCCGTCTGTAGCACGCTGGAGGTGCTCTGCGTCCTCGCCGGCGCCGCTGCTTTCGCTTTGCCGGCTTCACCTTTGCCGGTCGCTGCTTCGCCCGTGCCCGCTTCGCCGGTCGTTTTCGCCGGCGCCGCCTTGGGCGCGCTCGCCGCTTCGATCCTGTTCAGCTGGCGCCGCGTGATCGCGATCGCGCGTTCGGTCGCGCGCGTGCGGCTGGCGTGCTGGCGCCTGATGAACGCACGGGCGGTGGCGTTGGCGAGCAGCGCCGCCCCTTTCGCCGTATGCGCTTCGACCGTGATCGCTATGAACTCGCTTTTTTCGGGCGCTTTTGCGCGAATCTTGGCGCTGCGCACGAGCGCCTTGTCTTTCTTGCGCTCGGCCTGGCGGACCTGTTCGATCACGATCGAGTTGATGATCTGCACCTGGTTGGCGACCGCCGTCGCCTGTCCTTTGGTGCTGAATTTTTCGCCCGGCGCCTGTTCTTCACTACTCGCGCCCAGGTACACCTGCGTCGTCGACTGGTACACGCGCGTGGTTTGCTTGTAGTAGAAGTAGCTGGCGACCCCCACGACGATGCCGACGGCGAGGATCAGCCACTTGCGCCTCCAGAGCGGAAGCAGGATGGAGGTGGCGTCGGAGGTCTCGTTCATCGACTGCAGGGCCCGTCCGTGGACCGGTCGGAAGCATCATACGGTCTTGCGTAATCAGCGACTAAAGACTACCGGCCCAAAAGCGACGGGTGGCAAGGCCGCGTGCAACGATATCTCCGTGTCAAGCCCCCCGCCCGTGCGCTACGCCGCTCCCCCGCAGAGTCAGCTCGACGCGCCCGAGCCGGCGAGCTCGCGGCGGCGGCTGCTCGTCGTCAGCCACCCCTCGGTGGTGAGCGTCAACCAGGAGGTCTACCGCGAGCTGAAGCGGCGCGGCTGGGACGTCACGATCGTGCTGCCGAGCCGCTGGCGCAGCGAGTACTCGCTGAAGGACATGCAGCCCCAGGTGCTGGAGGGGATGGCGGCGTCGCTGCGGCGCACGCCGGTGGCGCTGCGCGGGCGCCCCCAGCGCCACTTCTACCTGGCCAGGTGCGGCGCGCTGGCCAAGGCCGCCCGAGCGGACGTCGCGTTCGTCGAGGCCGAGCCATTTTCATTTGCGGCTACGCAGTGGGGAGGAGCACTGAAGCGCCTCGGCGTGCCCTTTGGCGTGCAGTGCGCGGAGAACATCGATCGGCGTCTGCCGCTGCCCGTGCGCCTGCTGCGCTCGCGCGTGCTGCGCGACGCGGCGTTCGTCGCCACGCGCTCGGAGAGCGCCGGGCGCCTGGCCCGCGCGTGGGGGGCGCGGGGCGAGGTGGCGCTGGCGCCGCACGCGGTCCCCTCCTGGCCCGACGCGCCCGTCCGGCACGAGCGGCCGTTCACCGTCGGCTACGCCGGGCGCCTGGTGCCGAGCAAGGGGCTGCTCGACCTGCTCGCCGCGGTGCGCCTGTTGCCCGCACCCGTGGAGCTGCTGCTGATCGGCGACGGCGAGCAGCGCGCGCAGCTCGAGCGGCAGCCGATCCCGGGCTCGCACGTGCGCGTGCTCGACGACCTCAGCCACGAGCAGATGGCGGCCGGCTATGCCCAGCTCGACGTGCTCGCCTTGCCCTCGCACACGACGCCCACCTGGAAGGAGCAGTTCGGTCGCGTGATCGTCGAGGCGCTGTGGTGCGGCGTGCCGGTCGTCGGCTCGGACTCGGGTGAGATCCCCTGGCTGATCGAGCTGACCGGCGGCGGGCTGGTCTATCCGGAGGGCGACAGCGAGGCGCTCGCCGCGCGCCTTGCCGAGCTGCGCGAGCAGCCTGCGCTGCGCGAGCGCCTGGCGCGGACCGGCAGGGCGGCCGTCGAGCGGCTGTTCTCGGTGCCGGCGGCGACGGACGCGCTCGAGCGCCTGCTCGCCGGGGCGGCGTCACGCCGGGCGTGAAGCGTCACGCCGGGCGTGAAGCGGCGGACACGCGCGCGTACAGGCGCTCGTGCTTGGCGACCATCTGCTCCCAGCTGTAGGCGAGCGCCGATTCGCGCGCGCTCGCGCCGAGCCGCGCGCGCAGCGCGGGGTCCTCGCTGAGTTGGTTGAGGCGATGCGCGAGCGTGTGCGGCTCGCGATCGATCAGAAAGCCGTTGCGCCCGTCCTCGATCAGCTCGCGCACGCCGCTGACCGCGGTCGCCAGCAACGGCAGCCCGCTGGCGGCGGCCTCGAACGTGACCAGCGAGAAGGTCTCATAGCTGGACGGGAGCACGAACGCATCGCCCAGCGAATAGACGAGCTGAACGTCGCTCGTGACCCCCAGCCAGTGAACCGCGCGACCGACGCCGAGCGAGTCGGCGAGCTGCCGGTAGCGCGCGCGGTCGCCGTCGCCGGCGACGACGACGTCCCAGTCGGGCGCCTCTGCGAGCGCGCGGATCAGCGGCTCGAGGCCCTTGCGCTCCCACTCGCTGCCGACGAACACGGCGATCAGTCGCTCCGGCGCGATGCCGAGCTGCGCACGCAGCGCACGCGCGTCCTGCTCGCGGACGCCCGGCGCGAAGCCCTCTGTGTCGACGCCGTTGTGAATGCTGAGCGTGCGCTGTGCAAGCTCGGGATAGTGCTCGGCGATCTCCGCGGCGACACCCTCGGACACGCCTACGAAGCTCGCGCGCCGACTGGCGCGGAAGGAGATGCGCTCGGCCAGGCGCAACATCCGGCCCACGAGCGCGGCGTGCACGCGAAACGCGGCACCTGCGCGGCTCGGGTTGGCCGGGCCGACCTGATGGCAGTAGTGGACCGCGACGACGTCGACGCGGTTGAGCACGATCGCGCCGGTGCTCTGCACGAGGCCGCGGCGACGCCGCGCGGTCACCAGCGTGCCGGCGAGCATGAACCACGGATAGGCGATCAGCGCGGGGCGGCGCGGACCCGGCACGCGGTGGAATTTCACTCCTACATCGCGCGGCAGCTCGCACGTGCGGGCGATCACCGTCACCTCGTGACCGCGCGCGCGCAGGCCGAGGATCAGCTCTGCGAGCACCCGCTCCATGCCGCCGACGGAACCGATGTCGTGGGCGACGATCGTCACGGCGCAGGCGAGAAGGTCCCGTCCCTCGGCGCCGCTTGAGACCGGCTCGGCTTGCGCGTGCATCGCGCGGCCCAGGTTACTGAAGGCGCTGTCGGCCAAGCGGGCGCCGCGCCCCGGGAAAACGCCGATTTTGCCGTCGTATAGGCTGACGCCGCGCCGGGCGCGACGGCGGGTAAGACGGTCCGTACACCGTCGTCACGTCCCACGAGCCACCGAGCGCGCGTCCCCCGATGAGCGAGAACCCACGATCCCCGTCCTTCGCGCTGCGCGCGTACCGCCTCGTCAACCGGCCCTACTACGTGTTTCGGCCGGCGCAGCTGCTCGTGCGCCTGCGCGCGAGCACGCCCGCCGACGGCAGCCAACATGCAGTGCGCACGGCGTGGGGCTCGCAGCTGTACTGCTGGCCGGACTCGCTCGGGCTCGCCGTGGCGCGCAACGGCGTCTACGACCTGGTCGTCGCCGAGACGCTCGCGCGGCTGGCCGATCCCGGCGAGACCGTCGTCGACGCCGGGGCCAACGTCGGGCTGATGACCAACCTGCTCGCGCATGCCGTCGGAGGCGGCGGGCGCGTCATCTGCTTCGAGCCCCACCCGCTGATCCAGCGGACGCTCGCGCGCAACGTCGAGCTGCTGGCGCGCGACGGGCTCGACGTCGTCGAGCTGCACCGCGCGGCCGTCTCCTGCATGCGCGACACGCTGCCGCTGAGCATCGACCCCGAGACGTTCGCCTACAACAAGGGCACCGCCTCGCTGCAGGCCGCCGGCAGCGGCAGTTCGACCGACGTGCAGACGGTGCGCCTCGAAGACGAGCTGCCCGGAGCTGTCGGCGTGCTCAAGCTCGACGTCGAGATGCACGAGCGCGAGGCGCTCGAAGGCGCCCGCTCGCTGCTGCAGCGCAAGGCGATCCGCGACATCGTCTTCGAGGAGCACGAGCCGCCGCCGACGCCCGTCACCGAGCTGCTCGAGTCCTACGGCTACGCGATCCTCGGCGTGCGCCAAGGGCTGGCCGGGCCGATCGTCTCGGCTCCCGGCGAGGCCTACCGGAGGCAGATGTGGGATCCGCCGGCGCTGCTTGCGACCATCGACCCCGAGCGCGCCAGGCGCCGGCTGAAGCGGCGCGGCTGGCTGTGCCTGCGGCGCGGACTGGGCCGTCGTGGCGGCTGAGACCCGCGGCTAGGATCGGCGGCGATGCGCACCTATGCGGAGCAGATCGACTCGGCCGGCGCCTCGATGCAGGAGATCGTGCAGGCCGCGCTCGCGGCCGCCCGCCCGCAGCCGGGCCTGCGGTGGCTGGACATCGGTTGCGGGCGCGGCGATCTGCTGCGCCGCATCAGAGACGAGTGGCAGCCGGCGAGCCTCAGCGGGATCGACGCGATCGACTGGCTCGACGAGGACCTGCGCGCCGACGTCGACTTCCACGCGGTCGCCGCCGAGCACGCCGACGAGCTCCTAGTCGCCGACCGCGTGCTGCTGATCGAGGTGATCGAGCACCTCGAGGCGCCGTGGAGCGCGCTGCGAAAAGCCGCGCGCCTGCTCGCGCCGGGCGGACGGCTCGTCGTCTCGACGCCCAACCTGGCGACCTTGCGCACGCGCCTGGAGCTCGCCCTTCGCGGCAACCTCACGAGCTTTCGCCCGGGCTATGACCCGCACATCTCACCCGCCCTGCCCCACGTCACCGCGCGCATCCTGCGCGAGGAGGGACTGGCGCCCGAGCCGCCGCGGTTCGCAGGCGCCGATGTGATCTCACTCAGCAAAGGGCGTGTCTGGCCGGAGCGCATCCGCCGGCGCTATCCGTCGCTGACGTCGGTCTCGCTGCTGATCGCGGCCAACCGCAGCGAGGGACCGTCCGCCCCCGCTCCGTCGCTCCCGTGACGCCCTGCTGGAAGACCCTGAATAAGTGACTATTTCAGGGTCTTCTAGGCGGAGCCCAGCAGCTCCTGCAGTGCGGCGAAGAAGCGTCGCTGCAGGGCGGCCTCGGTGAAATCGGCGCGGAAGCTCTCGCGACCGGCAAGCGCAATCCGCTCGCGCAGCGCGGCGTCGCGCAGCAGCGGCTCGAGCGCGTCGGCCAGCGCCTCGGGCTCGCCCGTGCGAGCGAGCACGCCGGTGCGGCCGTCGTCGATGAACTCGCCCGGTCCGCCGGAGTCGACGGCCACGACGGCGACACCCCGCGCCATCGCCTCGAGCAGCACGATGCCAAACGGCTCCGGGTCCGAGGCGTTGACGAGGACATCCATCAGCTCGACGTAGGGGCCGGCGTCGGGCACCTCACCGGTCAGCGTCACCGCATCGCCGAGCGCCAGCCGCTCGGCCAGCCGCGGTAGCGACGCGGCGTAGTCCGGCGAGAGCCCCCAGGAGTCGCCGCCGACGATCAGCGTCTGCATCGCCAGGCCGCGCTGACGCAGCAGCGCCTGGGCCTCGAGCAGCCGGTCCTGCCCCTTCCACGGCTGCAGCCGCCCGACGAGGCCGACGATCGACACGCCGGGCAGCAGCGAGAGGCGCGCCTGCTCGTCCGCCTTAGCCGCTCCCCGTCCTGGCCCCGGTCCCGACGCCGGCGCCGGCGTGCCGGGGCTGACGACGAACGTGCGGCGCGAGGGGAACAGCCGGCGCTGAGCGTCAGCGGCGGCCGTCGAGTAGCAGCCGACGGCGAGCGCCGGCAGCAGCGTGGCGGCACGATCGAGCCAGCCCCGCTCGGACGGGATCAGCTGCTGCCACCAGACGACGCGAGCACGCATCCCGGCAAGCGCCGCGGCCGGAGCGCCGTAGAGCTGCGTCTTGGCCGACCAGTTGAGCACGAGGTCGGGGCGGCGGCGGCGGATGATCCGCGCCAGGCGCACGACGCTCGCAAGCCATCGATGTGGCTCGCGCAGGCGCCCCGCCGCGAGCACCTCGACGGCGAAGCCGGCCGCGCGCAGCTCCCCCACCCATGGCCCGTCGCCGAAGAACAGGAGCTCGAACTCGTGGCCGGCCTGCGGCGCACCCTCGAGGATCGACTGCAGCATCGCCTCGGCGCCGCCGAGGCGCTCCCCCCAGGGTACGGTTACGAGTACGCGCATCGCAGCGCCGGGGATGCCGCCTCGCGCGCACCCACGCAGCGCGTTCTTTCACTGTTAGACGCCTGCGGCATCGACTCACGCACGGGCCAAACATAGCCGACGATAGGCTGAAGCAGTGAACGGTGCAGGCGATCTGATGGGCGCTCGGCGTGTCGCCCTCGCACACGACTACCTGCTCGTGATGCGCGGCGCCGAGCGCACGTTCGCCGCGATGACCGAGCTCTATTCGAGCGCTCCGATCTTCACCCTGCTGTACGACGAGGAGGGCACCCAGGGGCGCTTTGCGGGCCGCGTGATAACGACGTCGTTCCTGCAACGCCTGGGCGTCGACCAACGCACGTTCAGGCGCCTGCTGCCGCTGTACCCGCTCGCCGCCGAGCGCCTGCGCCCGCCGCCGTGCGACGCGGTCGTGAGCAGCAGCAGCGCCTTCGCACATGGCCTGCGCGTACCCGATCGGGCCGTACACGTCTGCTATTGCCATGCCCCCTTCCGCTACGCCTGGTACGAGCAGGAGCGGGCGCTCGCCGAGGTCCCGGCGGTGCTGCGGCCGCTGCTGCGCGCACAGCTGCGTTGGATGCGCAGATGGGACCTCGCCGCGAGCCGCCGCGTCGACTCCTACATCGCCAACTCGCGCCTGACGCAAGAGCGGATCAAGGCGTTCTACGGGCGCGAGGCGCCGATCATCCACCCGCCGGTGGAGACGCATCGCTTCAGCCCCGGCGAGCCGGGCGACGCGCTGCTGGTGGTCTCCGAGCTGGTCGCGCACAAGCGCGTGCACGTCGCGCTCGCCGCCGCTCGGCAGGCCGGTGTGCCGATCCGCGTCGTCGGCTCCGGGCGCGAGTACGCGACGCTGCGCGCGGCCTTTCCGGAGGCCGAGTTCGTCGGCCGCGCCGGCGATCAGCAGCTCGCCGAGCTGTACGCGAGCGCACGCGCCGTCGTCGTCCCGAGCATGGAGGAGTTCGGCATCACCGCCGTCGAGGCGCAGGCGGCGGGTCGCCCGGTCGTCGCCGCCGCCGCCGGCGGCACGCTGGAGACGGTCATCGAGGGTCGCACGGGGAGCTTCGCGCGGCTCGACGACGTCGCGTCCTTCGCGGGCGCGATCGAAGCGCTCGACGCGCTCGCGATGACCTCCGCGGACGCCGTTGAGAACGCAGCGCGCTTCTCGGTCGCGGAGTTTCAGCGACGGCTCGCAGAGCACGTCGAGCGCGTTCTCGACGAGCGCAGTTGACCTCTTGGCGAATAGGGTTGACTGCTAGGGTCCTCGCGTGCCCGGGGAGAGAGCTCTACGGATCGCATGGCTCGGCGGCGCGCCCCAGGAAACGGGCGGCGCTCCCGGCGTCGTCACCGAGTTGCTCGACGGCCTGTCGCGACTCGGTCACGAGATCGACTGCTTCTTTCCCGGTGTAGGGGTGAAAGTCCCCGATCACCTCGCCGGGCGCGAGAACCTCAACTTCATCTGGGGCACGAGCGAGTGGCGCTGGGATCGCTGGTACAGCCGCACCAAGATCGCATCGTTCGCCACGGGCCTGCTGTCGCGGGCAATCGCCTCGGTGCGCCTGCGGCAGGAGATCGCGCGCAGGCATCGCGAGCACCCCTATGACCTGATCTACCAGAATCAGACGATCGAG
Organism: Solirubrobacterales bacterium; assembly: GCA_044446425.1. GTDB lineage: Bacteria > Actinomycetota > Thermoleophilia > Solirubrobacterales > Solirubrobacteraceae > Palsa-744. The sequence continues at coordinate 143,816 of JBIOEW010000004.1, read as the reverse complement.
TCGCTCGGCGTGCCGGCCGGCGTCGTGCGCACGATCCCGCTCGTGATCCGCCCGGACAGTCACATGGCGGGCGAGCTTCGCTGCCTGCTCGCCGAGCGCAAGCTGGCGTTCCGCAGCCAGCCTCACTACATCTTCTTCGTGGTCGCCGCGATCATGGCGTTTCGCACGCTGATACAGAGAATAAGGATAAAACGAGCGAGCCTGCTGATCGCGATCAGCAGCGTATTTCGCGATCACATCGTGCACGACTACCACTTCCCCCTGGAGAAGACGGTCGTGGTGACAAACCCGGTGCGCCTCGACCGCTTCGGGGTCGCCGACCGACCGGTCGGAGAGCCGCCGCTCGTGCTCGTGCCGACGCGCGTCTCGGTGCGCAAGGGCATCGAGGACGTGGTCGCGCTTGCCGCACTCCTGCACGAACGCGGCGTCGATGCGCGAGTGCGCGTGATCGGCGGCCCGAGCACGTGGTCCGACTACACCAAGCTGCTCGACGACCTGCCGAAGGAGAACGCCGAATACGGCGGTCGCATCCCGCCGGGGAAGATGGCCGAGGAGCTCGCGGCGGCCGACGTGGTGCTGCTCGCGAGCAAGTACGACCCGTGCCCGATGTCGGTGCTCGAGGCGCTTGCCGCGGGCGTGCCCGTCGTGGCAACCAGCGAGGTCGGCTCGATCGAGGGCGTCGACCGCGCCGTCGTCGGCGAGGTTGCAGTGGGCGACGTGCCGGCGATGGCGAGCGCCGTCGAGGACATGCTCGCCCGCGTCAAGGCCGATGCCCCGCGGATGCGGGCGACCGCGCGAGCCGAGGCCGAGCGGCGCTTTGCGCGCGATGTCGTCTGCGGGCAGATCTCAGACGCGCTCGAACATCTCGTAGAGATAAGTGCCGGCGAGCCGACCGTCGAGCCGACCGCGCAAGCCGAGCGCGTGTAGCTCACACGGCCGCCACGCGCCCGCGCCGCGGCCCGACATTTGTCCGCTCAGCGCGCTGAAATGCGGCCTCGCAACGATGCCGTCCGAATGAAGGACTAGACCGTTGCGCTGAAGAAACAAGCAGCGGGTTACAGATCCATGCTCTTCATCCTCATTCCCATCGCCTGGCTCAGCTTGCTTTCGCTGCTCGTGGCCGTCTGCCGCGTAGCCGCCGAGGGCGATGCCCGACTGGCTTCGCAGACACAGGCACCCGCGAGTCAGATCGGCATGAAGCTGACGCTCTCACGCGCTCCCTCTGCGCACAGCAGCCGAACGCGGCGCGCGTACGGACCGGGAGCGCTCGCTCGACCGGCCGCGTCGACCCGCCTGCGCCACGCGACCGCTCACGCAGGCCGCCGGCATTGAGCGGCGCGCCGGGCGCGCCTGATCCGGCACCGGCCGTGACGAAGTTGATTGGCAGACGGCGCTAGAGCCCGCGGCGGCCGAGCACGTGCGGCACGGTGCGCAGCAGGATCTTCACGTCGGTCCACAGTGACCAGTTGGCGACGTACAGGTAGTCGAGCGCCACCATCTCCTTCAACGGCACGCGCGCCGGGCCGAGGATCTGCCACGGGCCGGTCATGCCCGGCATCAGTTCCAGGCGACGGCGGTGCCAACCCTCGATCCGTTCGTCCTCCTCGATCACGAGCGGACGCGGCCCGACCAGGCTCATCTCCCCTTTGACGATGTTCAACAGCTGGGGCAGCTCATCCAGCGCGGTCCTGCGCAGGAAGCGCCCCATCCTCGTCACGCGCGGGTCTTCGGCGATCTTGAAGAGGCCGTCCTGGGCTTCGTTGTACTCGCGCAGTGCATCCTTCATCGCGTCGGCCTCCGGCACCATCGTGCGGAACTTGAGCATCTGAAAGCGCCGGCCGTGGCGTCCGACGCGCAGCTGGCGGAACAGCACCGGGCCTTTGCTGTCGAGCTTGACCGAGATCGCGAAGGCGATCATCAGCGGCGAGATCGCGAGCAGGCCGATCGACGCTCCGACGAGGTCGAAGGCGCGCTTGAGCGCGGCCGAGGAGCGCGTCAGGTCGAAGCGGCGGACGCCCATCAGCGTGACGCCGTGCAGATCGTCGAACTCGACGGCCGAGCCGACGACCTCGAGCATCCGCGGCAGCACGCTCACGCGGACGTCGACGGCCTTCAGCGTGCGCACCAGGTTGACGGTCTCCGAGGCGTCCGCGTTGGCAGTCCAGCCTGGCGCGATGATCGCGCGCTGCACGTCGAGCGTCTGCGCGAGGTCGCGGATCTCCTTCAGCCGTGGCGCGGAGAAGCCGTCGGTCGACCATGGCGCAACCTGGCCGAGCTCGAGCTGGGCGACGATCTTGGCCTTGATCCCGCCGTGTCCGGAGAGCTTGGCGGCGACCATCTCCGCCGAGCGTTCATCGCCGATGAACAGGCAGCGCTCGGTCGGGCCGATCCACAGCGCGACCACCCTTGCGGCGGCACGCGAGAGCAAGAGGAGCGCCGCAAGCGCCACCCACAGGAACAGCGCCTCTTTGCGATCGAGCGTGCCCGCGACGACCAGGCGGCCGGCGAGCAGTGCCACGAGCGTGCACAGCGTGGCCAGTTGGAACAGCTTCGGCGCCTCGTCCAGCGTGGTCTTTCGCAGCAGCGTCTCGTCGCGATCGTACAGGCCGAGCAGCTTGGCGCCGATCAGCAGCAGCGGCACTCCCACAAGACTCTCCCACGTCAGCTGCAGCGGGACTTTGCGCGAGGACAGCACGACCGTCAGCACCAGCGCGCCGAGGATCGCGAGCACATCGGCCACCAGCAGCGCGCGGCGGAACAGCGCATCGCGCCGCAGGCTGACCGTTGGCCCCCGTGAGTCCGCAAACGGCCTGCTCGCCAGGCGCCCAGGCGCCCTCGTCGCGACCCGCCCCCCAGTCAGCCCCAGCGGCGCACGCCACTGCAGCTCTCCCTCCGTGCTTTTCCCCGTCTCAACACTCATTAGCGCTCCCGGCCTCCGTGCTTGCCACCAACTCTCCCCACATGATGGCCACGCTTCCCCGAACAAATGTCGAGATCTCGTGATTGCGTCTCAACTCGCTCATCATGCACCGAAGTCGGTCATAAAGTCAAGCCCTCGTAGAAAAAAAGCGTGCGAGACGCCAAACCGGCAGCCCGAAGCGCCCCACGGACCTTCGCGACCACACCCATGAGCGGCGTCCCGACCCACTCTGACACGGTCGCTCTCTGCGGTGCGCGCCCGCGCGGCTTACGGGCAAGCGTCCTCCCGCTTCGCACGGTCGAGATCGCCCGCCGGCCGGCACTCGCGCCGCGCACCCGCGCCGCGCAGCTCGAAGGCCGGATGAAGCCGCGGCCTTCGATCGAGCGAGCGACGGCTGCGGAGACCCGAAACGACGCCTGCCGAGCCGCCCCTTTCGGGACGGCCCGGCAGCGTGAGCTTCCGTGCCCTGCTTCGGTGCCGGCTCGACCGGCGTGGCGTCCATCGCAGGCGCCGCGACGATCGCGCTCGACTAGAAGCCGATTTTCGAGACACCTTCCTGAGAGATTTTCAGCACGCTCAGGGTCGGGTTTTCGTTCGTCGGCAGCGCGGCATAGTCGTTGCCGGCGGCCGCGGCCTGCCCGCCCCCGGCTCCCGTGCTGAGCTCGTAGCCGAGGTAGTCGGCCACGCTTCTCGCCTCCGCTTCGGTCGGCGGTTCTTCAACCGTCGTTCCTTTGGTGAAGGCCGAGTATTTGGTCAGCGCGAGGTCGAACGTGATGTAGCAGATGCCGTAGTTTTTCTGTTTCTTCGACGTCGTCACTTCGTTCCACAGTTCCTGCGTGGTCGGCGGCGGGAATTTCTTTTTCCCGTTCGTGTAGAGCGTTTCCGCGCAGTTCGAGTCGGCCACGGTCGCGATCTCGCCGTTCGTCGACGGGTCGGCGTAGCTTTCTTTGTTGTTTTCCACTTCAGCCCAGAACGTGGCCTTTTCCGCTCCGCCGGTCGGCGGAACGAACGTCGCGTTCGCGCGAGCGTCGGCGAGGTTGGCGTAGCCGACCGAGCCGGGCGTTTCAGCGACCTTTTTCACGACGCCGCCGCCACCGTTGCCCCGCAACACGGGGTGTTCGCCTTCGTTCGGCCAGAAGCTGTTGTTGGCCGGTTCGGCGAGCTGGTTCCAGGTTTTGCCGAGCTCCACTTCTTTTTTGAAGACGACGCCGAGGTATTTCATGTACCCATCGGTCGTGCCCGAGCCGTCTTCACGAACGACGCGCTGGATCGGGACCGTCTTGAGAGCCGCCGCGGAGCATTCCGCGTTGCCCACGAGTTTTGCTTTGTTGAGAATTTTGTTCCACGTGACGACCGTGCCCTGGAAGATTTTCTCGAGCGTCGCGTCTTTCAACGCGATGCGGCCGGGCGTCGGCCCGCCGGTCGCCTTTTCGCAGCCTTTCGGCAGGTGCATCACGATCGCGATCGCGGGCTGCGCGACCGGGATCGTCAGCAGCGTCCCTGCGGCGCCATGTCCCGTGATTTCTTCGGCCTGTTTTTTGTTCGGCGCGATCTCCGAGCCGACGAAGGCGTTTTCTTTGCCGAAGCGGATTTCGCCGCCGGCTTTCGTTTCGACGCCCCACGATTCAAGGCCCGCGCCGCTGCCCGTCGAGGTGTAGGTCACCGCCGGTTTGCCACCGGAACCCTGTGTTCCGTTACACGCCTTGGCATTTGCCGACGTGTTGAACTGCGGGTTCCAAATGTTGATCTGAAGGAGCTTTTGCGCGGAGGAGCCTTTGCCGTGAATCGGTCCCCCTTCGCATTGCACGAGCGTAAATGCACTCGCGGCGCCGGGCGCCACGAGAGCGGCCACGACAGCCGCCGTGAGAGCGCACGCCAGCAACATGCGGCGTGCGGATCGAGACATCATTGAGTGACTACCTCCTGGTAGCAGGTTCCGTTCCTGATAAGTGAGAGCGTCCGCTCCCGGCAACGGACGATTTCAGCCCACGGCAGATAGATCGTTACCATTCTGGTTCTTCACAACCCCCTTCACGTTTGCTTCACGAAGCTGCTACATGATGGTTGCGGTCGCTTCACACGCTCGCTTGGAGCGCGCCCGCTGAACGGCCACGGGCCATTGCTATGAGCAATGGAGTGGCGCGCCTACTACGGGCGCCCCGGCCAGCTACAGCACCGGGGCGACCCAAGACGCCGACGCCGAGCGTCAGTGATGCTTCGTTTTGGCTGCCGCGCGCAGCGTCAGCGACAACGGCGTCGTGTGCGTCGCACCCTGCGCGTCGCGCGCGACGATCGTGGCCTTCGCCTTCAGCGTGTGCAGATGAGCGAGCAGCGTGCGCGCCTTGGCCGAGAGATGCAGCGAGAGCGCCTTCGAGCTACCGCCGGCGGCGCTGAACGATCCGCTCGCAAGCGTCAGGATCTTGTGGCCGGCGGCGCTGACGGCGCTCGCCGTGCGCAGCGTCACGGTGCCAGTGCAGCTGCTCTGGCCTTGGCAGTTCAACTTGAGCACGAAGGCGCCGGCGGAGCTGACCGTCAACGAGGTGCCGGCGACGCTCAATTTGTATGACAGCACGCCGCCCGAGCCGCCGCCAGGATTGGGCGTGCCACCCCCTCCGGGCGACTGCGACCCGCCGCCGCCACCGGGTGGCGGTGGCGGTGGCGGTGGCGGTGGCGGTCCACCGCCGGCCGCTTCGACCACGACCGTCACCCGGCTCGGCAGGCTGCTCAGGCCCAGCTGATCGGTCACGACGAGGGCAGCCGTGTAGGCGCCGGGGCTCGCGTAGGCATGGGTCGTCGACGCCGCGGCGGTCGTCACTTCGGGCGTACCATCGCCGAAGCTCCATGCATAACCGGTGATCGGGGATTTGTTCGGATCGGTCGATGTGCTCCCGTCGAACGTGCCCGACTGGCCCGGCGCCAGCACGCCGGGCGCGGTCAGTTTCGCCGTAGGCACGGGGTTGTTGATGTTGATCGTCTGCGTCTTCGTGACGACCGGACTGATCAGGTGACCTTCCCAAACCGGCTGTGTCGGATCGGCGAGATCGTCGAGGCGGATCTTCTCGGTGACCGTGTATTTGCCTTTGACGTCGTATTTGTGCTTGACCGTGCTGGTCTGGAACTGATCGGTCGAGATCGTCTGTTTCGCGCCGTCGCCGAAGTCCCATTCGACGCTCAACGCGTCGGCCTGTTTGATCTGCGAGGAGAACGTCACTTCGGTCCCCGGCCGCACCGGTTCTTCGCCTTTGACTTCGATACCGCTGACGCGCGCGACGGGCGCGGTTGCGCTCGCCGGCGGACAGCCGCTGCCGCCCGGGCCGAGCTCGACGACAGCCGGGAAGAACGGCCCGGCAAGCGGTACGAAGGTGATCACTTCTTCGAATTCTTCGGTGACTTCATTGAACACTTCTTCGATCACTTCTTCCTGGCGAAGCAGGAATTCGGGAGCAAGCACGAAGACCTTGCCGCCAGAGCCGGCGGCGACCGGCGTCGACAGCGACTGCGGCAGCAGCCCGACGTATTCGGGATCTTCGAGCGAGCAGGTTGCGCTTGCGCCCCGCTGCTGGCCACCGGTCCACCCGATCTCGGCGCCGGTCGCGCCGGAGAAGCCGACGACGCTCGCCAGCCCTTCCCCGGCCGCTTCGTTGCGGATCGAGCCCATGCCCCAGATCGTCCCGTCGGGCGCGGCGGCGAGCCTTCCGCCCGAGCCGGCAGAGGAGCCGAACACGCCCGGCACGACACCGCCCGCGGGCTCCGGCGTGAGCGTGTGCGGGGCGCCGCCCGCTTTGAAGTCGTACGGCACTTCGGAGATGTTTTCAACGCCTTCGACAACGTGTCCGACGTCGAGGTGAGGTTCGTCTTCACCTTTGGCGTTCTTTGCGATCACGACGACCGGGGAGTGCGGCTTGAAGCCGTTCTTGAGGAAGTCCGTGCTGTCGAGGTAGCGTTCGCCGAGTTTGCCCGTGGCTTCGATCCGCTGCACGACGTAGTGGTCGCCGGAGCTTGAGAGGGCATCTTCTTTTTCGCCTTTTTCATCGATGTGCCCGAGCACGATGACTTCATGTGCGCTCGTATCTATCGTGATCCCGCGCGGTTCGAGCAGCGCCTTGCCTTTCGTTTTCGACTGCGCTTCGAGTTCGGCCGGACCGGTGAGCACTTCGTTGTGTTCGCCTTCTTTGCCGGCGCCGATGAGCTGCGAGCCTGCTTCTTTCGTCGAGAACGCATACAGCGTCGAGGCCACCGGCAGTCCTTCGCCTTTTTTGAAATTGTCCACGGCTTCGTCGACGCCGAGCGATTTTTCGCGCGCGTCGACGGCCAGCAGGTACACGCGACCTTCGTGTTTGACGCCTTCCTTTTCCCACGCCGGATCGACGGCGAGCCCCTCGACCTGCGGTTCCAGCTTGCGCAGGCTCGGCGATATGTCGGTGAACTGCACGGACGCGCTCAGGGCGTATTTGTGCGTGACCGGGGAGGCAGTGAACTTCTGCAGGCGGAAGACACGCTTGGTTTCAGTGGCTTCTTTCGCTTCGTCGAGCAGATAGACGCTGTTGTCGGTCGGATCGACGCCGAGCGCCCGCGTGTTCAGTTCCCCCAGCTTTCCCGATTCGCCGAGCGCCCCGGTTTCGCCGAAGCGCGTCAGCTCACCGAAGCCGTTCGGTTCGGCTGCCCGGACGATGCTTGGCGCGAGGCTCAAAGCCGCGATTGCGAGCAGGCAGCTCGTCAGTACGAGGAGCAGCCTCGCACGGAGGCTCTGGGCGTGGGTCATCGGGCTCCGATCTGTTTGGGCGTTCGCGTGGTGGCGTTCGTCAATTGATCCGCGACTCGTGTCGAGCGAGTCTCCGGGCAGACGGGCATTGCCCGCCCGCCCACGATGCTGTCCTCCGCGATTGCAAGGGGAATCTCCCTTGGACGGTGCCGCATGGCGCGCGCGATTCTGTTGCCAAGTCGTGAAGAGCGAGGGGTCAGGGTCGCTCGCGGCGACCGCCGCCCATGCGCCGCTGCGCGCGCATCGTCGAGATCGTCGCCGGCGCGACCTGCGCACCGCGCCGCCCGGCGCGCGGACGCCGCCGGACCGACACGCCCGCGATCGCCGCCAGCAGCACGATCCCGAGGACGTATGCGGGGGTGGGCTCGTGCTCCGGAGCACGGTAGGCGACGGCGTTGTTGCCGACCGACTCCGTCGCCTCCTCCTCCTCCTCTTCGCGTTCCGGAGCCTCGACCGGCGAGGTGACCGGCGAGGTCCCACTCGGTGGCGTCGGGCGGGCCGGCGTCGGCACGGGCAGGGGGACGAATGGGAGCAGCGGCGCGACCGCGGCCGCCGGGACGAAGAACGACGCCGGCGTCGGGGCGGGCGCGTGCGTCGAAGCAGGCGCCGGCGCGGGCGCGGGCGGCACGGGAACGACGGGCGGCGGCGAGGACCCCGGAGGAGTTTCTCCCGCAGTCGGAGCAGGCGCAGGCGCGGGCGGTGGGACGCCGACCTGCTGCTGGGCCGGCAGTTCTTTCAGCGGCACCGTCCCGCACGGACGGCGCACGCTCCCCGCCTGCACCGTCACCGTCAGCGAGGAGGACAGCCCCCCGGCGCTGATCGTGACGACCGTCTTGCCGGCGTTGTAGGCGCAGAACAGACCCGACGTCGGATCGGCCACCGGTTCTTCGTGTTCGAGCAGGACGGCCCGCGGTTCTGAGACCGCGAGATTGCGCTTGACGAAGTTGCCGATGTCGGGCCGCGAGGAGCTGAACGTCACCTGCGGCATGATTCCGTTGCTGCACGGGGCGCCGACGCAGTTGACCGGGAGCGGGACGTAGAGCGCCGATTCGTTGACCGTCGAGGAGCGCGACGCGCGTCCGCCGGCGCGCGGCCGGCGCGCGAGACCGTCGAACAGCGCCACCTGGCTGCGGTGCAGCAGCACCCCGTCTTTGGCTTCCATCGCCAGCTCGCCGATGTTGGGGATCAGCTGCGCAGTGACCGGCGCAACGTTGGTTTCGGAGTCGCGTTCGGCCACCGCGACCTGGGCGAGCAGGAAGCCCATCTGCCCGATGAAAGACTGTTTCTGGGCGTTCACGGCGGTCACGTACCCGAGCGTGCCCGCGCCGAACGTACGGATGAACTTCATCCCCACGCGCAGCGGGAGCTGGACGTTTTCTTCGGGCGAGTCATAGAAGTACGCAGACGCGCCGCCGTTGACGAGAATCTGGGCGACTTCGGCCGCGGCGCCCTGTCCGGCGGCGATCTGCGCGTTGAGGTCGGCGTTGCCGATCACGATCGCCGGGCGTTTGAGTGCCTTGGCTTCCGCCAGCTGACCGACGAGCCATTCTCGTTGAACGCCATCGACTTCGCCCGACTCGTCGAGCACGATCACGCGGACCACGCCCGCCCCGCCCGGGGAGTCGAAGGCGTAGTAGGTAGGACAGCCCGCTTCAGCCGCTCCCGCCCAGGGCAGCGTGAAGACTTCCCGCAGTGCGCACTCGTTGCCCGCACCGCGGTCGCTCGGCGCCGAAGCCGGGAAGGTCAGGGGGCCCGATAGGAGTTCCGCGTAGCGCGCGTACTCGCGTGAGTAGGGCACGGGAACCCCGCCGCGGCCGACGCCGGTCGTGACACGCGGCCCGGTGTACAGGAAGCCCCGCAGCCCGGCGATCTGGCCAGCCTGCCCGAGCGCGGAGGAGAGCCATTGGTCGGGTCCGAGGCGTGCGTTCTGCCGATCGGCGCACGGCGCCAGGCACGCCGCGCCGCCGCCGATCGCGAAGGCCGCCTGCCTTGGATCGGTTTGGACCGGAGCCGTCGCCGATCCGGGCGCCGGGACTCCGTCGGCCGGATAGCGAGCGACGTCGGCGGTGTCGAGGCTGCCGGCCCTGGTTTCGTCGACGATCCCGCCGACCGCCCAGCCCTGCCCGCCGGCGGGATCGATCAGCACGGCCGACGTCGGGTCTGGCTGATACACGAGGTCATAGAATTTGTATTCACCGAGCGGGTCCTCGGCCGAGTTGCGTTCGTGCTCCTCATCGCTCCAGCCGCTGGCCGTCTGGCGCACGACATAGCCCGCCGCGAGCGGATAGGGGCGAATCAGGTTCGGTGGGAAGCCCGCGGGGGGCGCACGTTCGTCGTCGATCTGCAGTGTCGGCGGAACGCCTCCGGAGCCGATCGCGCGGAGCGCACCGCCTTCCCGGAACAGCGCCAGCGAGCCTGGCGCTTCGACGCCGGGATATGGAGCGGTCGCCTGCCAGGGCGCGCCGGGCGCATTGCGCTCGAGCAGCAACGGGCTTTCCGTAGCTCCGCCGGGCGTCGCCGAGAGCGCGGCGCCTCCGTCGGGCAGGCCCGCCACAGCCCACGGTATCTTTCCGGCGAGCGCCTGCGCCGCGCCTTCGTCGACGTGCCAGCCGGCGCCGCCGTTGACGAGCAGGCCGCCGGAATAGTGCGCCGCTTCACCGCCGTTCTGGGGGTGGAACATGCGGTAGGCGACGATCGCTTCGGAGCCCGCGAACGCGATCGAGGTGAAGCTCGCGCCGGCGACTTCGGGCGGCAGCACGTCCTGCGTCCAGGTCTTGCCGTAGCGGAGCAGCACGCCCTGCTGACCGACCGCATAACCGCGGGCCGGATTTGCAGGGTCAAACGCGACCCCGAGCAGGTTGCCGCGGAAGTTCAACGGCGTCGCCGGGTCCGGTTCCCAGAGCCCTGTCTCACCGCGCCACAGCCACATCACGGGCGCGCCTTCCGGCGTCTGCACTCCGACGGCGAAGGCGCGTGCGGGCGTCGGCCAGGCGACCGCGCGCAGGCGCGGGGCGACGACGCGACCGCCCCCGTTGAAGAGGCTTTCCGGCTCCCATCCCTCACCGGGCTGAAAGCGCACAACCTCGCCCTGATCGCCGACCGCCAGGGCCTCGCTCGTCAGCGAGCCGACCGGGACTCCTGGTTGCGGCGCGACGGCCGTCAAAGCGTGACGGAACGGAACCGGGTATGAGCTGAGCCTGTCGGGCGCCGGGTTGAGCGTTAGATGGACGGGGAGCGATTGATTGCCGAGCCAGCCCTCGCGCGGATTGGCGAAGGCCGACCCAAGCGATCCGCCCACGTCGTTGGGCGCTTCCGAGCCGCCGAGCGCGAGCACTCGATCGAACGATTCGCCTTGCAGGCGCAGGCTGACGCCTTCGCCGAGCCCCGTGATTACGCGTTCGCCGAACGGCGTCGACGGGTTCGCCCAGGCAAAGCTGCGTAGGTGCGCTGTCGGCAGCGCGTCGGGCAGCGAATGCCCGCATTCCGCGAAGCCCGAGGGCGCGTTGCACCAGCTTCCCGTCACCGAGCCCGTGTCCGGCGTTTCGCCCGGCTTGAAGAACATCGTCACCGGAACGGCCGCGTCGGAGCGTTCGCCGTCGAGCCAGACCCCCTGGCTGGTGACGGTGAGGATCTGCGCGGTCGACGTCGGCGGCTCGCGCCCCGCACCGAGCACGGTGAATGCCTCGCCCGGAGCCCCGCCGACGGTCAGCGGGGCCGGCGAGACCTCGGTCCAGTGCGCTTCGTCGCGGCGGAACAGCGCCACCGCCGGCGAGCTCGAGGAGAGTTGCGCCAGCAGCCACGCGTTTTCGGGAGAGCTCGCGCCGACCGCGAGCACACGGAAGCCGCCCGCTTCTTCGCTCGCGGCGGGAAGTTCGATCGGCTCTCTCGTCCATTCGCTGCCGTTCCAATGCAGTACCGAGTGCTCGACCCCCGTTGCGGTGCGGTTGACGGGCACGACGAACGCGCCCGCGTGACCGCCTTCGTCGAGCGCGGCGAGCAGCGGCGCTCGGCTGGCGCTGAACAGGCTTTCATCGGGCGTCAGCGCGGCTTCGCCGCTTTCGGGCAGTGGCTCTTCCTGGAAGGCGCCACCGGGGTTGCGCACGAGCAGAACCTGACGGGTCGAGCCGACCGTGCCGATGAGCGCGCCGTCGCCGGCGGGCGTCACCGGGCCGGTCAGCGCCGTTTGCACGGGCTGGAACCCCGACAGCGGCTGCCCGGTGGAATCGAGCGGCGCCGGCGCCTGCGTCCAGCCTCCAGCGGACGTATAGCGCACGATCGCCCACGAGTTGGACGAGATCGGCCCGGCTTCGCCGATTCCCCAGGTCTCGCCTTCGGCCTCGACGGGCGAGGAGCCGAGCATGATCACGTTGCGCGCAGGCACCGAGTCATCCGTCTGCGCCGTCGGTTCGCCGGCGGGCTGCGCCGTGGCACGGGTGGCCGAGCCGGGCAGGTGAAGGGTGCCCGTCGGCAGCAGTGTGAGCAGCGCGAGGACGAGCCCGGCCGCGAGCAGCGCTCCAGCCCGGGACATCCGCACTCCCCTCGCGCGCCGGCCCCTCAACCGAACGGTTCCAGGCCCGTGAGCGAGGACGGCTTCGCAAGCGTCGCGAAACCGGTGCTGACCGAGTCATTGCCGGCGCCCTGCGTGGAGACGCTCGGCAGCGGCGCGAGCGCGTGGCTCTGCAGGTCGAGCTTGGTCGGCCAGCGCTTGGAGTTCAGTCGCAGGAGCAGCTTGCGGTTGCCGGCGGCGAACGTCAGCATCGGCGTGCTGGCGACGACTCGCGATTTACGCTTGGCCAGTAGCCGGACGCGAGCGCGTGCAGCGAGATGGAAGCTCAGCTGGAGCGTCTTGCCGTGCAACAGCCGCGTGCGGATATGCGACAGCAGCGCGGCCTTGACGAGCGATTCACCGGGACCGGAGGAGCTTTCGGTGAGCGAGCCGCCGGAGGACTGGATTTCTCCAGGCAGGCCCGAGTTGTCGAGCGGGGGAGCGTCGGGCACAACCGGGGGAATCCCGGCGTCCGGCGGGCGGAACGTGATCAGCCTGGAGAACGCCGGGTCGGTGTCTTGCGACAGCTGCCGCCCGCCTTCCGGCGCGAGGTGAAAGAGCCACCCCTGCCTGGTGGCCAGCCAGCAGTCGTGCGGCGCGGGGCATGCGATCTTGTCGGCCGCGCCCTTCGGGCCCACCCCTTCGAGCGCTTCCTGTTCGCTCGGCAAGGTCTGCCGTTCAGAGACCCTTCCGGTGCTCGCGAGGCGCGCGGTGAAGGCCTGGGCGACTGGTTCCTTGCTCGTGTTTTCGCCCGAGGCGAGGCCGAGCCAGGCGCTTTCGGAGCCTTCGGCGGCTTCACCTTCGTCGGGAGGCTCGGCGGCGATCGAGCTGACTGCTTCGTTCTGCGAATGCGCGTTCACTTCTTCGCCGGGATGTTTGGTGAAGGGGTTTTCGCCTTCGGGATCGGTGAATGGGCCGAGCAGCTGACTCCACGAGCCGCCCGAGAACCGCTGCACCGTCACCTCAGCCGGGGCCGACCCCGTGGGCGTCGGCACGGCCGGGTCGGCGGCGCTCCAGAGCGCGTCGCCGTCGGCGCTGAGATCCGGGGAGTCGAGCGCCTCCGGGATCTCTTCGCTCGAGTAAAGCGGAAAGCCCGGGAACAGCGAGACGAAGCTCGGCCGCACGCCGTTGGGCTCGATCAGGTGGATGTCGGATGGTTCTGAAGCCGATTCTTCTTCGCCCAGCAGATCGTCGCTTTTGATGCGCACACCCTCGTACAGCAGGCCGCCGAAGCGAGTGATCGACTCGGCGGCATGTCCCTGCGGGCTCGGGGAGGCTTCCAAAGCGCGACCGTTCCAGTGCAGGTGGAAGGCGCCGACCTGGCCTTCTGCAAGCACGTCGCCACCGAACCAGCAATCTTCAGGGCCGACGCATCCCGCGCCGTGCATCGCCTGGTAGGAGCTGGGACGGAAGGCCAGTGAGGCGTACGAGCCGACGATTTCCCCGCCCGAGAAGTGACAGAGCGTGTTGTCGGCCAGCGGCGGCGTTCCTTCGATGTTCGCCTGGCCGGGTCGACCGTCGGAGACCGTCCAGAACTCATCCGGCCCGGCCCACGCGATGCGCCCGTCGGTGGCGCCGCATTCCGTAGCCAGCTCGTGCCAGGAGACGCCGTTGTAAGCCCAGACGCCGGGCGGGATCGTCGGCGGATTGCCGGCCGTGATCAACAGGCCGCGGTTCGGCGCCCAGAACTCGATGTCGCCGATCCTGCCCAGGCCGATCGGGGTGTTCGAGGACGAACCGTCGGCGAGCGGCGGCGGCAGCGGCTGTTCGAGGCGCCACGTCGCGCCACCGTCGTCGGCGAGCGCGCCGGTCGGCACGGCGAGCATGCAGGCGCCCGCCGCGACGGCGGCGAGCACGAGCGAAAAAAGACGCCTGCGGATCATCGACGCCGCCTCCCGCGCGATGCATGGCGCGACTTGGACGAGGCGCTCTGGGCCTTTCTGTGGACGGCCCGCACGAACGTGACGGGGACGCCCGCGCGCAACGTCTTCTTGCCGCGAGCGCTGAACGTCAGGCCCACCGTCGCCGAGAGACCGCCGCGCGCCGAGGCGAGAGCGCTGTAGGCACGGGCCAGCTTCAGCGTGAGCAAGACCAGGCCTTCGGCTTTCGGCTGCGCCGCGCGTGCGGCGACAGTGCGCGTGGCGACGGTCATGCGCGAGCGCCGATGGCCACGTGACCTGACGGCCGCGCGCGAGGCACGGACGCGGACGGCGCTGCGTGCGCCTGCGCGCAGCGTTCCGGCGCCGGGCACGCGCACCTCCAGCAGGACGGTGCCGTCACGGCGCGCCAGCGCAGTGACGTCGAGGTTCCACGCCCGCGCGACAGCCGGGTTCGGCGACATGCTCGAGAACGCCTGCAGCGGGGGGGTCGCGACGAAGCGGATCCGCGGCACGACGAACGCGTCGCGTGCCTTGTTGCCGTCGCCGTAGACCAGGTTGAAGGCATCCGAGGAGAACGCCAGCAGGTTGCCGTCGCCGGAGAACGAGGGCGAGTCGGTGAGGCCGGCGTCTTCGGCGAACGTTTCGGACGGGCGCCCGTCGAAGCCCGCGGTGACCCGTGTGAGGGTGTCGTTTGTGAGATCGACGTCGTACAGCTCGTCCATCCCGGCGGCAGCAGCGGGCGCGCTCACGTAGCTCGGGCTGCCGAGGGGAAAGATCGTGCGCCTCGAGGTGAAGGCGACCTGACTGCCGTCGGGCGAGACGCCGAGATCGACGATCGGGGCGCTCCTCGCCTGTTCGCTCGTGCTTCCGCCGGCGAGCTCGGTCAGCCTGCGCGTCGCCGCCACACGCGTGAACCCGTCGCGCATGTCGACGACGTACAGGTCGTTCGACGATTCCCCAGATTTCAGTTCTTCGCCGCTGGCGACTTCGCGGGCAGACGCGAGGAATGCCACCGTCATCCCGTCGGCGCTCAGTCGCGGGATGAAATCCGCGCCCGTTCCGAACGTCCAGATGCCCGGGACGCTGCTACCGGGGCTTGCGGACGTGTCGAATGGCCCCTGGCATGGGTCGCTCAACGTCGCCGGCGAGAACAGCCGCGCCTCCCCGCTCGCGCTGCATGCCGGGTTGAGCGGATCCGAGCCCCCGGTGACGCGCCGCGTCGGCGCGCCCTGCCCTTCGCCGATCCGTCGCCACAGCGGCTCGGTGTAGCTCGCAACGTTCGCTTCGTCGCCGGGGAGCACGGCGGCCTGCCGGCCGATCTGCTGGCCGAGCCAGGCGACCGTGGAGCCATCGGCGCTGATCGACGCCCCCGCCCAAGGGCTCGGGAAGCTAAGCCCAGGGGTCGAGCCGGGATACACGGCTCCGTAGGTCGAGCTGCCTTCGCTAGCCACCGGGACCGGCAGGGGCTGCCCCGAGCCGTTCTCCTGCGCCCCGCCGGTGCTCGGTTCGCGCTGGACGCTCACGAGTTCGGTCTGCAGGCTGTCGAGGTGGCGCACGGCGACCTGCATCGCGGGCGTTTCCGCGGCTTCCGGCGGCAGCGGCGGGGCCGGGCGCGACGGGTTTGCGAGATTCGACACCGCCGTGGTGACGAACGCGACCGTCCGCCCGTCGGAGCTGATCGCCGAGCGCCCGCTCGCGACCGAACCGTTGTGCGTTTCTTCAAAGCTCGCATTCGGGCCATACGCATAGGAGAGCCCGCGCGACTCCCCGCTGACCGCCGAGACGAGCGTGAACGCGCACGCCTGACGGGCTTCTTCAGATTCTTCCCAGCCGATCGGGCACGGCGTCGATTGTGCTCGGCTCATGTCGCGCACGTAGACGTCCGGTGCCACGTTCGTGTCGTTCTGCTGATCCAGCGCCACTGTCGTCGTGAAGCTCACGTAACGACCGTCTTCGCTGATCGACGGTTGCACCGCTTCGCCTTCCGCCACAGTCGCGACCACGCCGCTCAGCAGGTCCCGCCTGAACACTCCCGTCCTCCCGCCGAAGGAGCCGTCGAACGCGACGTAGCGCCCGTCGCCCGAGATCGCCGCGTCGTCGGCGCGGTCGGCCTGCTGGTTGTGCGGATCTCCGGTCACGGCGCTGGCGGAGACGAGCGAGCTGGCTCCGAAAACGTCGGCCCGTGCCGGCGCGGCGCACGCAAGCAGGACGAGCGCCGGCACGGCGAGCAGGGGTCGCCTGCGAGGGCTCATCCCACGCTCACCAGGCGCCGCACGGTCGCGTGATTGCCCAGGCGGTCGTCTACGTGGACCACGATCGTGTAGATCCCGGCTCGCGCGTAACGATGCCCCACCCGGGCGCGGCGGGTCGTCCGCGAACCGTCACCGAAGCTGACGCTCAGCGCGCGCTTGTTCAGACCCGAGCCGCTGTCGCGAATGCGGACGGTGACCCCGGTGCCGTGCCCGGCCCTGGCGATCTTGACCGAAGGCGGCGATCCGTCTACGCGCAGCGTCGCCGCCGGGCTGAGCACGGCCTGGCCGTCGATGTCGGTCGCGAGCACCTGCACACGGTGCGGGCCGCTTCCGAGCCCGCGCGAGTCGAGCCGAAGCGACAAGCTCCCGGCACGCGTCGCCTGCGCACGACCGTCGAGCAGGACGCGATAGCCGAGCGGGCCGTTGGCGCTCGTCGCCGGTAGCCAATCCACGACCGCCTGCGCCGGGGTCACCCAGCCTTTCGGGACGCTGACGATGAACGTCTGCGGCGGGGTCGTCACCTGGGTCGCGACGATCGCCGCGTTGCCGAGGGGACCCTGGCGGAACGCCACCAGCCCATCTCCCAGTCCGGAGCGCCCGACGGCAAGTTCGGCGACTTCGCCGCCGGCGCCACCGCCGACAAGCGCCGTTTGCGCGGCGCCGCTCGGAAAGTCCTCACGCACGCCCACGGCGGGATTACCCCGCGCGTCCACGCTCGGCCACGCGGAGACTCCGCCGCCGGCCGGGTTCATCACGCTCGCCGACGCCTGTTCGGCGCCGGCGAAGGCCGGTCCGAGCGAGAAGGTCGCCGACAGTCCACGATCGTTGCCCTGGACGACGCGCGGTTCGCCGTTGGCGTCATACAGCAGGCGCAGGTCCTGCTTGTCGTCGATATCGATGCTCGGCAGGCCGACGTGTCCGGCGGCGCCGCCCGCTACAGCGGCGTCTGCGACGAGCGCTCCGCTGAACTGCGAGCCGTCCGCGGATTCCCCGTCGGGCAGCGTGTTGAGGAAGATTCGCGGCCCCGGCAGCGGCGATCCGGGGCCGACGTTCTGGCGATAGGCGACCTCGGCCTGTCCCAGCCGTGAGACGGCAACGCTCGCCCCGTCGGCATCGTCGCCGAGCGGCTTGCCGGCGAAGCTCGACGCGCTCACGGGGAGCACGAAGTCGAGCGTGCTGCCGAACAGGCGCCTGGCCCAGATGCGAGCGACGCCTTCAACGTCGGGCTCCTGCCAGACGACGACGCCGTTGCCCGTGGGACCGATCGCGATCTGCGGAGCATTCGCCTGCGTGGGAGGCCGCATCGAGACTCCCGAGTTGCGGTTGACCGCGCCGAGCCCCGACCACCTCGCGCCGTTGTAGTGCGCCACGCGCACGTCCTCGATCACGTCGCCCGGGCGCAGCAGCGGGATCACGTTCTGCAGCGAGCGATTCACGACCCGATAGACGACGTCGGCCTGACCGGTGGAGCTCATCGCGAGATCCGGGCTCGTGCCCGTTCCGTCGCGGATGTTGGGATCGATCAGCGCCGCAGGACCGAACGCCGAAGCGCCCGCGCCGAGCGTCGCGCCGAGCAGCTCGTCGACCGGGAGTTCGCCTTCGGTCGCGAACGGGGTCGCCCACACGACGACGAGCTGACCACCGCTGGCCGCGCCGATGCGCGGCCAGCTCGCCGCGAAGGGCTGTTCGGTGTCGACGCGGATCGGCGCCAGCCAGTGGCCTTCGAGGTAACGCGAGACGAACACGTGCGCGATGCCGCCCACGCGCTTGAGGTAGACCAGCCCGCCGGTTCCGTCTTCGGCCATCGCGACGCCGCCGAAGCCGACGATGTCCTCGCTGGGCCCGTCGATCGTCGTCGCCGGCAGCACCACGGCGTGCGCCGTCTCAGACCGGGCGACCAGCAGGATCCCGGTCAGCGCCAGCGCCAGCGCGGCGATCGCGATGCGCCGGCCGACCGCGGAGCGGCGCGACCCTGACGTTGTGCCGGTCAGCTCGCGACCCATCCGACACGTCAGGAGTTGGCTTTGCTCAGGGCGCCCGGCGTCTTGTTGAAGGCGCAACGGAAGTTCTCCGGCGTCGTCACCGGCTCCGAGCCCGCGAAGCCGCCCTTCGTGCCGTTGCTGAAGACGGTCACGTATTGCAGCGATTCGGGGAGCGGGTTGGCCGGCAGCGGCGTCGGGTTCGCCTGTCCCTGGCGCGGGTTGCCCGTCGAGCCTTCGCTGACGCCCTCAAAGCCGGCCGCAGCCGAGCCCGCTTCCGTCGTGACCAGCGTCGAGCTCATCTCGCGCTGGTCTTTGAGCCCGCGGCTCGGGTCGAGCGGGATCGTGGCGGTCAACTGCGAGTCGTGGATCGTCGACTCGAGCTTCACCCGACTCGCCGCACCAAGGAGCTGTGCCGCCGTCGGCAGCCAACCGCCTTCCGCGACGCATGCCTTGCTTGCGAAGATGTAGTTGTTCTGCCCGGCCTGGGCGTTGGTCACCGGGTAGGGCGCCGTGTCCAGGCACCAGCTACCGAGGTCGACGGTCGCCGGCGGGCACGCGCCGGCGAGCTGTTCAGCGGTTTTCCCGGCGATCCGGCTCGCGTTCTTCACGGTCGGGATCGCCGAGGCCGGGAACTTCCGATTCTTGCCGAGCAGCAGCAGTCCTCCCGCGCGCGGCTTGGAGCTGATCTGGTGGCCGGCGATGGCGCTGATGGCCGCGTGCCGGGCGGCGTCGGCGAGCCCTGTCGTCGAGAAGACCAGGGCGATCAGGGCGATCACGAGCGCCGGCGAGGGGGTCCTACGCGATCTGCGAGCACGCACCACCGGGCCGCGCCGGTTCACGTGACGTCCTTGTCGCGCGCCGTGAAGCGCGGCGGCGCGGCGCGGCGCACGTTGTGCAGCTCCTCGAGCGTCGTCTCGCGCACGGTCGAGAGCATCGCGTCGAGCGCTACGCCCGACAGCGTCTCCTGCTCCATCAGAGCCGATGCGGTCTCCTCGACGGTGTTCCAGTTGCGGTCGAGGATGTTCGCCGCACGCGCCTCGGCGTCGCCGACGAGCCGCTCGATCTCGTTGTCGATCAGGTTCAGTGTCTCGGGCCCGACCGAGCCGAGATCCTGCAGCGAAGCGCCGAGGAACACCTCGCCGCTCTTCTCGCCGATCGTGACGAGCCCGAGCGCCTCTGACATGCCGAACGAGGTGACCATGCTGCGCGCCAGCGACGTGGCCGCGTGCAGGTCGTCGTTGACGCTCGTCGAGGAGTGGCCGAAGGCGATCCGCTCGCCCGCGAGCCCGGCGGTGATCACGATCAGCTGGCTCTGCAGGTCGGGCTTGCTCATGATCGTCTGGTCGCGGTCGGAGAGCATGTGCGCGGCCGTGCCGAGCTGGCGCCCGCGCGCGACGATCGAGAGCTTGCGCGTCGAGCTCGTGTGCCCGAGCGCCTCGGTGACGACCGCGTGCGAGGCCTCGTGGATCGAGATCAGCCAGCGCTCCTCCTCGGTCAGGATGTGCTTTTTGGCGGGTCCCGCGACGACGCGGTCGATCGCCTCCTCGAGCGTGTGCTGGTCGATCTGCGCGTTGCCGTCGCGCACGCTGAGCAGGGCGGCCTCGTTGATCACGTTGGCGAGCTCCGCGCCGCTGAAGCCGGGTGTCTGTTTGGCAACCTCCTCGAGCGAGGCGCCGGGTGCGAGCGGGCGCTTGCCCCCGTGCAGGCGGAGGATTTCAAGGCGCCCGTGCACGTCGGGGACGTCGACGACGATCTGGCGGTCAAAGCGCCCCGGGCGCAGCAGCGCCGGGTCGAGGATGTCGGGCCGGTTGGTCGCGCCCATCACGACGAGCCCGCCGTCGCCGGCGAACCCGTCCATCTCGACGAGGATCTGGTTGAGCGTCTGCTCGCGCTCGTCGTTGCCCTGCCCGATGCCGGCGCCGCGCTTGCGCCCGGCGGCGTCGAGCTCGTCGATGAAGATGATCGCCGGCGCCGCTTTGCGCGCCTTGCGGAACAGGTCGCGCACGCGCGCCGCGCCGACGCCGACGAGCGACTCGACGAAGTCCGAGCCCGACAGCGAGAAGAACGAGGCGTCGGCTTCGCCGGCGACCGACTTCGCGAGCAGCGTCTTGCCGGTTCCCGGAGGGCCGACGAGCAGCACGCCCTTGGGCGCCGCCGCGCCGACGGCGAGGTACTTGCTCGGATCGGCCAGGTAGTCGCGGATCTCCTTCAGCTCGGCCAACGCCTCGCCGGCGCCGGCGACGTCGTCGAAGGTGATCGCTTCCGTGCGCCCCTTGCCCTTCTTACGCCCTTTGCCGGCGAACTCGGAGAACGAGGCAAGACCACCCGCAGCTCCTTCGCCGCCGATGCGAGTGAACAGCGAGAAGAGGCAGACGAGCAGCAGGATCGGGATCAGGAACTGCACGATGATCGCCTTCGTCGGCTTGCCCGACTGCTGATCGATCGCGACCGTCGCGCCGCTCGTGGAGAGTTCATTGGCGAGTTGCGCGGTCTGGGCTCCGGAGGAGGGGTAGGCGGCCCACAGGTGCTGCGGCGGCCCGATCGGCGTGACGACCTCGCGGGTGCCGCCGTTCTTGCCGCCCTTCGGCTTGGCGATCGTGCTCGTACCGGTCGTCGTGAGCACCACGCGACTGTCGTGATCGAGCAGCGTGGCGTTCGCGATTCCTTCTTGCTTGGCCAGTTTCTGCACCGTGCTGAGCGGCACCTGAGTGCCCGAGCTCGCAGGCTTGATCTCGCCGAGCAGCAGTGCGAAGGCGATCGCGAGGCCGATCGAGGCGAGCAGCAGGAAGAGCGAGAGCGGATCGCGCAGGGCGATCCGTCGGGCGGCCTGGGTGAGCTCGGCGATGCGGGCCAACACCGGATTGCGCCGGTGGGCGAGTCCCGAGCGCACGGCCCCCGCGGCAGCGGGCGAGTGACCGTTCGTCGACGGCTGTAGTGGAGGCCCGGCGGTTCCGTCGGAAGGCGTTGACGGACCGTCGGGTGCGTGGGCGTCGTGATCGTCTGTCATGTCTGGCAGGCAGTCAGAAGGCGGCCCGACGCGGCCATCCGGGCAAACGCCTTCGTCGAACTTCGGCCAGCGTCACACGCGCCAGGCGGAAATGCAACGTCGTTCACAAAAACGACACATGCCGAACCATTGACGGGCCCGATGCGTTCACAAAATCGACACATTCACTTCACACATTGCGTTCACAAAAACGAAACACCGGTCAAACCTGCGCTCGACAGTCTTGCGCCCGGGAATGGTTCTCGCGCAGCCGCATCGATCACGCGAGCGAGTTGTTTCCGCCACTCAGTCGGGGCCTGCAAGCGCCTCGACGACCGAGAGCACCATTCGAACCCGAGACCAAAGGAGTACCTGCCCGTGCGCGCGCACCGCACCCTCATCCTCAGCTTGATCCTCACCCTGGCGCTGGTCGTCCCGGCGACCGCGCTGGCCAAGCAGCTGATCATCGGCGGCTCGACCTCCGTGCTTCCGCTGGCCCAGAAACTAGCCAGCGCCTACCACAAGGCATATCCGAGGATCCCCACGCCGAAGGTCGGCGGCGGCCAGTCGGACATCGGCATCAGCGGCGCCGCCACGGGTCGCTTTGACATCGGCGATTCCTCACGTAACCCGATTCCGGGCGTCGACCCCAAAGGCCTCGTCTTCACGAAGATCGCCCAGGACGGGATCTGCGTGATCACGAGCCCGCAGAACAAACTCGCCAACCTCTCTCAGCAGACGGTGTCAGGCATCTTCACGGGCGCGATTCGCGACTGGAGTCAGGTGCCTGGCGCACAGGCCTCGGGGCCGATCGACCTGTTCGACCGTGACGGCGCGTCCGGTACGCAGGACGCCTTCCAGCACATATTCCTCGGTGAAACTCTGAAGATCTCACCGGGCGCGACCGAAGAGACCTCCAACGGCCTCGAGCAGAACGCGGTCAAGAACGACCCGGGCGGCGCCGGCATCGGCTTCGTCTCCTTCGCCTACACGGCCGGCGTCAACGCTGTCGGCTACCAGGGCGTGCCCTGCACGCTTGCAAACGCCAAGTCCGGCCAGTACGGCGGCGTGCGCAACTTCTGGATGGTGACGAAGGGTGCACCGAAAGGCGACGCTGCGAAGTTCATCGCCTGGGTCACCAAGGCCGGCAACAAGACGGTCCGGGCGATCGTCAACTCCAGCTGGATCGCGATTCACTAGGCACGCGACCCGGGCGGCGTGATCACCGTGCGGCACAGCATCGGACACAGGGAAGACCAGCGCGCCGAGCGAACGCTCGGCGCGCTGGCTGTCACTGCGCTCGTGCTGATCGCCGCGATGATCGTGACCGTCTTCATCAAGGCGCGGCCGTCGTTCTCGGCCAACGGCCTGAGCTGGTTCGGATCGGGCGGCAACGTCGACGAACAGCTGCGGGCGATGCAGGAATCGACGCCGCTGCACGGCCATCAGATCCTCTACTTCCGCGCGTGGCCGCTGATCTGGGGGACCGTGCTGACGACGGTGCTCGCCGTCGTGCTCGCGCTCGTCGTCTCCACCTTCGCCGCGGTCTTTCTCACCGAGTTCGCCCCGGCTCCCGTGCGGCGGACGCTCGAGCCGGTGATCCGGCTGCTCGCCGGTGTCCCGTCGGTCGTCTACGGGCTGATCGGGATCCTCGCGCTGGCGCCGTTCATCAACCAGCACCTGATCAGCACCGCGCGCAAGCAGTCGGTCGCCTACGCCGTTCAGCTGAACGGCGCCGATCTGACAACCGCCACGCTGATTCTCGCCGTGATGATCACGCCGATCATGGTCGCGCTGATCGCGGGCGCGCTCGCCTCGGTGCCCGCGCCGTGGCGTGAAGGCTCGGCCGCGCTTGGCGTGAACCGCTGGCGCACGGTCGTGCGCGTGTCGCTGCGTACCGCGCGACCGGCGATCGTCGCGGCGACGGTGCTTGCCACGGCGCGCGCGCTCGGCGAGGCGATCATGCTCTCGATGGTCGCCGGCAGCCGCGGCTTCGCGGCCAACCCGCTCGACGGGCTGACCTTCCTGTTCGAGCCCGTCAGGCCGCTGGCGGCGACGATCGTGCAGGACTCGGAGGGGCTGACGATCGCCCCCCTCGCCCACACGCTCTACGCGATGGCCGCCGTATTGCTCGTCTCGGCCGCACTGCTGTCGTTTGCCGGATGGGCCGCGAAGCAGCCACTCAAGCGCTATGGGATCCGGGCGTGATGGAGGCCGGCGCCCTCACGCCCAAGCCCCCCGATCTGGCCGTGGTGCGAGCGCAGCGCCAGGGCACCTCGGCGTGGCCACTGCTCGACCGGGCCGGATATTGGGTGTGTTGGGCGACGGGGATCGCGCTGTGCCTGATCGTGCTGTGGATCGTGATCTTCATGCTCGTCAAGGGCATCGCCTACCTGCGTCCTTCGCTGTTCTTCGAACACCCGGCCGCCTCGCTCCAGCAGAGCCAGTCGGGCGGCTTTCTCGACCCGATCGTGGGCACGCTGATCGTCACGGCGATCGGCACGTTGATCGCGGCGCCCGCGGGGGTCGCGCTCGCCGTTTGGATGTCCGAGTACGGCCGTCCGGCGCCGCTGGCGCGAGCCGTCGAATCGGCGATCGACGTGATCGCCGGCGTGCCGAGCGTCGTACTTGCGATCTTCGGGCTGCTCGTCTTCTCGGAGGGCTTCCTCGGCTTCCTCTCACAACATGCAGCCAGCGGCGCCGTCTATGGCCGCTCGTTCTTCGCCGCCGGGATCGTCATGGCGATTCTCGCGCTGCCGCTGATCGTCGGTTCCACCCGCGAGGCGCTGAGCCAGCTGCCCGATCGCGTGCGCGAGGCCTCCTATGCCCTGGGCAAGTCCCGCTGGAGCACGATCCGCGCCGTGCTGCTGCCGTCGATTCGTCCGGACATCGCAAGCGGCGTGGCGCTCGGCATGGGACGGATCATCGGCGACACCGCGATCATCACGATCCTGCTCGGCGCGACGCTCACGACCGAGGGCGTCGGCAGCGTGCCGCTGATCGGCACCCTGCGCGGCACCGGCTCGACGCTGACGAGCTACGTCTACTACAACTCGCCCGCCGGCGAGGGCAACTCGCCGCAGAAGGCCTACGCCGCCGCCTTCGTGCTGCTGATGCTCGTGCTCGCGCTGAACGCGCTCGTCACGCGGCTGACCGTCGGACGCGGCTCCGAGCGAACGGGACTGCTGCGCATGCTCGGGCTCTGGAGGCCGTCGTGGATCCGTTGATGCCGCCGCCCGTAAGGCGCATCGCCGTCGACCACGAGCCGAGCGTGGTTGCGCCGCAACCGCTTGCGAACGGCTCGGCGACAGCTGCCGGGCCGGCCATCGCTGCGCGCCGGCGTGCCGAGCGCGCGCGCCCGACGACGGTGCGCGAGCGTATGCACGCCGAGTCGGTGTGGCTCGCCTACGGCGAGAACTGGGTCGTGCGCGACGTCACGCTGCCGGTGCGACAGGGCGAGGTGCTCGCGTTGATCGGCGCATCCGGCTCGGGCAAGACGACGCTGCTGCGCTCGCTGAACCGGCTCACCGAGATCACCGCGGGTGGCGCCCGGGCCGGGCGGATCACGCTCGACGGGCAGGAGATCCACGAGCTCGAGGTCAACGACCTGCGCAGGCGCGTCTCGATGGTCTTCCAGCAGCCGAATCCCTTCCCGATGAGCATCTACGACAACGTCGCCTATGCGCTGGCCGAGCAGCGCCCGCCGCGCGGGCGTAGGCGGCGCAGGACCCCCGAGCTCGAGCGCGCCACCGAAGACGCGCTGCGCCGCGCCGGCCTCTACGACGAGGTGGCCGGAGATCTCGACCGCTCGGCGCTGCGACTCTCCGGTGGACAGCAGCAGCGGCTGTGCATCGCCCGCGCGCTCGCCGCCGAGCCGGAGGTGCTGCTGCTGGACGAGCCGTGCTCTGCGCTCGACCCGATCTCGACGGCGATCATCGAGGAGCTGATCGTCGGCCTGCGCGAGAGCGTGGCGATCGTGATCGTCACGCACAACCTGCAGCAGGCCTTCCGCGTGGCCGATCACGTCGCTTTCATGCACCTCGGCGAGCTGGTCGAGTACGGCACCAGCGAGCAGGTCTTCGATCACCCGGTCCAGCCGCGCACGCGCGACTACATCAGCGGCGCGTTCGGATGAGCACGGCCTGGCGCGGACACGCCGCACCGTGAGCGCACGGGGCCTGCGCGCGCCGGCGCTCGCGCTCGCGCTCGGCGCGCTCGTGCTGAGCGGCTGCGAGACGACCGCCGAGAAGAGCGCGAAGCTGGAACGTCAGGCAAAGCGCGTGACGCTGCAGCAGGAGAAGGGGCTGACGATCGCGCGCGAGAGCACGACGGTCGCGGTCGCCGGCACGGCGGTCCTGCGAGGCCCCGAACGAGCCGCCGCGGTCGTCACGTTGAAGAACCGCTCGGCCCACGCGCAGCGCGAAGTGCCGATCGCGATCACCGTCAAGGACGTCCGCGGCCGAACGCTCTTTGAGAACGACGAACCGGGTCTCGAACGGGCGCTCGTCTCGATCCCGTCGATCCCGCCGCACGCAAGCGTCGTGTGGATCGACGACCAGGTTCCGGCGAGCGGCCGGCCGGCGAGCGTCAGCGCGCGGGTCGGTCAGGCGCCCACGCTCGCCGGGCAGTTGCCCGAGCTGACGGTCGCCGAAGCGAAGCTCAGCGAAGACCCCGCGAGCGGGACGGTCGCCGAGGGGACCGTCGCCAACCGCTCGAAGGTCACGCAGAGCGGTCTCGTGCTGTTCGCGCTCGCGCGTCGCGCCGGCGAGATCGTCGCCGCCGGCAGGGCCGTCGTGCCGGAACTGGCGCCCGGCGCCTCCGCTCCTTTTCAGGCCTCGCTCGTCGGCGACGCGCACGGGGCGAGCCTGCAGGTCCTCGCGCCGCCCGCCAGCTTCGGGTAGGGCTCGCTCAACCGCGTCGACGGCGCTGCTTGAGCGTGATCCCCTCGAGCACATGCGCAACGGTCTCGCATGCGTCGACGGCCGCCTCCAGTGACTCGAAGATGTCCTTCCAGCGGATCACGACCATCGGATCGATGCCGCCGGCGAACAGCGAGGCGACGCCGTCTCGTTGCAGCCTGTCGCCCTCGTTCTCGAGGCGATGGATCTCGACCAGGTGCGGCCCGAGCTCCGAGCCGTTGCGCAGGCAGCGCAGCGCCTGCGCGATCTGCTCGCCGGCACCGACGAGCACGTCGGTGAACTCGACGGCCTGCTCCATCGGCGCCTCCACGCCGTAGAGGCCGAGTTGGGCGGCGACGTTCTCGGAGTGATCGACGATGTCGTCGAGCGCCGTTGCCAGCGCGTAGCCGTCGCCGGCGGCGAACGGCGCGCGCACGCGACCGCCGGCAAGCCGGTGGATGATGTCGTGGGTGATGCGGTCGCCTTCCTGCTCGCAGACCTTCAGATCCTGCGCGAGCGTGGCGTGCTCGGGGTAGTCGACGAGCAGGTCGTGCAGCAGCAGGCCCGAGCGCTGCACGTTGCGCCCGGCCTCCTCGACGAGGGACATCAACACCGGATCGGCGGCTCGGCTGAACAGGGCCATCGCGCGAGGATATTGAGCCGCGGCCGTCGGCACGATGCTTTCACGATTTTTTTACGGCGCGATTACGAGTTTGCAACTTGCGCCGGTACACGCGCGTGCGAGTCTTGCCAACGTGGCGAGCCATCCCGAGGGCGATGACACGCTGTACGCAGGCGAGCTTGAGATCAGGCTCGCCGATGGTTTGGTGCTCGCCAGCGGTCGCGTCGTGCGCCTTTCGGTGCGCGAGTTCGAGCTGCTCGTGGCGATGGCGCGCAGGATCGGTGCGATCGCGACCCGCGAGGAGCTATACACAACCGTCTGGGGTGGCCAGCTGCGCCACGGCGACCGCTCGGTCGACGTGTACGTGAGCAAGCTACGCGGCAAGCTCGAAGCGGCGATGCCCGATCGGCGCTTCATCCACACCCATCCGGGCTTCGGCTACCGCTTCCAGCCGCAGCCTTCCACGCGAGAGCCCGCGGCAGCGGCGGTCGCGCTCGATCCGCATGAAGACGGTGAGCATCTTTCACGAAATGTTCACACGGCGGCAACAGGCGGTTAAGAGACTGCGGGTAGTAGGACCGGCGAGGCCTGCAATCCGGCTCGCCACAGAAAAATCCACGTAATCCATCCAGAGGAGACGTAGTGATCAAGCACAAGATTGGCGCGCTCGCGAGCGTGGCGCTGCTCACGCTCGGACTGGCCGCCTGCGGCAGCAGCTCGAGCAGCTCGTCGAGCAGCTCGTCCAGCTCGAGCACATCGAGCAGTGCCTCCGGGACGATCTCGGGTGCAGGATCGACGTTCGCTGCGCCCGTCTATGAACAGTGGGCCTCGTCGCAGTCGGGCCTGACCGTCAACTACCAGGCCGTCGGCTCCGGCGCGGGGATCACCTCGCTCGAGTCAAAGACCGTCGACTTCGGCGCGAGCGACCCGCCGCTGAAGCCGGAAGACGAAGAAGCGATCGCCAAGAATGGCAGCCCCGCCGTGCAGATCCCGATGTTCCTCGGCGCGATCACGGTCTCCTACAACCTGCCCGGCGTGAAGGCCGGCATGAAGCTGGACGCCAAGACGATCTCCGACATCTACCTCGGCAAGGTCAAGACCTGGGATGACGCCGAGATCAAGGCGCTCAACCCCGGGGTCTCCCTGCCGAGCACCGCGATCACCGTCGTGCACCGCTCGGACTCCTCGGGCACGACGGCCGGCTTCACCGGCTTCCTCGCCGCGGCCGATCCTGAATTCAAGAGCAAGGTCGGCGAAGGCAAGGACGTGCAGTGGCCGACCGGCACCGGCGCCAAGGGCAACGCCGGCGTCGCCGGCGCCGTGCAGCAGACGGCCGGCGCAGTCGGCTACGTCGAGCAGGCCTACGCGCTGCAGCACAAGTTCACCTACGCCGCGGTCAAGAACGAGGCGGGCAAGTTCGTCTCGCCGACGCTCGAATCGACGACGGCGGCGGCAGAAGGTCTGAAGGTGCCGGCCAACCTCGGCATCAAGATCTCCAAGCCGAGCGGCGCGGGCGCCTACCCGATCACCTCGCAGACGTTCATCGTCGTCAACAAGGACCTCTGCAAGGCGGGCATCCCAGGCGGCGAAAGCGCCGCCAAGGGCGTCGTCAAGTTCATCAACTACGGCCTCAACGAAGGACAGGGCATCCTCTCCGAAGCGGATTACGCGGCCCTGCCGTCGGCGATCCTGGCGAAGTCCAAGGAAGCCGCCAAGGGCCTTCAGTGCAACGGCTCGGCGATCGAAGGCTGAGCAGCACGCAATGACGGCCCCGAATCGGATAGACAAGGGGCCATGAGCAGCGCAGTCATGCCAAGCGGCGACCGCTCGATTCTCGCGCGGTCGCCGCTTGCGCGTCTGCCCGACCGCGTGCTCAAGTACGGGCTGACCGTGCTCGCCGGGCTGATCCTGGCGCTGATCGTCTACTTCTTCGTGCGCCTCGTCGGGGAGTCGAAACCGGCCTTCGCCCACAGCGGCGTGCTCGGCTTCACCTTCGACAACGACTGGGACGTGAGCGGCGAAAAATTCGGCGCCCTGCCGCTCGTGCTCGGCACGCTGATCACCTCGGGCCTTGCGCTGTTGATCGGCGTGCCCGTAGCGGTCGCCACGGCGCTCTACGCCAACGAGCTGTGCCCGCTGCGCCTGCGCGGCGTGCTGACGATCCTCGTCGAGCTGCTCGCGGCCGTGCCGTCGGTCGTCTACGGGCTGTGGGGCATCTTCTTCCTCGCGCCCAAGCTCCAGCCGATCGAGCAATGGTTCGCCGACCGGCTCTCGTTCATCCCCTTCATCGGCGGCGGCACGGTGACGATCCCCAACTACTTCGTCGCCGGGCTGATCCTCGCGATCATGATCCTGCCGATCGTCAGCGCGATCAGCCGCGAGGTGATGGCGACCGTCCCGGCCGATCACAAGGAAGCCGCGCTCGGGCTCGGCGCGACGCGCTGGGAGATGATCCGCACGGCGGTGCTGCCGTACTGCCGCTCGGGGATCGTCGGCGGCGCGATGCTCGGCCTCGGCCGAGCGATCGGCGAGACGATCGCCGTGACGATCGTGATCGGCGACGCGCCGCAGCTCGGCAAACACCTCTTCGGCCAGGGCTACAGCCTGGCGGCGGTGATCGCCAACGAGTTCGGCGAGGCCCAGGGCCTGCACCGCTCGGCGCTGTTCGCGGCCGGGCTCGTGCTGTTCGTGCTGACGCTGCTGGTCAACGTGATCGCCCGCCTGCTCGTCAACCGCGCGGCGCGCAAAGGGAAGACGTCGTCGATGACCCAGGGGCTCGCGGCGGGCTCGCAGCCGATCGCCGGCGCGGTGGCTGGAGCATGAACGGCGATAGCGGACAGCACCCCTCCGCCGAGAACCGCGGCCCCGCGGCGAGCCAGGACCAGCTCTTGGCGCGCTTTGCCGTCAGCCCGGGGCGGCGGCGCCGCGACCGCACGGCGCGCGGCCTGATCACGGCCGGCACCGTGATCGCGCTGATCCCGCTCGTGCTCGTCGTCTACTACCTGCTCAGCAAGGGGCTCGGCTCGTGGGGCTGGAGCTTCTTCAGCACCGACCCGACGGGCAACACGTTCTTCAAGACGTCGAGCATCGGCGGCATCGAGAGCGCGATCCTCGGCACGATCGAGATCGTCGCGCTGGCCTCGGCGATCTCGATCCCGATCGGCATCGGCGTCGCGGTGTGGCTCGTCGAGTACGGCCGCCGGAGCTGGTTCGCGAATCTCGTCCGCTTCTTCGTCGACGTGCTCACGGGCGTCCCGTCGATCGTCTTCGGCCTGTTCATCTACATCGTGCTGATCGTCGGCACGGGCAGCTCCTACGCAGGCTACAAGGGCTCGCTCGCGCTGTCCCTGTTGATGCTGCCCGTCGTGATCCGCTCGGCCGAGGTGATCCTGCTGCTGATACCCGGCGCGCTGCGCGAGTCGGCGCTCGCGCTCGGGGCGCCGCGCTGGAAGGTGATCTTCCGCATCGTGCTGCCGACCGCGCTGCCCGGGATGGTCACGGGCGTGCTGCTCGCGATCGCGCGTGCCGCCGGCGAGACGGCGCCGCTGCTGTTCACGGCGGCCGCGACGAACAAGACGAACTTCAACCTGGGGCAGTTCATGAACTCGCTGCCCGTGCAGATCTACAAGGACGTCACCTCGCCGACGACGGCGGTGGTGAACCGCGCGTGGGGCGCCGCGCTTACGCTCGTCGCGATGATCCTCGTGCTCAACCTGATCGCTCGCCTCGTCTCACGAAGGAGTCGACTCGCATGAGCACCGACGGAATGCCGGCCCAGACAGCTAACGTGCAGGACGCAAACGTGGAGCCCGAGAGCCACACCGAGCGCGAGCGCGAGCGGATCGTTCCCCAGACACCGGAGGAGTCTGTGCAGCCGACGGCTGACCAAGGCACCGTGCAGGCCCCTGCGCGCAAGGCCGTGGAGCCCAAGCAGGGCCTCAGCGTCAAGCTCGAAGGCCTGCGCGCCTTCTACGGCCAGGCCGAGCAGGTCAAGGGCATCGACCTCGACTTCAACGCCAACGAGGTGACCGCGATCATCGGCCCGTCGGGCTGCGGCAAGTCAACGATGGTGCGCTGCATCAACCGCATGCATGAGGAGATTCCGGGCGCGCACGCCGAGGGACGCGTGATGCTCGACGCGATGAACGTGTACGACCCGTCCGTGGACGTGGTCGCCGTGCGGCGCGCGATCGGCATGGTCTTCCAGAAGCCCAACCCGTTCCCGACGATGTCGGTGTTCGACAACGTCGCCGCCGGGCTGCGCCTCAGCGCGGGGCGCGGATCACACGGCAGGGCCGACCTGCGCGGGAAGGTCGAGGCGGCGCTGCGCGGCGCCGGGCTGTGGGAGGAGGTGGCCGACCGGCTGCAGGAGCCGGGCGCGGGCCTCTCGGGCGGTCAGCAGCAGCGCCTGTGCATCGCGCGCTCGCTGGCCGTCGAACCCGAGGTGATCCTGATGGACGAGCCCTGCTCGGCGCTCGACCCGATCGCGACGCTGAAAATCGAGGAGCTGATCGAGGAGCTCAAGCAGCGCGTCACGATCGTGATCGTCACGCACAACATGCAGCAGGCGGCACGCGTGGCCGATCGTACGGCGTTCATGCTCAGCGGCGAGCTCATCGAGGTCGGCCCGACGCAGCAGATCTTCACCAACCCCAACGACTCCCGCACCGAGGAATATGTCACCGGCAAGTTCGGCTAGCGGCGACGGGCGCTCGCGCGCTGCGGCCGAGGCGACCGGCGCGGCCGGGAGCTCTCGCGCGTTGGGCGAGGAGGAGGCCGTCGGCGGCCCGGCGCAGGGTCGTGCGCACTTCCAGGAGCAGCTGCACGCGCTCGAAACGAACGCGCTCGGCGGCCTCGACCTGATCGTCGAGCAGCTCGACCGCGTGCTCGAGGCGCTGAGCCACCAGGACGTCGAGCTGGCGCAGATGGTGATCGCCGACGACGACCGCGTCGACGGGCGCTACCTGGAGGTGCACCAGGGGATCCTCTCGCTGCTGGCGTTGCAGGCTCCGGTGGCCGGCGATCTGCGCTTGGTGGCGGCGCTGCTGCACATGATCAAGCACATCGAGCGCATGGGCGACCAGTGCGTGAACATCGCCAAGCTGATCCCACTGTCCGGCTACGAGCCGCCGGTGCGCCCGGAGATGCTCGATACGCTCGCCAAGATGGGCGCGTACGCGCGCTCGGAGGTCGTGCAGAGCAAGGCGGCATTCGCCGGGCGCGACGTCGAACTGGCCGAGGACCTCGTGCGCCAAGACCGCGAGATCAATCGCCTCAACCGCGAGATCTTCCGCACGGCGATCGACGTGGGCGACGACCCGGACACGCGCGAGTGGGCGATGCACATGATCCTCGTCGCCCGGGCGCTCGAGCGGATCGGCGACAACGCCGTCGACATCGGCGAGCAGGTCGCGTTTGTCGTGACGGGGCTGTTCCGCGAGTTCTCAGACTCCTCGCACCCCGGCGGGCGCCCCGATTCGGCCCCCGACTCGACGCCGGAAGCGCTCTGAGACAAGCAACCGGGGCTTGATCGGCGGCCCGGTGAAGTCCGCGGCGCTCAACTCAGCCATGCGGACAGCTCCTCGATCGCGTCGGGGATCACGTAGTAGTAGGCCCACAGGCCCTTGCGCTCGGAGTCGACGACGCCGGCGTCGCGCAGCTTCTTCAGGTGATGGGAGAGCGTGGGCTGGGAGATGTCAAACAGCGGCACCAGCTCGCACACGCAGACCTTGCCGGCGTGCTTGCGCAGCACGTCGACGAGCTGCAGGCGTATCGCGTCGCCAAGCGCCTTCGCCACCTCCGCCATGCGCAGCGCCTGATCGGGCTGCACGTCGGGGTAGACGAGCGGCTCGCAGCAGACCTCCCCGGCCGCTCGCTTCTGCTTCGGGGCCAGCTCCATCTGGATCGTCATCTATATATACATATCAATAACAATCACATTCGTCAATGTAATACGATCTCGCACGTGAGCACTCGCATCGCCATCAACGGCTTCGGACGGATGGGACGGCTGGCGCTGCGCGCCGCCTGGGCCTCGCCCGAGCTGGAGTTCACCCACATCAACGAGCTCCACGGCGATGCCGAGACCGCGGCCCACCTGCTGACGTTCGACTCGGTGCACGGGCGCTGGTCCGAGGACGTGCGAGGCGAGGGATCGGCGCTCCACGTCCGGGGCAACGCGATCGGCTACAGCCAGGCAGCCGCGCCCGCCGAGCTGCCGTGGGGCGAGCTCGGCGTAGAGGTCGTGCTGGAGTGCTCGGGCCGGTTTCGCACGGTGGAGGCGCTCGAGGCCTACTTCCGCCAGGGCGTGCGCAAGGTGATCGTGGCGGCGCCGGTCAAGGGCCAGGCGCTGAACATCGTCGTCGGCGTCAACGACGACCTCTATGACCCGGCGCGCCATCGCCTGCTGACGGCCGCCTCCTGCACGACCAACTGCCTCGCGCCGGTCGTCAAGGTGATCCACGAGGGGATCGGCATCGAGCACGGGCAGATCACGACGCTGCATGACATGACCAACACCCAGACGGTCGTCGACGCGCCGCATAGGGACCTGCGCCGGGCGCGCGCGGCAAGCGTCTCGCTGATCCCTACGAGCACCGGCTCGGCCACGGCGATCGGGCTGATCTTCCCCGAGCTCGAGGGCAAGCTCAACGGCCTCGCCGTGCGCGTGCCGCTGCTGAACGCCTCGCTGACCGACTGCGTCTTCGAGCTGACTCGCGAGACGCACGTGGAGGAGGTCAACGGCCTGCTCGCGCAGGCCGCCGAGGGCCCGCTCGCGGGCATCCTCGGCTACGAGCAACGCCCGCTGGTGTCGGTCGACTTCAAGGACGACCCGCGCTCGGCGATCGTCGACGGGCCCTCGACGCTCGTCACCGACGGCACCCAGGTGAAGATCCTCGCCTGGTACGACAACGAGTGGGGCTACGCCAACCGGCTCGTCGAGCTGGCGGAGATCGTCGCCGGAAGCCTGCCCCGCGAGCCCGGCGCACTCGCCGCCGAAGTCGATGGCTAGCGCCGCGACAACCGGGCAGCCGCTGCGCGGCGACCTGCGCAACTACGCGCTCGTCACCGGCGCCTACTGGACCGACACGCTCGTCGACGGCGCGACGCGCACGCTCGTCCTGTTCTACTTCGATCGCCTCGGCTACAGCCCGCTGCAGGTCGCCTCGCTGTTCATCCTCTACGAGGTCGCCGGCGTGCTGACGAACCTCCTCGGCGGCTTCCTCGCGGCGCGCTGGGGGTTGAAGGTCACCCTGTTCATGGGCCTCGGCGTGCAGGTCGTGGCGCTGCTGATGCTCGGCCTCGCCCCGGCGTCGCTGCTGCTCGTGCCCTACGTGATGGCCTCGCAAGCGCTCTCGGGTATCGCCAAGGACCTGACCAAGATGAGCTCCAAGAGCGCCGTCAAGCTCGTCGTCGCAGAGGGCGATCAGTCCGCGCTGTATCGCTGGGTCGCGATCCTGACCGGCTCCAAGAACGCGCTGAAGGGCGTCGGCTTCTTCATCGGCGGGCTGCTGCTGACGCTCACCGGCTTCCGTGCCGCGACGCTGATCATGGCCGGCGCGACGCTGATCGCGCTGGCGCTGAGCTCGCGGCTGATGCACGGGCATCTCGGCAATCCCGACAGGGGCGCCAAGTTCCGGCAGATGTTCTCGAACAACCGCGCCGTCAACTTGCTCGCCGCGGCACGCATCTTCCTGTTCGCCTCCCGCGACGTGTGGTTCGTCGTGGGCCTGCCGTTCTTCCTGTACTCCGCGCTCGGTTGGTCCTTCTGGCAGGTCGGCACGCTGCTGGCCGTGTGGGTGATCGGCTACGGCGCCGTGCAGGCCGCTGCGCCCCGCCTGGTGCGCCGCCAATCCCAGGGCGCCGTCCGCGAGCCGGACGGGCGCAACGCCACATGGCTCGCGCTCGCGCTCGCGGTATGGCCGGCGGCGATCGCGGTAGCGCTGTCTGCGCACCTCGACGGGACGGTGGCGATCATCGTCGGGCTCGTCCCCTTCGGCGTCGTCTTCGCACTGAACTCAGCCGTTCACTCCTACCTGATCCTCGCCTACTCCGAGAGCGACCGGGTGACGATGAACGTCGGCTTCTACTACATGGCAAACGCGTTCGGGCGCCTCGCGGGCACCGTGCTGTCGGGCGTGATGTACGAACTCGACGGGCTCGGCGCGTGCCTGTGGACGTCGAGCGCGTTCGTGCTGGCCGCGGGCGCGCTCTCGCTGCTGCTGCCGTCCGAAATGACGCCGCGCGCTCGCCCGGCGGGGGCGTCTCAGCCGGCTTAGACGCCGGTAGTCCTCCCGCAAACAGCGACCCGCTTGTGAACATCCTGTGACATTTCTCTCGCAAGAGCTACGCAATCGGGACTCTCGCTTACACTTCGCCGCAATGACGGAGAGCATCACCGCCAGGGATGAGGCGGCGCCGTCCGGCCCGGGGGGCGCTTCCTCCGCGTTGCGCATCGCCGTACTCGATCGCGACAGCGGCTTCATCCAGGTGCTCAGCAAGCGTTTGGACCGTCTCGGCTGGGAGCACCGCGTGCTCGCCAGCCCGGTACCGGCGGATGCCGTCGTCGCGATGCGCCTCAGCGCGCTCGTGGTCGACCTCGCCGTGCTCGGCCCGCAGGCGTGGGAGTGGCTCGAGCGACTGTGCGGCGCGCTGCCGGACCTCGGCATCGTCGTCTGCACTGGCCCCTCGACGGTCGCCCAGCGGGTGCGCGGGCTACGTCTCGGCGCCGATGACTGGATCACCAAGCCTTGCCACCCAGAGGAAGTGATCGCACGCGTGCAGAGCGTCGTGCGCCGCCGTCGTCGCCCCAGCGGGCGCACCGAATCGAAGCCTGTGATGGCCGGCGAGGTCGAGATCCGCTCGGACCGCTTCCAGGCGTTCGTCGGCGAGGAGAGCCTCGACCTGACGCGGCGCGAGTTCGAGCTGATCGAGCTGCTCGCCGCGGCCGAGGGCCGCGTACTCGAGCGCGAGGAGATCTACTCGCGGCTGTGGGGCTACACGATGGTGCGCGGCGACCGCTCGGTCGACGTGTTCGTGCGAAAGCTGCGTCAGAAGCTCGAGAAGGCCTCGCCGCGCTGGCGCTACATCCACACCCACTTCGGCATCGGCTACCGCTTCGCCGCGGAATCGCTGGACGTCGAGACGGTCGAGGTCGACGTGCCGGCCTCAGTGCCCGCCGACTGGGACGCCGGCGATCAGGGCAAGCTCGCGGGGACGCATCAGAACCGCGAGCTCACCTCCGACGCCCTCTAGGCGCACCACCGCAAGCCCCCCCTTCTTCAGGTCCACGCGACCGCCCGTCAGGTCCGCGACCGTGCGCGACAGATCGGGCTCGTGACCGACCACGAGCAGCCGCCCGTCGGCGCCGATCGTCGAGAGCGCCTCCAGCGCGTCGCCGCCGTTGAAGCCCGAGGCGAGCGGGGCGTGCTCTTGCAATAGCTCCCGCTGAGCCTGCTCCCAAGCCTCGGCGGCGAGCTCGGCCGTCTGGCGAGCGCGCGTCTTGGGGCTGAACAGGACCGACTCGAACGACGCCTCCAGGCGCGTCAGCGCGACCCCCGCGGCACGCGCCTGCTGCTCGCCACGTGGTGTCAGGCGACGCTCGGAGTCCGAGCGCGTTCCGTGCGGCTCGGCCTCGGCATGCCGTAGTACCCAGAGCTGACGAGCCATACCTCGCCGCCCACCCTAGCGGCTGCGCCGCTGCGGCGGATAATGTCAAGGAAATGTGAACGCGCGATCCGATCTGAGCGTCGCACTCGGCGCAAGGCTGAAGCTCTGCGAGGATGTAGTTTGAGATGGGGATGGACGAACCTCGCGATCGAAGCTCAGGCGGGCGCTCTCCAGTGATGGTCGATCTGGTCGAGCGCCCCGCGCCCGCGGCGCTGGCGCGCGAGTACCGCGACACGATGGCGCCGCTGGACGGGAGGTCGCAGGAGGGCGAGCCGGTTGCCGACCTGGATGACCCCTCGCTGTACATCAACCGCGAGCGCTCGTGGCTGGACTTCAACGACCGCGTGCTACAGCTCGCCGAGGACCAGCACACGCCGCTACTCGAGCGGGTCAAGTTCTGTGCGATCTACACGACCAACCTCGACGAGTTCTACATGGTGCGCGTGGCCGGCCTGCGCGAGCAGATCGACGCCGGTGTGGAGAATCCGGGACAGGACGGGCGAACCCCGTCTGAGACGATCGCGCTGATCCGCGGGCGGGTGCTCGAGCTGGGACGGCGCCTGACCGACTGCTTCGAAGGCGAGTTGCGCCCGGCGCTGGCCGACAACGACATCCGCCTCGTCGGCGTGCGCGAGCTCGACGAGGAGCAGCGCGCCGAGCTGGCGGCGCACTTCCAGAAGAAGATCTTCCCGGCGCTGACGCCGCTGGCGGTGGCGCCGGGGCGGCCGTTCCCGTACATCTCGAACCTCTCGCTGAGCCTCGCCGTGCTCGTGCGCGACCCGGTCACCGACCAGACGGTGTTCGCGCGCGTGAAGGTGCCGACCGAGATCCTGCCGCGCTTCATCTCACTCAAGCAGCCCGCCGGCGGCGGGACGCTGCTGGTGGCGCTCGAGGACGTGATCGCGCACCACCTCGACGCGCTGTTCCCGGGGATGGAGATCGCCGACGTCAACGTGTTCCGCGTCACGCGCGATGCCGACCTCGAGGTCTCAGACGACGCCGCCGACCTGCTGCAGGCGGTCGAGGACGAGCTGCGCCGCCGGCGCTTCGGCGAGATCGTGCGCGTCGAGGTCGGCGCCGACATCTCCGACGGCCTCTTGAACGAGCTGACCGGGCTGCTCGGCGTCGAGGACGACGAGGTCTACCCGGTGCAGGGCCTACTCGACATGGGCGCGCTGTGGCAGATCGTCAGGCTCCCCGGCCACTCAGAGCTTCGCCAGGAGTCACTCGTCGGGATCACCCATCCGCGCCTCCTGCGCCACGAGGACGAGCGCCCCGACGTGCTCGGCGCGATGCGCGAAGGCGACCTGCTCGTGCACCACCCCTACATCTCCTTCGCCACCTCGGTCGAGCGCTTCGTCGAGCAGGCCGTCGCCGACCCCAACGTGCTCGCGATCAAGCAGACCGTCTACCGCACGAGCGACGACTCGCCGCTCGTGCCGGCGTTGATCGACGCGACCGAGCGGGGCAAGCAGGCGGTCGCGCTGGTCGAGCTGAAGGCGCGCTTCGACGAGGGCATGAACATCCACTGGGCGAAGGCGATGGAGGAGGCCGGCGTGCACGTCGTCTACGGCCAGCCGTCGCTGAAGACCCACGCCAAGTGCGTGCTGGTCGTGCGCCGCGAGGGCGACGGCGTGCGCAACTACGTGCACATCGGCACGGGCAACTACCACTCGGCGACGGCACGGCTGTACACCGACTTCGGCCTGTTCACGACCGACGAGCAGATCGGCGCGGACGTGGGCGACATGTTCAACTACCTGACCGGCTACGGCCGCCCCACCCATTACCGCAGGGTGCTGATGGCGCCCAACCAGTTGCGCGACGGCATCCTCGAGCAGATCGAGCGCACGATCGAGACGCACTCCGAGGGCGCGCCGGCGCGGATCACGATGAAGATGAACTCGCTCGTCGACGGGCGCTGCATCCGCGCGCTGTACCGCGCATCGCAGGCCGGCGTTCGGGTCGACCTGAACGTGCGCGGCATCTGCTGTTTGCGACCCGGCGTTGCGGGCCTGTCGGAGAACATCCGCGTCGTCTCGATCGTCGGCCGCCTGCTCGAGCACTCGCGCATCTACGCCTTCAATCGCGACGACGAGGACACGATCTACATCGCCTCTGCCGACTTGATGCCGCGCAACCTCGACCACCGCGTCGAGCTGGCTGTGCCGATCGCCTCGGCCGAACTGCGCGCCGAGCTGATCGACACGCTGGAGCGCGCCTTCGAGGACAACCAGAACTCGTGGGAGCTCGACGGCGACGGCGCCTGGGACAGACGCACGCCGGGACCGGGCGAGCAGCCGCGCAACATGCAGCTCGAGCTGGCTGAGCTGTACTCGGCACGCGCCGGCGAGTCGCCGTTCGTGCGCGGCGGCGAGCCGTCCGGGCACGGTCGCTAGCGAGTCGGCCGCTGCGAGAGCGATCTCGCCCGGCGCAGCACCGACCATCTCAGCAGGGCCAGCGCGGCGAGCGGCATCAGCCACCAGGCGGCCACCTCGGATGTCGCGACCAGAGCTGTCACGGCCAGTGAGAGGACGACCCCGACGGCGGTAGGCCAGTCGTCGCCGACGACGAACTCCCAGACTGCACGAGCGAATCCGAGCGCCACTCAGATCACCCGGGCCGGGGTCGACGGGCCTCGGCGGCGAAGCTCACCGACGATCGCCAGCGCGCCGGCGGCGATCACGACCACGAGCACCGGCAGCGCCGCGTCGCCGCCGGGCCATCCGGCGCCGGCGCCCTCGGTGCCCCAGAACGTGCCAAAGGACGTGAGCAGCACGCCGACGGTGAACTTCATCGCGTTCTCCGGGACACGTGCCAACGGCGCGCGGGCGACCACGCCCACGACGACCACGACAAGCACCGCGACCAGCGCGGCGATCGCGGCGAGCGGTACGCGGTGCTGGCTCGCGCCGAAGGTGAGCACGATGAAGATCACCTCGATGCCCTCGAGCAGAACTCCTTTCAGGGCGACCGCGAACGAGTACCCGTCAAAGCTCTCGGCCGGAAGCGAGATCGCCTGCGCCGAGTCGGCCTCGCGCGCGAATGCCGCGATCTCGTCGTGGCGCGCGAGCAGCCCGGAGGCACGCAGGATCGCCTTTCGCAGCCACTGCAACCCGAACACCAGCAGCAACGCGCCGACGAGCAGTCGCAGCGTCGCGATCGGCACGAGCACGAGCGCCGGCCCGAGCGCCACCGTCAGCAGCGCCAGGATCGCCAGGCCTGCGCCGGCGCCGAGCAGCGCCGAGGACCAGCGCCGGGTGATGCCGACCGCGAGCACGATCGTCAGCGCCTCGACCGCCTCCACGGTCGACGCCAGGAAGACCGACACGACCAGGCTGAGCTGAGCGCTGCTCATGCCTTGAGTATGCGCCGCGGCGGCTGGCGCCGCCAGGAGTTGCGACTCGGTAGCACTATTGCTACCTTGAAGTGCGATGGCAACGATTCCCCAGAAGGAGCTCCGCAACCACGTCGGCGAGATCCTGCGACGCGCCGAAGCGGGAGAGCA
Organism: Solirubrobacterales bacterium; assembly: GCA_044446425.1. Taxonomy (GTDB): domain Bacteria; phylum Actinomycetota; class Thermoleophilia; order Solirubrobacterales; family Solirubrobacteraceae; genus Palsa-744. Next base: position 103,791 of record JBIOEW010000004.1, on the reverse strand, counting down.
GTTCACGATCACCGTCTCCGGACGCGCGGTCGCCCAGTTGGGGCCGGTTCGCACACGGCAGTGGGTGCCCAGGGCTCAGTTGGTCGACCTCTGGGCGACGACGCCGGACCCCACGCTCGACGAGGATCTCGGAGCACTCGGTGGGGAGCTCACCGACCCCTGGGCCGCCTAGCGCATGGCCGTCCTGCTCGATACGTCCGTGCTGATCGCCGCACAGGACGGACCGGACGAGCCCGCGGCGATCAGCGTCGTTTCGCTGACCGAGCTCCATTTCGGGGTGCTGGTCGCGACCGACGACAAGACTCGTGCGTTGAGAGTGCGACGGCTCGGCGCGATCGAGGATCACTTCGACGCCCTGCCCTTCGACGCGGCGGCCGCACGGGAGTGCGGTCGGCTGCACGCACTCGTCGCCCAGCGCGGCGGACAGCCTCGGCGGCGGGCGCTCGATCTCGCGATTGCCGCCACCGCGAGCGTTCACGGCGTTCCACTGCTGACCTACAACGTCAAGGACTTCCAGATCATCGCCGACGAGATCGACGTCCGCGCGCCCTGACCGGGTCGCTCGCGGCTCATCCCGCGCCGCTACGCTGGAGCAGAGAGCCCGTCCAGCGCCGCCTTCAGCTCATCGACCGACTGGAAGTCGAGCCCGAGCAGATGGTCGTGGCGGTGGCGCACGATGCCCTGCTCGTCGATCACGATCACGGCTCGCTTGACGCCCAGCCGTCCGCCGGCGCTGTAGGTCTTGGCGACAGCCTGATCCACGTCGGCCAGCAGCGGCACGTTGAGGTCGTGCTTTGCGATGAACTCCTCGTGCGAGGCCAGGTCTTGGGAGGAGATGCCTACGACGGTCGCGTTCAGCGACGCGAAGTCGCCACCGCGGTCGCGGTAGGAGCAGAACTGTTTCGTGCAGACGGGGGTGTTGTCGCCCGGGTAGAACAGCAAGACGACGCGCTCGCCGCGGTGCTCGGAGAGGCGAAACGGACCGTCCGTGCCCGGCAACTCGAAGTCCGGCGCCTGCTCGCCCACCTGCGGGGTCTTCGCCATCTCGTGGCTCTCCTCGTTCGCTCGATTCGCCCTGCGCGCCCAGCATAACGGGCGCCGCCGCCCCGGCGATGCGCTAGAACATCGGCGAATGCGCGCCGTTCGCCCACGCCTCGCGCTGGCGCTCACAGCGAGCGCCCTGATCGCCGCGTGCGGCGGCAGCTCGGCCGCCGAGAGCTCGACGCCGACGATCGCCCCCGAGGCGATCCCGACCGCCACGCGGGCCTCGACGAGCCGCCTGCTCGACTGGCCCGAGTTCGGCCTGGACCCGCAGCGCTCGGACGTCAGCGAAGACACGAGCGGCATCACCGCGGCACAGCTGAGTCATCTGCGCCGCCGCACCGTGTCGCTGCCGGGAACGGTCGACTCCTCGCCGATCTACCTGCACGCCGTCTCGGTCTCAGGGCGCAGCCGCAACGTCGTCGTCGCGACGACGACGTACGGCCAGACTGTCGCACTCGATGCCGACAGCGGCCGACTGCTGTGGACCTTCACGCCGCCCGGCTACAGCGGCTGGGCGGGCAGCGCGCAGATCACCAACACGAGTCCGCTCGCCGATCCGGACCGCCGGTATGTCTACGCCGCCTCGCCGAACGGGCTGATCCACAAGCTCGCGCTCGCCGACGGCGGCGAGTCGCGCGAAGGCAGCTGGCCGGTCAGCGTGACGCGCGACGCGACCCACGAGAAGCTCGGCGCGGCGCTCAACATCGCCGGGCCCGACATCCTCGTCGCCACGAGCGGCTACATCGGCGATGCGCCGCCCTACCAAGGCCACGTCGTGCGGATCGACCGCACGAGCGGCCGCATCGGCGCGGTCTTCAACACGCTGTGCGCCGACCGCCGCAACCTGATCGCGCCCAACACATGCGCGGCCAGCGACTCGGCGATCCTCTCGCGCGGCGGTGCCGTGGTCGAGCCGAACGGAACGCGGATCCTGATCGACACGGGCAACGGCCCGTGGAACGGCAGCACCGACTTCGGCGACAGCGTGCTCGAGCTGACGCTCCCCTCGCTCAGCCTGCGCCAGGCGTTCACGCCAAGCGAACAGGCGCAGCTCAACGCCGGCGACACCGACCTCGGGTCGAGCGCGCCGGCGCTGCTCGGGCACGGGCGCGTGCTGGTCGCCGGCAAGGACGGAAGCATGCGCGTGCTGCGCCTTCCGCGCCTGAACGGACGCGAGCGCTCGAACACGAAGCTGCTCGGCGGCGAAGCTCAGCGCCTGCCGCTGCCCGGCGGGGGCGAGCTGTTCACGGCGCCCGCCGTGTGGCGCCACGGCGGGCGCACGACCGTGTTCGTAGCCGGCGAACACGCGACCGCCGCCTACGTGCTGAGCCGCGGCAAGCTCTACCGCGCATGGATCGCCAACACGCCCGGCACGAGCCCCGTGATGGTGGGCGGCCTGCTCTACGTCTACGAACCCGACGGCGGCGGGATCGTGATCTACCGGCCCGGCTCGCCCCGCCCCGTCGCGAAGCTGCCGGGCTCCCCCGGGCACTGGAACAGCCCGATCGTCGTCGACGGGCACATCGTCGAGCCCGAGGGCAACGCCAACGACCACACGCAGTCGGGCACGCTCGAGCTCTTCTCCGTCGACTAGGACCTGCGCTGGCGCGCTTTCAGCGCCGTGATCCACCACGGCAGGCGCGAGCGCTTCTCGGCGTGCAGCTCCTGCGGCGGGGCGTCCTTCGCGCAGATGAACGCCAGCCGGCGCTGGTGCAGGTAGTCGCGCAGGCCCGCGTAGTCGGTCATGTTCTGCGCCAGCGCCGTCGCGCGGAAGCCGAACTGCGCCGCCAGCTCGCTGACCGCCATGCGCGAGGGGATCAGCACGGTCTCGTATTCGACCGCGTTCTCGCGGTTGTACAGCGTGTCGACCTCGAACACGCTCGTGCGCGAGCGCGAGACTTCGGTGTCGATCACGATCAGCTCCGGGCTCGCCGCAGCCATCACCTCGAACAGCTCGACGGGCTTGGCCACGTGGTCGAGCAGGCCGAGGCAGAGCACGACGTCGAAGCGCCCCTCGAAGGCGTGCGAGAACACGTTGCCCTGCTCGAAGCGGTAGCGCGAGCGCTCGATGTCCTTGGCCTCGAACACGAGGTTGGCCTGATCGATGTGCAGCCGGCGCGCGTCCACGCCCAGCACGAAGTCGGCGCCCGCCTCCAGCGCAGCGAGCGACCAGAAGCCGGCATTGCAGCCGAGGTCGAGCACGCGACGCCCGTGCAGCGAGCCGCCCGTCGCGGACAGCAGCGCGTCGAAGAAGTAGCGCCGCCGCTGCCGCTGGCGATTGACCACCGCGCCGTTGAAGACCGGCGTCGCCACGCCGCCGTCGAACTCGAACCGATAGCTCCACGCCGGGAACGCGGCGATCCGCTGCTCGAGGTTGCCGACATGGCTCTCGGGGTCGCCGGCTTGCCGCTGCTCGCTCACCTACTGCACGCTAGCCTCAATCGACGATGGAGGAATCGCTCGTCGGCCAGCTGCTGCTCGCCTCGCCGAGCCTGCGCGACCCCAACTTCGAGCGCACCGTCGTGCTGATCGGCGTGCACAGCGACGAGGGCGCGATGGGCGTCGTGCTCAACCGCCCCTCGGAGGTGACCGTCGGCGAGGCCGCTCCCCAGCTCGAGCAGACCGTCGACGAGGCCGAGCGCGTGTTCGTCGGCGGCCCCGTGCAGCCCGGCTCGATCGTATTCCTCGCCGAGTTCCTCGATCCCGAGCCCGCCGGCGTGCTCGTGCTCGGGCGGATCGGCTTTCCCGCCCCTGACGCCGAGCTCGACGAGCTCTCCCGCGCGACCGGCCGCGTGCGCGTGTTCGCCGGGTTCGCCGGCTGGGGCGAGGACCAGCTCGAGGCCGAGATCGCCGACGGCGACTGGATCGCCCAGGCCGCCCTGCCCGAAGACGTCTTCACCGATCTCCCCGAGCAGCTGTGGAGCAGCGTGCTGACGCGCAAGGGCGGCAGCTATGCCTTGATCGCGCGGATGCCGACCGACCCCAGCGTCAACTGAACGGCGGAGGCCTCCCCGGCGCGTACTAGTCTTTGCGGAGGCTCCCCCCTCCCCCCGGCGAGCCTTCCCCGCAGTCCATCTCAGAGGTACAGGCATGGTCAAGCTCGCCCGCTGGACGACAACCCACCGCAAGTACGTGCTGCTCGGCTGGATCGCCGTGCTGTTCGTCGTCAACGCCCTCGCGCAGTCGGCCGGCACCTCCTACTCGAACAACTTCACGCTGCCCAACTCCGACGCCCAGCGCGCCTCCGATCTACTGCAACGGAGCTTCCCGGCGCAGGCCGGCGACCGCGACACGATCGTCTACAAGGTCGCCTCCGGCACGGTCGAGGACCCGGCCGTGAAGGCGCACATGGGCGCGATGTTCGCGCGCGTCGCAAAGCTCCCCCACGTCGCGGCCGTGATCAGCCCATACGGCGGCGCCGCCTCGGGTAAGTCGATCTCCGCCAACCAGCGGATCGCGTTCGCCACGGTCGTGTTCGACGAAAAGGCCAACGACCTGTCCAAGGCCGCCGCACAGCGTGTCGTCGACGTCGCGCAGGCGGCACAGCGCAACGGCCTGCAGATCGAGCTCGGCGGGCAGGCGATCGAGAAGACCGAGCAGGCCGGCTTCGGCATCTCCACCGCCGTCGGCCTACTCGCGGCGATCGTCGTACTGCTGCTGACGTTCGGCTCGCTGACCGCGATGGGATTGCCGATCCTGACCGCGCTGTTCGGCCTCGGCACGGGGTTGGGCGCGATCGCGCTGTTCACGCACGTCGTCGACACGGCCGACTTCGCCTCCGAGCTCGCGGCGATGATCGGGCTCGGCGTCGGCATCGACTACGCGCTGTTCATCCTCACGCGCTTCCGCGAGGCCTACGTCACCCCCGGCCCCACGTTCGGCGATGCGCGCGAGTCGGTCGTGCAGGCGATGGACACGGCCGGCCGCGCGATCCTGTTCGCCGGCAGCACGGTCGTGATCGCGCTGCTCGGGATGATGCTGCTCGGCGTCGACTTCCTCTACGGCGTCGCGATCTCGGCGTCGATCGGTGTGCTGCTCGTGATGGCCGCCTCGCTCACCCTGCTTCCCGCGATGCTGACGTTCGCCGGCAAGCGGCTGACCCGACCGAGCAGGCGCGCGCGGCGACGCGCCAAGCGCGCCGAGCAGGAGCGCGCCGACGGGAGGACACCGGCCGGGGGCATTCCGACCGCGAGCGTCGTCGGCGGTGGCGCCTGGCTGCGCTGGAGCATGTTCGTCGAGCGCCGGCCGCGGACGATCGCGGTCCTCGCCGCGCTGTTCATGCTGGCGGTCGCCGCACCCGCCACGGCCCTGCGGCTCGGCTCGAGCGACGCCTCGAACGACCCGCCCGACCAGACCACCCACAAAGCGTATGCCCTGCTCGCCGAGGGCTTCGGCGAAGGCTTCAACGGCCCGCTGCTCGTCGCCGCGAAGGTCCCCGGCGGCCAGGCCTCGGCGAATCGCCTCGCCTCTGCGATAGCCACGGCGAGCGGCGTCGTCGCGGTCGCGCCGCCCAAGCTGAACCCCGCGGGCAACGTCGCCACGATCACGATCTATCCGAAGTCCTCGCCGCAGGCGCTCGCCACGACGCAGCTCGTCGAACGGCTGCGCAGCCGCATCGTGCCGCCCGTCGAGCGGGCGACCGGCGCACGCGTCTACGTCGGCGGCGTCACCGCCGGGTCGGTCGACTTCGCCAACGTGCTCGGCGAAAAGCTGCCGCTGTTCATCGGTGTCGTCGTGCTGCTCTCGGCGCTTTTGCTGCTCGTCGTATTCCGTTCGCTCGTGATCCCGCTGCAAGCGGCCGTGATGAACCTGCTCAGCATCGGCGCGGCGCTCGGCGTGATCGTCGCGATCTTCCAGTGGGGCTGGCTCGGCGGCCTGATCGGCGTCCAGGACGGACCAATCGAGTCGTTCATCCCCGTGATGCTGTTCGCGATCGTGTTCGGCCTGTCGATGGACTACGAGGTGTTCCTCGTGTCGCGCATCCACGAGCGCTGGGCGCACACGCGCGAGAACTCGCGCGCCGTCGCCGAAGGGCTCGCGCTCACCGGGCGCGTCGTGACCGCCGCCGCAGCGATCATGGTCTGCGTATTCCTCTCGTTCATGCTCGGCGAAGATCGCGTCATCAAGGAGTTCGGCCTCAGCCTGGCGAGCGCCGTGCTGCTCGACGCGCTCGTGATCCGTTGCCTGCTGCTGCCCGCCGTGCTGCACCTGATCGGTCGGCGTACCTGGTCGATCCCCGCGTGGCTCGACCGGATCCTGCCGCACCTGAACGTCGAGGGCACCGTGCTGCCGGCGCAGGACGGTGCCGGGGCGGGCTCGCCGGCCGGCGCTCCGGGCGTGCGCCGCCGGCCCGAGGTCGCGACCGAAGGAGCCGAGGGCTGAGGCAGCTGCGCCGAGGTGGGCTGCTCGCTTGCCTGACACTCGGCTGCCTCGCCCCGCAAGCCGGCGTCGCGCTGGGCGGGACGCTGCCACGCACGGTCGTGCTCGCGATCGCGCCTGCACGTGAGCGCGCGCTGGCCGGCGCTCCCGGCATGTCGGTCGGGATCCTCTCGGCGATCCAGGGCACCTACTCCTCCGAGCAGATGCTGCTCGACGTCGGCCAGGGCGCACGGGTCGCGACCTCGGCCTACGACTCGCCAAGGCCGCCGTCGATCGGCGACTGGACTGCGGTGCTGGCGCGCGCGAAGGCGGCGCCGCAGACGCTTCAGCCGGGCCTGTTGGCCTCGAGCGTGCCCGGCGGGGCTGGGTACGTCGGCGTCGACGGATTGGGCGGGCTCGGCGGACCCGCAGCGGTCGACGAGCGCGGCCGCATCGGCACGCTCTCGTTTGGCTCCGCCGCAACGCTACTCGCGAGGATCGCGGCGATGCGAGCGCGCAGGCAGTTCGTCATGGTCGACCTCCCCGGCGCCGCCGCGGGCAGCTCCGACTTGCACACCCTGGCCGCGACCCGCCCGGCCGGCGAGCTGCTCATCGTGTTGCAGCACGCAGTCAGCAAGCGCGGCCACGGACTGCTGTGGGTGGGCGTCGCGGGCCTGGCAGGCGGCGGAGGGCGGGAGCTGACCTCGCGCACGACCAACCAGCGCGGGCTGCTCTCGGCGATCGACATCGCGCCGACGATCCTCGACCACCTCGGCCTGCGCGTGCCCGACGAAATGCGCGGCGAGCCGATCGAAACCGGCGGCAAGCTCGACCCGGCCGGCCTGCGCTCGCTGATGGCGAGGCTGCACGTCGTCGGCGGGCGGCGCCTGAAGGCGTTCGGCGTGCTGCTGTGCGCGTGGGCCGCGCTGCTGCTCGCCGCCACGCTGCTCGACAGCGTGCGTGGAGCATCGCGCGACGGCGCAGCCGGGCCCGGCGAGCGGCGCCGCTGGCCGGCGCGAGCGTGGGCGATGCGCGTCGGCGCACTCGCCGTGCTGTGGGCGCCCACAGCCGTGCTCGTCACGGCTGCCGTCGAACCCGGCGCCGCCGTGGAGTACGCCACGATCGCGCTGCTCTGCCTCGCGCTCGGCGCGCTGAGCGACGCGTTGCTGGCGTGGCCGCGCGCGCCGCTTACGCCGGCCGTCGTGTCCGTGCTCGCGCTCACGATCGACGCGCTCGCCGGCACGCAGCTCCTGATCCGCTCGCTGCTCGGGCCCAACCCGATCATCGGCGCCCGCTTCTACGGCTTCGGCAACGAGCTGAAGTCCGGCCTCGCCGTGCTCGTGCTCGCCGCCGTCGCCGCCGCGCTGTACCCCGCCGTGCGCTCGACCCGCGCAGCGCTTGCGATGGCCGGCGCTGGCATCGTGCTCGCCGCGATCGAGGGCGCCGCGCGGATCGGCGCCGGCGTCGGCGGCGTGATCCTCGTCAGCGCCGCCGCCGCCGTCGCCACGATCGTGCTGCTGCCAGGCAGCTTCTCACGCCGGCGCGTGCTGCTCGTGATCGGCGCCCCCGTGCTCGCGCTCGTGCTGCTCGCCGCGATCGACCTGCTCACGGCGCACGGCTCCGGTCACTACACCGGCAGCATCCTGCACGCCCGCTCCGCCGGCGATCTGCGCGACGTGCTCGTGCGCCGCTACACCGCCGCCTGGCGCGAGCTGAAGAACCACGCGATGCCCCTCGCCACCGCGCTCGCGCTGGCCTGTGCCGTGGCCGGCGTGCGCCTGCGTCAGCGGCTGCTCGCGCCCGTCGGCGGCGACCCCGCCTGGCTCGCCGCGCTCGGCGGCGGGCTAACGGCCGGCGTCGTCGGCACGCTCAGCGAGGACTCCGGCCCCGTGCTGCTCGTCGTCGCCGTGTTCGCGCTCGGCTGCGTCTGCGTCTACCTATGGGGGCGGCCGCCCAGCAGCGCCGCCACGCCGTACGTGCCCACGGCCAGCGCCACGATCGCCGTCGACGGCGGCAGCGACGGAATCGCGTAGGCCAGCGCCAGCCCGCCCCAAGTCGCGGCCACCGCCAGCAACCCCGCGAGCGCGACGCCCGCGAACGGCGATCGCACGAGCCGATGCGCAGCCGCCGCCGGCGCCGCCAGCAGTCCGAGCAGCAACAGTGCTCCGACAGCCTGCGTCGCCTCCGCCGCGACCACGCCGAGCAGCGCGACGAACGCAATCGCCAGCAGTCGCGTCGGCACGCCACGCGCCGCCGCCACGTCCGGGGAGAGCGTGCAGAACAGCAGCGGGCGCGCGATCGCCGCCGTCGTCAGCACCACGCCGAGCCCGATCGCCGCCGCCAGCCGCGCTTCGCCGGCGCTGAGGCCGAAGATCGAGCCGAACAGCGTGTGTGCGCCCGCGATACCCGACGCGCCCGCCGCGCTCGTCCCTGCGAGCGCAAGGAAGAACACGCCGAGGCCGAGGATGAACGTGAACGCGATGCCGATCGCCGTGTCCTGCGCCGCGCCCCCCGCTGCTCCCGCGCCGCCGCCCGCGCTTGCGTGGGCGCCTCCCCCGCGCCCGCCGAGCACACCGCGTCCGAGCATGCCGATCGCCGCACCCGCCGCGATCGTCGCCACGAACAGCCCGATCCGCTGATCGACGCCCGCCGCCGCCGCAGCCAGCGCGCCGGGGAAGGCCACGTGGCTGAGCGCGTCGCCCGCGAACACCTGTCCGCGCAGCACGACGAACCAGCCGCTGACGCCGCATGCCAGCGCCACGAACGTGCCCGCCAGCAGCGCGTTGCGCATGAATTCCTGGCCGAGCATCAGGCGATCACGCCGCGTGGCGCATCCGCAGCCACTGCGCTCGGCGCCGCGCCATCCGCGCCCTGCCCGCCGGCATCCCGCAGGCGGGCACGCACGAGGGCGATCACGCGCGCCAGCACGTACACGGCGAAGGCGACCGTCGCGACGAAGAAGCCCGCCGGGTAGTTCGAGAAGTAGGCGATGCCCAGGCCGAGCCAGACGACGAGCAGCCCGAGCGCGACCGTCAGGGCCAGGCTCGCCGGCGGGCGCGCCGTCAGCGCCTGCGCGCTCGCCGCCGGGGCGACGAGCAGCGCGAACACGAGCAGCACGCCCGTGATCTGGCTGGTCGCGCCGACCGTCAGCCCGAGCAGCAAGAGGAACGCCAGCGAGAGCAGCCGCACGGGCACGCCACGCGCCGCCGCCACGCCCGGATCGACCGAGGCGAACAGCAGCGGGCGCGCCAGCGCCGCCAGTACCGCCAGCGCCACGACGGCGACGACTGCCAGCACCAGCACCTGACCGTCGCTCACGCCCAGCAGATCGCCGAACAGCAGGCTCTCCAGGTCGCCGAGCACGCCACCGTAGAGGCTGACGAAGAGGAAGCCGAGCGCCAGCGCCAGCGCCTGCACGGCGCCGATCCCCGCCGACTGCTCGCTCCAGGAGAAGCGCTCCGAGCCCGAGATGCGCGCGATCGCACCGGCGCCGGCGCCGCAGAAGAGGAAGTAGCCCCACGCGCCCGGCACGCCCGCCAGCGCCGCCGCCGCGGCGCCCGGGAAGGCCATCATCGACAGCGTGTGCCCTGCGAAGGCCTCGCCGCGCAGCACCATCACCCAGCCGACGATCCCCGCCATCACAGCCACCACGCTGCCCGCCAGCAGCGCGTTGATCATGAAGTGGTATTCGAGCAACTCGCCGACGTCGTGCACAACGTTCCAGCTCAGCGTCGGGTTGAGCGCGTCAGCCATCAACGTCCGCGTGAGCGTGATCGTACTCGTGATCGTGCTCGTGGCGATCGTGATGGTGCGCCGGCGGCTCCGGCTGCCCGACCACGACGAGCCGCCCGTCGGAGGCGCGCAGCACCTCGACCGGCACCCCGTACAGCCTGCTCAGCGTCTGCGTCGTGACCACCTCCGCCACCGGCCCCTCGACGGCGTGCCCCGCCGCCAGGTAGACGACGCGATCGAGGTAGGGCAGCAGCGGGTTGACGTCGTGCGCGACCAGCAGCGTCGCCACGCCCGCCGTGCGGCACACCTCGGCCACGAGCGCCGCCACCGAGGCCTGGTTGGGCAGGTCGAGGCTGTCGAGCGGCTCGTCGAGCAGCAACAGGCGCGGGCGACGCACGAGCGCCTGCGCGATCAGCAGGCGCTGCTGCTCGCCGCCTGAGAGCTCGCCGATCGGCCGCCCTGCGTAGTCGCTCGCGCCGACCAGCTCGATCGTCTCTGCCACGCGCGCGCGAGCGGCGTTCCTGCGCGCCAGCGGCCTGCCCCATGCGAGCGGCAGCGGCAGCCCCCAGCGCTCGCCGTCGAGCCCGAGCCGCACGACGTCGACCCCGCGCAGGCGCGTGCCCGCCGAGAACGAGCGGCGCTGGGGCAGGTAGCCGATCGCCGCTCCCGCCGCTCCCGGCGGCCCGCCGAGCACCGAGATCCGGCCCTGCGCGAGCGGCAGCGAGCCGAGCACGGCCTTCAGCAGCGTCGACTTGCCCGCGCCGTTGGCGCCGAGCAGCGCGACGAACTCGCCGTCGCGCATCGACATCGACAGCCCGCTCCAGATCGTCCTGCGCCCGAGGCGCACTGCCGCGCCGTCGAGCTGCAGCGCGAGGGCTCCACTCATCGCGACGACAATAGCAAGACTGATTCTCGTTATTGATTTCTATTAAAAATAAAGATGACCCCGCCTGCCTGCCGCGAATACAGGGGTCGATGCACAAGCTCGAGCTCGACTCCGAGGAGACCGTCTCCCCGACCTACGCCGCGCGCTCGTTCTCGCACGAGATCCCCAAGTACCGCCTACCCGCGCAGGGCATGAGCGCCGACGCCGCCTACCAACTCGTGCACGACGAGCTCAACCTCGACGGCAACCCCGCGCTCAACCTCGCCTCGTTCGTGACCAGCTGGATGGAGCCGCAGGCCGACAGGCTGGCCGCCGAGACGCTCGCCAAGAACCTGATCGACGAGGACGAGTACCCGCAGACCGAGGTCATCCACCGCCGCGTCGTCTCGATGATCGGGCGCTTGTTCCATGCCCCCGCCGGCGCGCAGTCGACCGGCACCGCGACGATCGGCTCATCTGAGGCGATCATGCTCGCGATGCTCGCGCACAAGCGCGCCTGGCAGCTGCGCCGGACAGCCGAAGGCAAGCCCGCCGACCGCCCCAACATGGTGATGGGCGCCGACGTGCACACCTGCTGGGAGAAGTTCACGCGCTACTTCGAGGTCGAGCAGCGCCTCGTCCCGTTGGAGGAGGGCCGTTACACGATCGGCGCCGAGCAGGTCCAGCCGCTGCTCGACGAGCGCACGATCGCCGTCGCCGGCGTGCTCGGCACGACCTTCACCGGCCAGATGGACGACCTCGCCTCGATCGACAAGCTGCTCGGCCAGGTCGAGTCCGAGCAGGGCTGGCGCATCCCGCTGCACGTCGACGCCGCCAGCGGAGGCTTTCTCACGCCCTTCTCAGAGCCCGACCTGGCGTGGGACTTCCGCCTGCCCCACGTGCGCTCGATCAACGTCTCCAACCACAAGTTCGGGCTCGTCTACCCCGGCATGGGCACCGTCGTCTTCCGCGAAGCCTCCGACCTGCCCGAGGATCTCGTCTTCCACATCAACTACCTCGGCGGCGACATGCCCAACTACTCGCTGAACTTCTCGCGGCCGTCGAACTCGGTGCTGCTTCAGTACTTCGCCTTCCTGCGCCTCGGCCGCGAGGGCTACTCACAGATCGTCGCCGGCGTGCTCGGCAACGCCGGCGCGCTCGCCGAGCGGCTCAGCGCGATCGACGGCTTGCAGCTGTTCAACGACCCCAAGCGCTTTCCGATCGTCGTCGTGCGCGCCGAGGATCCCGAGCGAATCCCCCTTCCGCTGATCTCACAGCGCTTGCGCGAGCGCGGCTGGATCGTGCCCGCCTACACGCTGCCGCCCAACGCCGAGCACATCGACGTGCTGCGGATGGTCGTCAAGGAGAACTTCTCGCGCGACATGGTCGAGCTGCTCGCCCACGACGTGCATGGAGCGATCCACATCGCCGAGCACGGTCGCTCTGCGCGGCAGCGGCGGGTGCGTCGGCGGTTGCACTGCTGAAACGCGACCTTTGATAGCCACGGTATATACGCCACGTACATACGATGGCTATCAGTGATGCGAACAGAGCCGCTCCCCGCGCTCTCAGGCCTCGAGAACGCGACCGGCCCCCTTCAAGAGCGCGCTCAGTCGCGCCGGCGGCGGCGGTTGACCAGCAGCACCGCGCCGGCGATCAGGATCACGAGAATCACCACACCGCCGACGATGTAGCGGATTTTGTGGTGCGTCTTCTTCGGCCCCGCTTCTTTTTCGGCATCGTGTTTGGCGAGCACCGTCACCGTCACGCCCCGCGCTTGCAGGCGTGAGACCGTCTGCGGCTCCTGTTGCTTGGGGTAGCGCGCCAGCACGTGGGAGCCGTCGGCGAGCGTCACGCGCATCGTGCGCAGCCGCTTGTTGATCGTGACCGACTTGACCTCCCTCGCCTTCAGCTGCTTGGCGAAGTCCGCTTCGCTCTCGTGCACGTAGTCGATCGTGCCTTCTTCCGCCGCCAACGCGACGCCGCCGAACAGCCCGCCCAGCGCGAGGCTCACGGCCGGCAGCAGGGCCGGCGCGGCGCGTCTCAGGGCTGTCGTCGCTGCGATCACCGGCCGGTACCCTAATGCCTCGGCGCAGCGCGTGTCGCATCACGCGCGCACCGCCGGCCTCATTTGCGTGCTTGCCGCGCAGTCTTCAGCCGATCGACCTTCGAGAGCACGACCTTGCGCATGCGCACCGAGTCCGGCGTCACCTCGACGGCCTCGTCCTCGCGCACGAACTCGAGCGCTTCGTCGAGCGTCAATTTGCGGTGCGCGTCCAAGCGCACGAGCACGTCTGAGGTCGAGGAGCGCATGTTCGTCAGGTGCTTCTCCTTGACCGGGTTCACGTCGAGGTCCTCCGAGCGGGCATTCTCGCCGATGATCATCCCTTCGTATACCTCCTCGCCGGGACCCACGAACAACGATCCACGCTCCTGCAGCGTGAACAGCGAGAAGGTGACCGTGGCGCCGTTGCGGTCGGCGACGAGCACGCCCGAGTTGCGCGTCAACAGCTCCCCCGCCCACGGCTCCCAGCGGTCGAACACGTGGTGCATGATCCCCGTGCCGCGCGTCTCGGTGAGGAACTCCGTGCGAAATCCGATCAGCCCGCGCGCCGGCACGAGGTAGTCCATCCGTACCCAGCCCGTGCCGTGGTTGGTCATGTGCTCCATGCGCCCCTTGCGCGCCGCCAAGAGCTGCGTGACCGTGCCGACGTGCTCCTCGGGCACGTCGACCGAGAGGAGCTCGACCGGCTCGTGGCGGACGCCGTCGATCTCGCGCTCGACCACGTGCGGCTGGCCGACCGTAAGCTCGAAGCCCTCGCGGCGCATCATCTCGACGAGGATCGCCAGCTGTAGCTCGCCGCGCCCCTGCACCTCGTAGGTGTCCGGGCGCGCCGTCGGCGCGACGCGCAGCGAGACGTTGCCGACGAGCTCCTGCTCCAGGCGGGCCTCGATCTGACGCGCCGTCAGCTTGTCGCCGTCTTTGCCCGCCAGCGGCGAGGTGTTGACGCCCAGCGTGATCGACATCGCCGGCTCATCGACGCTGATCACCGGCAGCGGGCGCGGATCGTCCAGATCGGCCAGCGTCTCGCCGATCGTCACCTCGGCGATGCCCGCCACGGCGATGATCTCCCCCGGCCCCGCCTGCGGCGCGTCGACGCGATCGAGCGCGTCTGTCACGTACAGCTCGGCGACCGTCGCTTTGCGGATCGTCCCGTCGGCCCGGCACCAGGCGATCTGCTGGCCCTTGCAGATCGTCCCGTTGCGCACGCGGCAGATCGCCAGGCGCCCGACGTAGGGCGAGGCGTCGAGGTTCGTCACGAGCGCCTGCAGCGGATGGTCCGACTCGTACGTCGGCGCCGGGATGCGCTCGAGCAGCAGATCCAGCAGCGGCGCCAGCGTGTCGCCCGCAAGCGGCTGCCCGGGCTCGTATCTCAGCGAGGCCACGCCCGCCTTGGCGTTGCAGTAGACGATCGGGAAGTCGATCTGCTGCTCGTCGGCGTCGAGGTCGAGGAACAGCTCATAGACCTCGTCGACGACTTCGGCCACGCGCGCGTCGGGGCGGTCGACCTTGTTGACGACGAGGATCACCGGCAGCTTCGACTCAAGCGCCTTGCGCAACACGAAGCGCGTCTGCGGCAGCGGCCCCTCGGAGGCGTCGACCAGCAGCAGCACGCCGTCGACCATCGTCAGCCCGCGCTCGACCTCGCCGCCGAAGTCGGCGTGGCCGGGCGTGTCGATGATGTTCAGCTTGACGTCGCGGTAGCGCAGCGAGGTGTTCTTGGCGAGGATCGTGATGCCCTTCTCGCGCTCCAGATCCATCGAGTCGAGCACGCGCGTGGCCACGTCCTGGCCGACGCGGAACGCGCCCGACTGCCACAGCATCGCGTCGACCAGCGTCGTCTTGCCGTGATCGACGTGGGCGACGATCGCCACGTTGCGGATGTCATCTCTGGCTGTAGGCACGGCGGGTAAGGCTAGCGGCGTACGCGCGCGGCCCTGAGACCGGTGCGCGCGCCGAAGCGTGCGAGCGCGGCGGGGTATCGCTCGGCTGCGGCCACCGTCTGCTCCAGGGCGCCCGCAAAGCGACGGATCTCGTCCTCCTCGACGACCAAGGCCGGCAGCGCCTTGATCGTGTTCATCCGATGGCCGGCCACCTGGCAGAGGATGCGATGCTCGTGAAACAGCGGCACTGTGATCAACTGCGAGAACAGGCCCGGCTGCCGACGCTCGACCGTTTCCCACAATGCGCGGGCCATGCGTCCGGACGGCGGGCCGAACTCAATCGCCCACATCAGGCCGAGCCCGCGCACGTCCTTGACGACCTCGTAGCGGTCGATCAGCGGACGCGTCAGCTCAAGCAGCAGCGCGCCGAGGCGCTCGGCCCGCTCGCTCAGCCGCTGCTCGTCGAGCACGCGCAGCGTGGCAAGCGCCGCCGCCGCCGCCAGATCGTTGCCGCCGAACGTCGAGCCGTGGCGCACTGCGCGCTCCATCCCGTCGAAGACCGTCTCGAAGGCCTTGCGGGAGACGAGCACAGCGCCGATCGGCACGAGCCCGCCCGAGAGCGCCTTGGCCAGGCAGACCATGTCCGGCTGAAGGCCCCAGTGCTCGAGCGCGAGGAAGCGCCCCGTGCGCCCGATGCCGCTCTGCACCTCGTCGCACACGAACAGCGTCTCCGCCGCCCGGCACAGCGCCTGCGCGCGTTGCAGGTAGTCCGGCGGGGGCAGGTTGACGCCCTTGCCCTGCACCGGCTCGAGCATCAGCGCCGCGACGTCGCCGCGCGCGAGCTCGCGCTCAAGCGCATCGAGATCGCCGAACGGGACCGCATCGCATCCGGGCAGCAGCGGCCCAAAGCCCTCGCGGAACTCGGCGTTGCCGTTGATCGACAGCGAGCCCAGCGTGAGCCCGTGGAAGGCGTGATCGGCGTAGAGGATGCGCGGGCGACCCGTCGCGGCCCGCGCGATCTTGATCGCCGCCTCGACTGCCTCCGTGCCCGTGCTGGCCGGCACCATCGCCGCCACGCTGCCCGGGGCGCGCGCGAGCAGCTGCTCGGCGAGCACGCCGCTGAGCAGCGTCACGCCGAGCTGGGGCAGGTTGGCCGTTCCCGCCGCCATCACCTCTTGCACAGCCGCGATCGCCTCCGGGTGGTTGCGGCCGATCGCGAACACGCCGTAGCCGCCGAACAGGTCGAGGTAGCGCTCGCCGTGCTCGTCGATCAGGTGCGCCCCCTCGCCCCCGCGCCAGGACTTGTCGAAGCCGAGCGTGCGCAGGATCCGCCCGATCTGCGGGTTCAGGTAGCTGTCGTTGAGCGACAGCTCCTCGCCGGCGCGCGACCGCAGCAGCTCGCCGATGCCCGGCGCACTCGACTTGTACATGGGCTAAGCCTACGAGAGCGCCGTCGGCGGCCCGGGGCAGGTCCTCTCGGTCCAGGCCCATTTTGTCGCCATATTCCGAAAATCGGTATTTCCGAGGACAAGTGTCTTCTATGCAGATAAGTCCTAAAGCCTCTTGCGCACAGAGCCGAAGCGCCTGGCATGGCACGGTCCTCATGGCTCTGCCCCACCGAGCTCGATCGCGCGCGGGTCGTCGACGCGAGCGCGCGTGTGCGCCGGATCCGCATGATCGGCTCCGGCGCCGTCGGCGTCGCGCTGCTGATCGCCGCGCCGTGGATCGGCTGGTGGCCGCTGATCCTGTTCGCGCTGTCGCTGCTGAACTTCCTCAACGTCGAGCACCGGATCGACACGAGCGCGCACCCCGAGCGCATCAGCGCGTGGGCGATCGTAATCACGATGCTGCTGATCGGCGCCGGCGTGGCGCTCAGCGGCGGCACGCACAGCCCCGTGCTGCCGTGGATGGCGCTACCCGTGGCGATGGTCGCCGCCCGCTTTCGCCTGCAGGTCGTACTCGCCGCACTCGCGCTGACCGTCGCAATCGTGCTCGCGAGCACGCTCGGCGCCCACCCGCAGGGAACGCTCGACCACCCCGCCCCACTACTCGCCACGCTCGCGCTGCTCGCCGGCATCATCTCGATCGTGTGGGCGCTGCAAGCCGCCGAGTTGCAGCGCCGCGACGAGGCGATCATCGACCCGCTGACGGGCCTGTTCAACCGCAACGCGCTGATACCGCGCTTCACCGAGCTGAGCCACCAAGCGCGCCTGTCGCGCGAGCCTGTCTGCCTGCTGCTGTGCGACATCGACAACTTCAAGGACGTCAACGACGCGCACGGGCACGACTGCGGCGACGCCGTGCTGCGCGACGTGGCATACGAGCTGCGCAAGCGCCTGCACTCCTTCGAGCTCGTCTACCGGCTCGGCGGCGAGGAGTTCCTGATCGTGCTCCCCGGCGTCGACAGCGCCACCGGCTGCGAGGTCGCCGAGCGCCTGCGCAGCGCGCTCGACCATGGCGAGCCGGCCGGCGTGGCGATTACCGTCTCGATCGGCGTCAGCGCCGCCGGCGGCGCGCAGATGGAGTACGAGTCGCTGTTCAAGGCCGCCGACGACGCGCTGTACGAAGCCAAGCGCGCCGGGCGAAACCGCGTCTTCAGCAGCGACGCGGGCGAGCAGCAGCGCCGCGAGCGGCCAGCCGAGCCGCCACCCGACGGCGACGAGGAATCCTTTGTCGCGCGGCCGTCTCAGGCGGCCGCCTAGCTCGCAAGGACACAAGATCTTCACTGGCCGGCACGCGATCGGGGTAAGTGTCGGCTCGTGCCCGCGCCGTGCCGCAGGAAAGACCGCTCGAGCTGCTCGAGCTGCCGGCGCGGCTGGCCGATGCCGCGTCCGTGCCTTCGACGTTCGGGGCCGACGTCTTCACCGCGACACGCTAGCTGGACCGGGTAGCCGTTGCCGGTACGCGCTTCCTGGCATCTGACAACCGACGCCGCTTCGGGCAGACATGTGAAAGAGGTAAGCGCTATCCTCTCGCAAGTTCTACTCTTTCGGATTCCAAGCGCCGCCGGGGGGCAATGCGCGGTAGACCGGGGCACTCCAGCGGGCCATGCGGCAAGACCGCCTATGCGGCGCTGCAGTCGGCTGCGCTGATCGCGGTCTGCCTGCTCACGTGCACACCAGCGCGGGCCGCAGCCATCGCGGGCGGGCTGCGACTGGAACGTCCGACTGGACCGGTTCGCGTGGAATTCGCACCGCCTGCACGTGGCGCGCGGGAAGGCTGGTTCACCCTGCTGCTTCGCAATACGCGCTCAGTCGCACTCCGGCCCCGAGTGACGCTCAACCCAGTGGGACCCGTCCCAGTGTTGCATCTTCACCTCTTCGGTCAGGCCGCAGGCGCTGTCTGGATACGCAGCGCCGGCAAGGTCCCGCAAATCCAACCGCATGGGGTCGCGCGAGTCGCACTCGTCGTGCGCCTTCCCGCGAGCGGCGACCCCAGCTGGATCGACGGAACACTCGTCCTACGCGCGGTGAGCACTGCTTTCAGGCCGGTCGGCAGGGCCGCCATCGTCCCGGTCATTGCGACAGGCGTGCAGCCGGCCGACCTCCGGCCCGTGCCGAGCAGCATCGTCCTGCAACCGACCGGAATGCTGCCGGGCGGCCGGTTGGCCACCGGCGCCAAAGCGACCTTCGAGCTTGTTGGCCTCGATGCTGAAATGCTGCTCGGGTCGGGCCAGCTGAACACGAGGGGCCTGCTGCGCTCGAGCGACGGACACACGGTTACCGTCCGCATCTCAACGAAGCACAGGCACGGCGAACTGCAACCGGAAGTGCGGCTCGTGGGGCACGCCGATGCCGGCACCTACACGGGGTCGATCCCGCTGAGCGATGCCTCGCAATCACCAACGGTGCTCGTGACCGTCACGGCACGTGACGCGATCTTCTGGGCGCTCGCCGCGGTCGCGCTGGGAACCGTCCTCGGAGGGCTCTTGCCATTGTTGGGCAAACGCGCGCGCAAGCGCAATATCCTGCGCGCGCGGCTACAGGGCATCCTGCTCGAATACTTCTCCGCTGACAGCGCCGACTCGGAAATGCGCTGGCTCGACCTGAGCAGCGAAATCGGTAGTGACCGTGCACCGTGGACCTCTACGGAATGGCTCGCAGAACCGTCACTACACGGCGCGGCCGGACTCTTCTCGCAACTGCGCTGGGCGCAGAGCGAAGAAGACCTGCAAGACCTCGATGACAAAATTCGAGCACTTATCGCAAAGGTCGCGGGCTGGCTTGCCTTTCAAACGAAAGTGTCGCTTCTCTCCCAGCTCGAGCAGGAGAAGCTGCCGGCCATCGCCGGCAAGGATTGGTCGGAATCGAGCACCGCAAAAGCGAGCGACACCCTCAGGCAATCCGTCGCTTGGGAACCGCCGGCCGAAGACGGAGTGAAAGCCAAGCTGATCCTCATGGCAGAGCAGGCTTACTGGCATGGCGAGTTGGCCCAGGAGTGGGAGATGCTCGCCAAGGCCTGGGACAAACTTGGGCCCACCCCACCCTATGGGCTGCTCGGTAGGCTGTTGTGTGCCCCATCGCCTGCGTCGCCCGCCGGAGAGAGCCCCGCGAACATGGCGGCGCTGAGCAGGGATCTCAGGCTGCTGCGCCAGGGGGTTGACGCGGCGATCGGTCCGTTGGGCGGCAAGGCACCGAAGCGGAGGGAGCGAAAAGTCACCCAGGTCACGCCGCGCATCCGGCAGTGGCGGCGCCTCGCGGACTGGCTTGCCGGCCTGTTTCCGCGACTTTGGACACGGGTCATGCGAGCAGTCGTCCGTACGCAGCCGGCACGCATAGTCGCAGCTGTCCGGCGGCAAGACCTGATGCTTTCGATCATCGCCGCGCTGGGAGCCATGCTCGTGTACGTGCTGCAGATCTACACGTCGACTTGGGGCTCGTTGATCGATTACCTCAGCGCCATCGCCGCCGGCTTCGGGGCACAGGCGATCGTTCGCTGGGCGGCGTTGCCGATCTTCGAATCGCGGCAGGCAAAGAGCAAACCGGGTCCCGCAGGCGAGTAGATGTACACGGCCCCCTCCGAGGTGGGGGGCCTGTACTAGCGCCCGTGGCGCATGCGCGGAGGGTGCGCCACGACGACACAGGTGTCGCGACGCTCAGCCCTCGAGCGATTCCGATGCCTCCAGCCACGACGCCTCGAGCTGCTCGCGCTCGGCGACGAGCGCTGCGAGCTCGGCCTGCAGCTCGGCGAGCCTGGCGTAGTCGGTGGCGGCGGCGGCCATCTGCTCGCTCAGCGCCGCCTCCCGCTCGACGAGGCGCTCGATCGCGCCTTCCATCCGCTTCAGCTCGCGCTCGAGGCGCTGGGTCTGCTTGCGTTGCGCGCGCAACGCCGCCCCCGGCGCCACGCCCTCGGGCTTCGCCGGCGACGCGGGCCGATGCTCCCGCTCGGCGCGCCGCTGCTGGATGTACTGCTCGATCCCTCCCGGCAGGTGGCGAATCCCGCCGTCTGCGGTGAGCGCGTGGACGTCGTCGCAGACGCGCTCGACGAAGTAGCGGTCGTGGCTGACGATCACGAGCGTGCCGGGCCAGCCGTCGAGCAGATCCTCGAGCGCTGTCAGCGTGTCGATGTCGAGGTCGTTGGTCGGCTCGTCGAGCAGCAGCACGTTGGGCTCGCCCATCAACAGGCGCATCAGCGCGAGCCGCCGGCGCTCGCCGCCGGAGAGGTCGGCGACGAGCGTGCGCGCCTTCTCACCGCGAAAGCCGAAGCGCTCGCACAGCATCGCCGCGGTGATCTCCTCGCCGCTGCTGAGCGTGGCGTGGCCGCGCACCTCCTCGAGCGACTCGAGCACGCGCAGGTGGCCGGCGATCTCGACGGTGTCCTGGGAGAGGTGGGCGATGCGCACGGTGGCGCCGCGCTCGACGCGGCCTGAGGTCGGCTCGAGCTCGCCCGAGAGCAGCCGCACGAGCGAGGTCTTGCCCGATCCGTTGACGCCGACGAGCGCGACGCGGTCACCGGGGCCCAGCCGCCAGGTCACGTCGTGCAGCACCCGCCTGCTGCCGAGCGCGAGCGACACGTCGACGGCGTCGAGCACCTTGTTGCCGAGGCGCGAGGCGGCGAAGCGCAACAGCTCGGCGCGATCGCGCGGCTCGGGCTCATCGGCGATCAGCACGTTGGCGGCGTCGATGCGGAACTTCGGCTTGCTCGTGCGCGCCGGCGGGCCGCGCCGCAGCCAGGCGAGCTCCTTGCGCAGCAGCTGCCGCCGGCGGCTCGCGCTGGAGGCCTCCTGGCGCTCGCGCTCGGCGCGGGCGAGCACGTATGCCGCGTAGCCGCCTTCGTACTGATGCACCGTTCCGTCGGCCAGCTCCCAGGTGGCGGTGCAGACGGCGTCGAGAAACCAGCGATCGTGCGTGACGACGAGCATCGAGCCACGGCGCGCGGCGAGCTGGCGTGCGAGCCAGTCGACGCCTTCGACGTCGAGGTGGTTGGTCGGCTCGTCCAGCAGCAGCAGCTCGGGCGGGTCGAGCAGCAGGCGCGCCAGCGCGACTCGCCGGCGCTCGCCCCCGGACAGACCGGCGATGGGCGTGTCGATCCCGCCGGCGAACAGCCGCAGCTCGACGCCGCCGAGCAGCCCGTCGAGCACGCTGCGAAACGCGCTGTCCCCGGCCCACTCGTGATCTGCCCGCTCGCCGACGAGCACCTCGCGGATCGTGCGGGCCTCGTCGAGCTCGTCGCGCTGGCCGAGCAGGGCGACCTCGACGCCGCCCGTACGCGTGAGCGCCCCGGCGTCGGGCTGCTCGATGTCGGCGATCAGGCGCAGCAGCGTCGACTTGCCACCGCCGTTCTGCCCGACGACGCCGATGCGCTCGCCCTCGGAGACGCCGAGCGTGACGTCGTGCAGAACCGCGCGGCTGCCGTAGCCCTTCTCGACTGCGTTGAGGTTGACGAGGTTGCGGGCGACGGGCATGGCGCTGCTCATCCTTGCGGATCGATCGCGACCGCCGGGAAAGATGGCCGCGCGCGCGAGGGTTGCCGGGAGACTGCGACTCGAATCGCCGCCACGGCGCGGTCAACGATCCGAGTCCGGGAGGAGAAACCCGCGGGCCGCTGAGAGGCCTCAAGGACGCGCGCGGTAACCCGAGGTGCAGCCCCGTAAGACCATATGTCGTGAAAATCTTTATAGTCAGAACTACTATCGAGCCCTGTCCTGACATCCCAAGGACGGCGTAATGGCCATCGTCGCCGTGAAGGTGCACCCGGCGATCGGAGTGGCCCGGCTGGGCAACAGCCCAGGCGAATTCTTCGTGGGCCCGGAGGCGTTGTGGGAAACGCCGGCCCCGCCTGGAGGGTTCAAGGACGGGGAATGCCGAGTGAAGCGCCAGGCGGCGCGTTTTCGCGTCTTCGCCTACCACGACGACGACACGATCACGGAGTTGACGGCGGCGGACGCCGCGATCACGTGGACGGTTCACGTGGCCAACAAGAAGGCCACCCATGCCGGAAATGCGGGTTCGGGCGCCGAACTCACGATCGACCCGGGTGCGCGCACGCTCAACGGCCCCGACCAACGCCAGCAGTTCGACACCGGCACGATCACCTTCCCAGGAGTGACGCGGACGGTGCCGCTCGGCGAAGCGCGCACCGACGTCGACGGTCGTCTGGTCGTGCTCGGCGGAGCCGGTCAATCGGAATCTCCCGTCAACCCGGCCGCTCCGCTCAACTTCCCCCGAGGCCCCGACTGGTTCGACGACGTAGCCGACGGGCCGGTGAGCGCGCATGTGAAGCTGCACACGGGCGGCGCCGAATACGACGCCGACGGGGCGTGGGTGATCGTCGCACCACCAAAGTTCGCGCCCGGCCTGCAGACGCCGGTCTCGCTGTATGACCGCGTCTTCGAGATGGCCCGCGAGCGGAGCTGGGTCGCCGGGCCGTCGGTGCCTTCCTACACCGCGGACGTCTACCCGATCCTGCAGCGCGCGCGGGACATCCACGCCGTACGCGGCGACGCGATCGGCCACCACACGTGGACCGACCCGATCTATGACCAGACCGCTCGCGAAGCCGTCTTCAACCGCCTCGCCGCACCCGGCGGTGGCGGTGGCGACATGCCCGACCTTGCCGATTCGGCGCTCACGACCGCCCAGTACGAAGTCATGCGCAAGTGGAAGGAAGACAACTTCACGCGCGACTGGGTCGCCCCACCTCAGCCGGCGCCGCAGGTCACGCCCGGCGATCTCGACCGGGCGACGCTGACGAACTGCGTGGGCGCCGCCTTCTACCCGGGCATCGAGGCCGGCGGAATAACCGACGGCGGCTTGCAGCCGATCATCGACTCGTCCAACTACGTCGGCGCGGCCGATCCGCTGAGGCTGAGTCACGCCGCCCTGTCGCCGGGCGACGTCACGCAGTGGATGTCGCTTCCATGGCAGAACGACTTCTTTGCCTGCCAGGACCTCTGGTGGCCGGTGCCGCGACCCGACGAGGTCCTCCGTGACGGGGTGCCCAACCAGAGCTGGACGGGCACGAGCGTGCCCGACAACAACGCGATGGTGAGCAAGTGGAGCACGCTGGGCTTCGTCGTCAAGCAGGGCGAGGAATATGTCGAGGTCGAGCGCTGCGAAACGCCCTTCGTCGCATTGCTGACGCCCCATTTGAGCTTCCAAGACGTACCCCAGGGACCGATTGGGATGTCGCGCAAGACCGCCCTGGCAATCGACTTCGAGGTCGAGTCAACCTCTGCGGTCACCCTCGAAGTGAAACCCGGCGACAGGCCCGGCAATGCCCGCCTGACGATCCCGACGCCAAGCGTCTCGGCCGGGCCCACCGCGTCGGGCGCGATCGCGATCGCGCGGCTTTGGGTGGAGTACGAGACAGGGCCCGTCGGCGAGAGCATCTCCGACCAGGTCAGCGTGACCGACGCGACCAGCGGCGCGAGGTGGACGATCACGATCACCGCCAACACGGTCGCGCGCAAGGTTGCCGCGGCGGCGCTCGTGCTCGACCGTTCCGGGAGCATGTCCGAAGACCGCGGCGACGGGATCTCCAAGCACGACAGCGTGGTGGAAGCATCATCGATCATGGTCGACGTGATGCTCGAGGGCGACGCCATCGGCGTCGTCGCCTTCAACGAGACCGCGGTCACGCTGGAGGCAGCCGCCACGCTCGGCGCTGCCGACGATCCGCTCGATCAAGGGCGGATCGCCACCAAGAGCACGCTGGCCGGCGCCGGGCTGACTCCCGCTGGATCGACCTCGATCGG
This sequence comes from Solirubrobacterales bacterium, assembly GCA_044446425.1. Taxonomy (GTDB): domain Bacteria; phylum Actinomycetota; class Thermoleophilia; order Solirubrobacterales; family Solirubrobacteraceae; genus Palsa-744. Next base: position 79,651 of record JBIOEW010000004.1, on the reverse strand, counting down.
CGCCGGCATCCTCACGGGCCGTGAAGTCCTCACCGATGCCGGCACGGGATTCGACGTCAAGTCGCTGGTGGTGCTGACCGACGGAATGGAGAACACGCCTCCGTGGATCGCCGACGTCGCGGCGCAGATCGACGAGTACACCTACTCGGTCGGGTTGGGCACTCCGCAGAACACGAGCGCGGCCGCACTGCAGGCCATCTCGGGAAACCACGGCGGATATCTGCTGCTTACGGGCGCCATCGCCGCGGACAATCGCTTCATCCTGACGAAGTACTTCCTGCAGATACTGGCCGGCATCAGCAGCGCAGAGATCGTGCTGGACCCACAGGGAGAGCTGGCATACGGCCTCGAACACGAGATCCCCTTCGACCTCACCGAGGCCGACACGGGAGTCGACGTCATCCTCCTGACACCCGACCCCGAGCTGATCGACTTCCGCCTGCAGGCGCCGAGCGGGCAGGTGATCGATCCAGCGCATGCCGCATCCGGCTCGGATGTCGCCTACTCGCGCGGCGAAGGCAATGCCTTCTATCGCGCCGTCCTCCCCCAGCAGCTGCTTCCCGGCCGCTTCGATCAGCCCGGCACCTGGAAGGCGCTGCTCTCCTTCGGCAAACCGAGCGGGCCCTCGCGCGAGCAGCCTGCCGCCGCCCAGCTGCCCCCTCGTTGGCTTGCGCAGGAGAGCGCCTCACGGGCCGCCGGCCCTGCCTCCAGAGCCGGCGGGCGGGTGCTTCCGTACAGCCTCGTCGTCCACGCCTACTCGAACCTGTCCTTCAAGGCCACGCTTCACCAGGGCAGCTACGAGCCGGGCACGCAGGTCGACCTCGACGCGTCGCTGTCCGAATCGGGCATGCCGCCGCGTCCAGGCGCAAGCGTGCGAGCGGAGCTGACCCGCCCCGACGGCACGCATGGCCTCGTAACCCTCACCGAGGGTGAGCCGGGGAGGTTCGCCGGATCGTTTGCGACGAGCCGGCCGGGGATCTACACGTGCCGTATCCGAGCTCGCGGAGCCAGCCGCCGCGGACACCTGTTCAGGCGCGAGCGCACCTTGACCGCCGGCGTCTGGTACGGCGGCGACAGGGGCCCACGACCGGAGGCCGGCGCAGGCCCCGACAACGGCCTCTGCACGCTGCTGCGCTGTCTGCTTGACCCCAAGACGATCTCCGGCGAGCTCGAGCAGCGCCTTCGCCGTGCCGGCGTCGACGTCGAAGCGCTGCGGCGCTGCGTCGAGCAGAGCTGCACGTGTGCGGAGCACGATTCCTAACGGCTCGCAGTCGTACTGCTGCCGACTCCCAGATGAGTCGGTGACCCACGTGGGCGACGCGGAGATCGGGGAGTACGACGTCGTAGTGGCAGGTGGCGGGCCCGCAGGTGCGGCGGCCGCAATAACGCTGGCCAGGGCCGGCCTCAGCGCCCTGTTGATCGAGGGCTCTCGTTACGAAGACCAGCGACTTGGCGAGACCTTGCCGCCGGCCGCGGCACCGCTGCTCGCGCGCCTGGGGTTGTCAGAGGGGCTCGCCGACCTCCGCCCGATCGCCTCCCACGGCAATGCCAGCGCGTGGGGCGACGCCGAGCTCGAGCGGGACTCGTTCCTCTTCCACGCCTACGGAGACGGCTGGCATCTGGATCGACGGAGGTTCGATGAGATGGCATCCAGCACGGCGCGCGACGCGGGTGCGACCGTCATCACCGGTCAGCTCTTGACCGGCTGCACGCACGGAGCAGCCGGGCCGTGGCGGCTGAAGCTCGCGAACGGCGGGATCGTCTCCGCGAACGCACTGATCGACGCGACAGGTCGCTCGGCAAAGCTCGTGCGACGGCTCGGCGCGCGCCGGCGTGTGCTCGACCATCTCGTCGCCGTCGCCGTGTCGTTCAGGGGAGGCTCGACGAGCAGCGGGCATACGCTGATCGAGGCACAGCACGACGGCTGGTGGTACTCGGCGCCGCTGCCCGGCGAGCGCTTGATCGTGATGTTCATGACCGACGCCGATATCTGCAGAGCGAACGGGCTCCATCAGGCACGACGATGGGCGCAGAAACTCGCGACCACGCGGCACACGCGTGGTCGCGTCGGGCACGAGCACCCGCTGGGCGCACCGACCGTGAGCGCGGCCGTGAGCCACCGCCTCCAGCGCGATGACCGCACCAAGCGATGGACCGCGGCCGGCGACGCCGCGCTCAGCGTCGATCCGCTCTCAGCCAGCGGGATCGTCCAGGCGCTTTCCGGCGGCGAGCTCGCTGCGCGCGCCATCGCCCACGGGTTGCTGGGCCGCGACCAGGCGCTCGTCGACTACGAGAGCTGGCTCGACGCCCAGTTCGCCAACTACCTACGCGAGCGCCAAGCGCGCTACTCACTCGTCACCCGCTGGCCGAACGCCCCATTTTGGAATCGCCGGCGGTCGCTGCCTGCGTGCTTCCGATGACCAGGACCCTTCCGTGCCGCGCGATCAGTGCTCCACCGAAGCGGGTCCGGAGCGCCTCGATATGGGTCTTCTTGGCAAAATAAATATTGATGTCACTCTTCTTGACACACATGCGAGTTTGTGTAAACTAGCTGTCGACGGCCCCCGACCCGCAGGAGGAAGCCACGTCATGTCAGCGCCTGCCCCAGCAACGAGCGAGCCGATCGCGCATCCGAGTGCAGACGCGCCCGGCACGAGGGCCGACGGGCCCGGCGCCGAGCCCGCCTCCTGGCGCGACCCCAAGCGCTACCTCTGGCTGCTCGGCCTCGTCGTGCCGACGTTGCCGTTCCTCGCGTGGGGGCTCGTGCAGCTGACCGGTCTTGGCGTCTTCTGGTTCTACGGGCCCGTGCTCGTGTTCGGCATCTTCCCGCTGCTCGACCTCGCCGTCGGCCTCGACGCGCGCAACCCGCCCGAGTCGATGATCAAGGCGCTCGAGCAGGATCGCTACTACCGCTGGTGCACCTACGCCTACATCCCCGTGCAGTACGCCGGGCTGATCTTCGCCTGCTGGGAGTGGTCCTACGGCGACCTCTCCGTCGTCGAGTCGATCGGGCTCGCGCTGACCGTCGCGATGGTCTCCGGGATCGCCATCAACACGGCGCACGAGCTCGGTCACAAGCGCGCCAGCCTCGAGCGCTGGCTGAGCAAGGTCGCGCTCGCCCAGAGCGGCTACGGGCACTTCTTCATCGAGCACAACCGCGGCCACCACGTGCGCGTGGCCACGCCCGAGGACCCCGCCAGCTCGCGTCTCGGCGAGAGCTTCTACCGCTTTCTGCCGCGCACCGTCAGCGGCAGCCTGCGCTCCGCATGGGAGCTCGAGCGTGTGCGCCTGCGCCGGCTTGAAAGCTCGATGTGGACGCCGCGCAACGACATCCTCAGCGCCTGGGCGATGACCGTCGTGCTGTTCGGCGCGCTAGTCGCCGTGTTCGGCGTCGTCGTGCTGCCCTATCTCGTGATCCAGGCCGTGCTCGGCTTCTCGCTGCTCGAGGTCGTCAACTACCTCGAGCACTACGGCCTCCTGCGCCAGCGCCGCGAGGACGGGCGCTACGAGCGCACCCGGCCCGAGCACAGCTGGAACTCCAACAACACCGCCTCCAACGTCCTGCTCTACCACCTTCAGCGCCACTCCGACCACCACGCCAACCCGGTGCGCCGCTACCAGGCGCTGCGCCACGTCGAGCAGGCGCCGCAGCTGCCGACGGGGTACGCCGGGATGATCCTCACCGCCGTGATCCCGCCGCTGTGGCGGCGCGTGATGGACCACCGCGTGCTCGAGCACTACGAGGGCGACGTGAGCCGCGCAAACCTACAGCCGCGGATCAGCGCCCGCCGGCGCCGGCAGCTGCACGCAAGCGCGTGAGCGCCTACCGCTGCCCTACCTGCGGCTACGTCTATGACGAGGACGCCGGGCATCCGCGCGAGGGCTTTCCCGCCGGCACACCCTGGAGCGAGGTGCCCGAGGATTGGGCCTGCCCCGACTGCGGCGTGCGCGACAAGGTCGACTTCGAGCCCGCCCAGGAGCCCGCGCCGTGAGCGCCGGCGGCGAGTCTGCCGAGGCCGGCGCCAGCGCAACCGCCGCCGCGGAGCCGCAGGTGCCCTACGCGGTGGCCGCGCGCGAGCTATTGCGCAACTCGCTGCTCGACGGCGCCAACCGCGAGCTCGCCTCGCGCCCGTGGTCGGAGATCACGATGAGCGACATCGCCCGCGCCGCCGGCGTCAGCCGCCAGACGGTCTACAACGAGTTCGGCTCGCGCGCCGAGTTCGCGCAGGAGCTCGTGCTACGCGAAGCCGGGCGCTTCATCGACGCCGTGCAGAGCGCGATCGCCGCCAACGCCGACGACCCGCGCCTGGCCCTGCAGGTGACCTTCGAGCTGTTCCTCACCGTCGCCGCCGAGAACCCGCTCGTCAGCGCGATCGTCTCCGGCGAGGGGGCCGATGAGCTGATCGCGCTGTTCACGACGCGCGGCGAGACGCTCGTCGAGACGGCAGCCGCGCGACTCACCGACGTGCTGCTCGCGAGCTGGCCCGCCGTGCCGGCCGATGAGGCCGGCGTGGTCGGCGAATGCCTCGTGCGGCTGGCGATCAGCTATGCCGCGCTGCCCAAAGCCGGGCCCGCCGAGACCGCCGAGGCGATCGCATCGCTGCTTGGGCCGTATGTACAGGGGCTGGTCGCAGGCGCCACGGTGGGCGCCGAGCGCGTATCCCTCTAGGCTGATGGCGTGGCCGTCGGCGTTTCCAGGCGTTCGTTCGATCCAACCGCGTTCGAGACTTTCCACTTCATCTCACACGAGCTCGACGAGCACGGTCGCGTAGCGCTGCGCTACGCGCTGGACGAGCAGGTCGAGTTCGTCGAGACATTCGAGCTGCCCGTGAGCGGGACGCTGTCGCCCGCCGATCGCGACGCCGTCGCGGGGCTGGTCGCACTGCTGCACTGGGTCGCCGGCGTGAGCTACTTCAAGGCCGCCGCCCCGCCTGTCTTGCGCTGCGACTCGGGCGCTCCGCCGCCGGCCGCGGCCGCACTGCTCGATGCGCTCTACTCGCAGGGTCTCGGCGAGTTCGCCTTCGTCAATGCCTTGGCGAAGCTGCCACGACCGCGCTTTCCGACGCAGGGCAAGCCGTCTCCCCCAGGCGTTCTCGACGGGTCGGATGGGCGGCGCGCGCTGGTGCCCGTCGGCGGCGGCAAGGACTCGGCCGTCGCGATCGAGACGATGCGCAGCGCCGGTCGCGAGCTGACGCTGTTCTCCGTCGGCGACGCACCGGCCATCGCGCGAACTGCCGCGGCCGCCGAGCTGCCGCGCCTGATCGCGCGCCGCCGGCTCGATCCGCAGCTCGCCGCGCTCAACCGAGCGGGCGCACTCAACGGGCACATACCGATCACGGCGATCGTGACCTGCGTCGCGCTGTTGACGGCCGCGCTGAACGACATCGAGACGGTGGCGATGGCCAACGAGCGCTCGGCCTCCAGCGGCAACCTCGTGTGGGACGGCGTCGAGATCAACCATCAGTTCAGCAAGAGCCTGCAGGCCGAACGCCTCTTGCAGGCGGCCGTGGCCGAGCTCGCCCCGGGGATGGAGGTCTTCTCGATCCTGCGCCCGGCGTCGGAGCTGGCGATCGCGCGGGCGTTCGCGCGGATGGATCGCTACCACGACGCGTTCACGAGTTGCAACGCCGTCTTCCGCCTCGATCCGAGCCAGCGCGCGAGCTCGTGGTGCTGCGACTGCCCCAAGTGCCGCTTCGTGTTCCTCGCGCTGGCGCCGTTCAGTGAGCCGGAGCACCTGCGGCAGGTGTTCGGCCGCGACCTGCTCGACGACGATGCTCAGTTCGAGGGGTTCGCGCTGCTCACGGCGACCGGCGGCGACAAGCCGTTCGAGTGCGTCGGCGAGGAGCAGGAGAGCCTCGCCGCGATCCGCATGCTCGCCGACGATCCGCGCTGGCGCGAGCATCGCGTCGTCGAGCGGCTTCTCGCCGAGGTCCTGCCCCGGCATCCCCCGGGCGAGGGGTCGCTCGATGCCGTGCTCGCGCTGAGCGTCGAGCACGCGGTGCCGGATTCATTGATGCCATCCGTCCGTGCGATTCTCGGAGCTTGAGGACAAGAGCATCGGCGTGTGGGGCGCGGGTCGCGAGATCCGCTCGTTCGCCGCGCAGCTGAATCGGCGGATACCGTCGGCGCGGATCGCCGTGGTCGCCTCCGACGACCCGGCGAGCCCTGACGCGCGCGAGGAGCTGGCCGCCGCGGACGCGCGGATCGCCTTCGGCGAAGAGATCGTTGCTGCGCTCGGGGCGTGCGACGTGGTCGTCCGCTCGCCGGGAGTATCGATGCACCGCGAGGAGCTGCGCGAGCTTCGTTCGCGGGGCGTGCCCGTGACGACGGCCACCGCGCTGTGGCTGGCCGAGGTGGGCGGCGACGGCGTGATCGGCGTGACCGGCACGAAGGGCAAGAGCACGACGGCCGCGCTGATCGCCCATCTCGCGCGCGCCGCCGGGCGCAGCGTCGAGCTGGCCGGCAACATCGGCGTGCCCGCGCTCGACCAGCTCGACCGCCCCGCCGCCGAGCTGACCGTGGTCGAGCTGTCGAGCTACCAGATCGCCGACCTGGAAACGGGTCCCGAGGTCGCCGTCGTGACCAACTTGCACCGCGAGCACCTCGACTGGCATGGCACCGAGGAGCGCTACCACGAGGACAAGCTGCGCCTGCTGGGGCTGCCCGGTGTGCGTGCGACCGTGCTCAACGGCCGCGACGAGCGACTGGTGCCGGCGGCGCGCGCTGCGGTCGGCGTGCGCCTGTTCGGCGTGCCGCAGGCGTGGGATGTCACGGCCGGCGGCATCGCGTTCGACGGGTGCCTGGCGGCGAGCACCGACGAGCTGCCGCTGCGCGGGGCGCACAACGCGCTGAACCTGTGCGCGGCGCTGACCGCGATCGAGGCGATCGGCATCCCCCGCCAGGCGCTTCCCGAGGCGCTCGCCGGAGTGGCGGCGCTGCCGCACCGGCTCGAGATCGTTCGCGAAGGGGATGGCGTCACGTGGGTCGACGACAGCATCTCGACCACCCCCGAGTCGACGCTCGCCGCGCTGGCGAGCTTTCCCGAATCCGAGATCGTCCTGCTCGGGGGCGGCCAGGATCGCGAGCAGGACTACGCCGCGCTGGGGCGCGTGCTCGCCGAGCGGGGGGCCGTCGTGCTCGGGCTGCCCGACACGGGGGCGCGCTTGATCGCGGCGGCCCGGGAGGCCGGCGCGCCCGCGGCCAAGCTCATCGTGGTCGAGGATATGGATAGCGCTGTCGGGCGTGCTCGCAAGCTCGCACGGGCGGGGACGACCGTGCTGCTCTCGCCCGCCGCTCCCAGCTACAACGCCTACCGGAACTTCGAAGAGCGGGCGGAGGACTTTCGGGCTGCGCTGGAGCGGGCCGTCGGCTGAGACAGCATCAGGGCGTGCCGCGCAGCGTGGCGCCGGCCAGCCGCGCGCCGGCGGCGGTTCCGGTCGCGTAGACCGAGGATCTCGTTCGAACGGCCCGAGATCGTCCGAAGGGGCTGCCCGATTAGGTCTGTCAGCAGCGTGCGCGCGTCACGCGTGTCCGTTGCCCGCGCCACGCGGATACTCTCCGCCGGCAACGGTCAGCTGTAAACAGACAAAGGTCTGCTGCTGGAAGCTCTTGTTCGGCTCGCAATCAGCATGTGGGGGCCTGATCTTTAGGCGTATTCCGTTCTTCTTTGTCTGTCCTAAAGAGCGCCGTAGCCGTCAGGAACGCCAACTACGATCGGCCGATGGCTACTAATCGATCGATCTCCACACAAGAGGTCCACGGGGTTATCGAGCGTGAGCCCGAACAGCGGACGTCAGTTGGTGACTTGAGCGATAGGAGATCCGATCCGCGCAGGCGACGGCGGTGGTTGCGAGATCTTGACTCTCCGTTGGGTGCTGAGTTCGAAGAGGCGGGAACGCTGTCTTGCGCCGAGCTCGTCGAACTCGCAGTCCAGCCACTTCGTGGGCGCGAGAGCTCGGCGACCATCGAGGAGTGGTGGGAGTACACGTACCGGCGCGGCTGGATCGAGCAACACGGAGATAACCGCTGCCGTCTCACGGCTACCGGTCTGTCGGGTATCCACGCCCGGCGCCGAAGCGATGCCCTGATCGATCACGGAGCCCTTGGGCGAGCAATTCTCAAGTGGCTGTTGCCAGCGAGCGCCGTAGGCGCTTCTGCGTATCTAGCCGGCAAGTTCCCCGCCTCGACGGCGCCGATCGTGGTGGTCGCCGTCGGCCTAGCCGTGTGCCTGATTCTCTTGGCGCCGCTGATGCGATCGGTCAATCGAGTGATGGCCCGGCAGGATGCCCGACGGGCATGCGACTGGCTCGACGGTCGTTCCGTATCGCTTGCCAGGGGTGGCGCCAGCCTGACGCACCCAGTCAAACGGCTCTACAGCGACGGCGATCGGTCTGCTCCCGGGTTCTCTACTACGTAATGGCTGGCGGCGTCCGCGCGTCGGGCTTCAATCCAGCACGGGCCGGTTCAAGTCATTAGCATCGTGCCGCTGATTGCAGTTGTCGAGTTGGCTTGGGCACAGAGCATTCAGTCTTCTGCGGGGGGATTTGCGGGGGTCCAGACCGCACTCATGCCGGGCCTCGCGTCCGCCGAAACCCGGTGCATGCCATAGCGAACACCCGTACGATGCTGCTGACTTCGTGGGTTCGTTGCGGGGAACGATCCAGTCTTATGGGGGCCGCTTGGGAGGCCTGTTCGAGACTAGCCCAGCCGGTCGGCGAACTGCCGCGGCGTGACGACCTCGACGGCGATCTGAGCGGGATCAATGGTAAGCAGGTCGAGGTCCCCGCTGATGATCGCCTCGGCTCCACTGGCCTCGGCAAGCGCGACGAGATAGTCGTCGCGGGGATCACGGCACACGGCCGGGTGAGGGCCAGGAGGATCGACGAGCAGGACCGACTGTGCCGCCAGGTCCGCCACGAACCGCGCCGCCTCATCAGACGAGACGTACTTCTGCAAGCGCGGCCGCGCAAGCACACTCGTGACCTCTCTTAGCAGCAGGGGCGAGGTGACCAGCTCGACGCGGCCGTCGAGCGCTGCGTCGAGGGTCAGCACCGAAGGCGCCTGCGGAGAGCGGGCCAGGGCCGCGGAGACGAGCACGTTCGCGTCCGCGACGACGCGCGGCATCAAGCAGCGTCGCGTTCGGCGCGAGCGGCGTGCAGCTCCTCGCGCACAAGCGCCATCGCAGCATCTTCGTCCAGATCGCTGCGCGAGCGGATGCGGGCAACCAGCGAGCGCAGATCATACGCGCGGATAGCACGATCAACGATCTCGCCCTCGCTGACGTGCGCCTCGGCGGCGTGCGAGCGCAAGATCGACGCAACCTCCGCGTCAAGATCGACGTTCATCTGCTTGCGAGCAGCAGCCATAGAAGAAGCCTACCGTAGCCCTCGCACCGCTCTCAACGACAGGAGCACGGGTGGCATGGGCCTTGGCGACTGCGAATGCGCTGGCTTCACGCCTCCTACTTCGACGTCGATCGGCGACACCCATGCGGATCAACGGCGAGGGCACGCAACGTGGCGGCCGATATAGCCGCGAGCTTGGGTGCAATCAGCCGCGCGAGCGCGTGAGCCGCTCGCCTAGCGAGGCTCGGAGGGTCGGGGTTCCCATAGGAGAAGATCACGACGGTCGTTTGACCCGTATACATCTCAAGCCGCGCCCCGAAGTGCCCATATTCGAACGTGGCCGTGGGTATCTTGTGGCTTCCACCCAGGAAGAACGACTTGTGCGGACTCAGGGCTCCGGCCGGCTCTACGGCACCACCGTAGGAGCTGAAGTTGCGATCGCACTCGGGTAGCTCTGAATCTCTAGCGGGGGATCGCAGGTCCCTTCGCTGCCTTCTGGCGTACAAGTGCCGTAGGCCGCGTCGGAGTTCCAAGCCACAGAGGCCGGTTCTCCTAGACGGTGCAGTGCCTTGGCGGGCGGCGCAAAACAGGAGCGTTCCACGGACGTGAGGCGTCTCGACCGCCGAGGCATGGCGTTGATCCAGGCTAGCGGTCCTGGGACAGGTGTCTCACTCCACCGCTGGCCCGGCCGATTGGATGCTCTCCCTCCCGCCCAGTCTGCGCGTCATGCTCGTGCTCCCATGAATGGGAGGCGCGTCATATAGAGATCGGCGGGAGCCTCCTTGGACGAAAAGCAGGAGTCCGAGGCCCACCGCCCCGTCCGAATCTGTGGGGGATTTGCGGGGGGATTGCGGTCCCGCTGCGGGAGATTTGCGGGGCCGCAACCACCGAACACCCGCAAACACGGGCGAAACGACTCACACCGATCCTCAATGCGCTTCGGGTCTTTTCGCCTGCTTTCGCGGTATTTCGCCCTCCTTCGCACAACTCGCTATATCGGGGCGAACGGTTAGAGTTGGCTTGAATACAGGGGATTCGGGGGCTCTGCAACGGATTTGCAACGGCCATACCGTCTCCATGCCGGGCGTCTGTAAGCTCATGCCGCCTGTATGCCATCGTGAACGTGCGTCCGCTTTGCTCGGCACCAAGTACACAGGTCTAGAAACGCTAGGCCGTAGTGGTTGCGCCCTACACGGACCGCGTATTCTTCGGCCGATCGTGCCCGGTGCGACGGTGAGAGATGCGAGCGAGGACGACGCGCCTGCGTGCGCGGCGATCTACGCGCCTTACGTGCGCGGGACAGCCGTCAGCTTCGAGGGTGAGCCGCCGACAGTCGCGCAGATGGCCGAACGCATCACAGCGGCGACGCGCACGCACGCATGGATCGTTCACGAAGACAACGGCCGTGTCGTCGGCTATGCCTACGGCGGGCCGCACCAGGAGCGAGCCGCCTACCGCTTCTCGTGCGAGGTCAGCGTCTACGTCGAGCAGGGCCGGCGACGCACCGGCTCGGGCCGCGTGCTGTACGAGGCGCTGTTCAAGCGGCTCGCAGCACGCGGCTACCGGATGGCCGTCGCGGGCATGACGCTGCCCAATGAGGCGAGCACGTGAGTCGGTCGCTCGCCAAGGGGGCCTGTGGGGCAGCGAGCCTACAATCGGAAGCATGGATCGCCCGTCCTCAGCCGATGGCGACCCGTTCCTTGTCGAGCAGACGACTTCCAACGGGCTCACTGTCACGATCAAGGCGTACCGGCCGAGAGGTCCAGAAGCCGAGCAGGTACGTCAACAGCAGCTTGCCGTCGTCGTCAAGCTGCTGAAACGTGCTGCCGCTGAACGACGAGCAACACGCAGCAGCGGGCCGGAGGACTAATATCCGCGGGCATGAGTCGTGCCGCGGAGGTGCCCGATGCGGAGCAGCGCGAGCCGTCGTCGTCGGCGGGTGGTCGAATTGTCCAGCGCGTTGCCGGGCGGCTGATTGACCTTACGGCCCGCAGTCCGCACGGCTGGGTAGCGCGCAAGACCTATGGTGGCGCGCAGGGAGCACCGAAGGGGCACGAGGCAGTCTTTGATTGCGTCGTAGACGCGCTCGGCGCTCTGGACGGCGAGCATTGCCTTGAGATTGGCTGCGGCGGCGGCCGGCTGCTTGAGCGTGTCCTGTCGGCCGGTGCGCGAGCTGCCGGGGTCGATCACAGCCCCGACATGCTGGAGCTGTCCTCGGAGCGCAACCCCGGCGCAATCGAAACGGGCGCTTTGGAGCTTAAGCTCGCCGAGGCCGATCGGCTTCCGTGGCCGGACGCGACCTTCGGCGTCCTACTCTCTGCAAACACGTTTTTCTTCATCGCGCGGCCCGAGCGGACGCTTGCCGAGTTCTTCCGCGTGCTTTCGCCCGGCGGGCGGGTCGTCATTGCAACGGTTCCCGGCCCATTGCCGGCACCGTCGCTGCGCAACTGGTGGGTCTATGTGTGGGGGTCGCAAATGCACGTCTACACCGATGAGGAGATGCGCTCGATGGTCGAGCACGCAGGGTTCAACGCAGTTGAGGTCACCCGCACGGTCGCCGCAGGCCAGCCGGTTCAACTAGTGCGCGCGCACCGCTGAGCGATGGCGGGCGCGCCGACGTGAGCAGCCTGCTTCCCGATTACTCGCAGCAGGCCGCGACATACGACCAAACGCGAGCCGCAAGCCGCCCGGTTCTCGCCGCGCTGAAAGTGGCTCTCGCCGGCGCACCGGGGGACCGCCTGGCGGACATTGGCGGCGGAACCGGCAACTACGCGCTTGCGCTAGGGCACGAGGGCTGGCAGGCGGTCGTGATCGACCGCTCACACGAGATGCTTGCCTTCGCTGCGCAGAAGGGATTGGCGACCATAGCTTCTGTCGCAGAACAACTCCCGGTTGCCGACGAGAGTTTCGACGCGGCGATGCTCGTCTCGATGCTCCATCACGTCGCCGATCCGAGCGCGGCGCTCTCCGAGGCGCGGCGCATCTTGCGACCGGAGGGCCGCCTAGCCGTGATGGTCTTTACGCGCGAGGACATTCACGACCTTTGGTTTCTCGACTACTTCCCGTCCACGCGAGCCTGGATGCACAAGAGCCACCAGTCCGTCTCGGAGTTGCTTGCGATGCTGCCCGGCGCGCAACGGCACGAGATTGTGCTGGATGATCTGACAGATGCCTCCCTCGCCGCGTTGGCGGCGTATCCCGAGAAGGCGCTCGAACAGCGCTGGCGGGCACAGACGAGCTACTTCGAGCGCTTGCAGCGTGATAACCCCGCTGAGCTTGACGCTGGCCTACGGCAGCTTGCATCCGATATTGCCGCCGGCCGCGCCGCTCGCCGCGCTGGTCGAGCTTCGATCCTCGCATGGAACAAGGTCTGAGTCCAAAGTGGCCGACGCTTCCTCCACACTGGATTCGCTGTCCGTCGCAGCGGTGCTCGACCGGATTCACGCAGCGGCAGCGGTGGAGGATGAGCAGGCAAGGCGACGTGTTCAGGCGCGCGAGGCGACGCTCGGACACAGGCTCGCCCAAGCGCAGCGCTACGAGCTTTATGGTGAAGCTCCGCTTGCGATCAAGCGCGAGGTCGGCGGACTTCTGTACCTACTTGCGCTTGGAACGCCCGGCCGGCGAGTCGTTGAGTTTGGTGCCTCGCACGGCGCCTCGACCGTCTACTTGGCCGCTGCGCTCAGAGACTCAGGCGGAGGTAGGCTTATCACGACAGAGAGCCATCCGGGCAAGGCCGAGAGGCTTACTCGAAACCTGACCGACGCCGGCCTCAATGAACTCGTAGAGGTTCGCGGGGGTGACGCCTTGCGGACGCTCGGTAAGCTCGGGGAACCCGTCGATCTGCTGTTCCTCGACGGCAGCAACGACCTTTATCTACAGGTTCTCAAGCTCGTAGAGCCGTACCTGCGTCGCAATGCGCTCGTGGTGGCCGACTTGAGCGCTGACGACCCCGACCTACTTCCCTACCTCGATTACGTCCGCAATACAGACAATGGATACATTTCAGTTGAAATCCCGCTCGCGGCCGGCGTCGAACTCTCGGCCCGAATAACGACGGCGTGAAAGCCGGGTAAGCGGCGGCCTACGGAGACTCAGCGGCGATGAGCCGAGCGCGCACCTGGTTTGCGTAGGCGATCAACGCGGGATCGTGAACTTCGTTGCGATCGTGGTAGGCGAAGTAGCGCGGCGCCATACGCGAACTGCCGTGTCGGGCTGTCTTCTGCTCGAACTCCTGTTGTGAACGGACGGCGTAATGGTTGAGCCGCAGGCGCTCTACGGAGACGTGCTTGACCGATGAATCGCGTACTGCATAGGGGTCGGTCTGAATCAGGGGCAGCCGCGAGAGGCTGCGCCGTATCCGGCGTGTCCACGCTCGACGCTGGATAGCTCGCACCGGCTTGTGGTTCTCCGTCACTGCAAGCGCTCCGTCCATGTACTCGAAGAAGTGCGGCCCGATCGGGCGTAGAGCGCGTGCCGGGTCCACGATGCTCTTGACGCGCCGGTTGCGGACCCATTGCGTCATCGCTCGCGTGAGGAAGCTCTCGATCACGAGCCCGTCCGGCCGTGTCGTGAGCCCGGACGAGCCGTACACCTGCCAGTTGACGACGATGCCGGGATGCTGCTCGTAGTCCTTGAGCACGTCGGGCAGCGGCGCCCCGCCAGGTGAGAACAGGAACTCATCGAGGTCGATGAAGGCGAGCCAGCGCGTGTGTCCGTGCGCTCGCCTGAGCGCATCGGTGTAAGCCCAGCTCTGGCCTCCTTGCTCGAAGGGCGTCGAGCAATCCGAGAGCGTGACCAGGCCCGCGCGGACCCAAGGCTCAAGGACTTCCCTGCTGCCATCGGTGCTGAGGTTGTCGTAGAGAAAGAAGTGCTCGACGCCTACGCGCCGATGAAACTCAATCCACTCGGGTATGTACGGCGCCTCGTCCTTGAAGGTGGCGCAGATCGAAAGGTAGGCCATCCTCATCGACGGGTGGGCTGTGATTCAGGCGCAAGTTGATCTTGGATGAAGTGGCGCTTGGCATCGGTATATGCCTCGCGGTCGTTGGCGTATCGGCTGGCAAGCGCGCGCTTGAGCGTCGCGTATTCGCGCACGAGCGCAGGGTCCGCGCGCAGTCGGTCGCGGAAGCGCAGGCGACGGTCAAGCTCCTGCTGCTCATCGACAAGGTGTAGGTGGTGAGTACGGTGTGACGCCGACGGATAGCAGAGAAAGCGCTGGTGCGAGAGCATCGAGTTATATGCGCGCGGGAACTGGTAGCCCGCGCACTCGACCAGCGCCGCGACCGGCGCGTCGATATCGGCTACGAGCGCCATCATGTCGATAGTGGGCTTCGCGGCCAGGCCGGGTACTGCGGTCGAGCCGATGTGGTGGATATCAGCGCCGTCAAGAAGTGGCATGAGCCGGCTGCGCTCGGCCTCAAAGGACGCGGGCCACCCGGGGTCGTAGTCAGCTACCTGCACGGGAGCGTCTGCTTCACCGGCTCGCGCGAGATCTTCGGCTGCGGCTATTGCGCGGCGATCAGCGAGTGGCATCGTCTCGAAGTCCTCACGGCTGGCTCAACACCGAAGTCTACGCCGACCCCGGTCGCCGAATTAGACTCGGGCGCCTATGAATGGACAGCCGAGCGATCTGCGTGTGCTGTTCTTCGGCGATTCGCTTGTCGCTGGCGTGTGCGACCCGGCCGGAAAGGGTTGGGTCGGGCGTGTCGTGGCTGCTTCCTTCGCCGAGGGGCTTGCGATGACGGCCTACAACCTCGGCGTCAGAGGGGAGACTTCGCAGCAGGTCGCGGCGCGCTGGCGTGCCGAGTCGCTCCCGCGGCTCCTGCCGAGCACCGACGCGAGAATCGTGCTGTCGTTCGGGGCCAACGACACGACAGTCGAAGGCGGCCGGCTGCGCGTCGAGACCGAGCAATCTTGCTCCGCGCTCTCCGCGATCTTGGAAGGAGTCGAGGCGGTAGGCGCTCGCGCGCTGATGATCGGCCCGGCGCCCGTTGATGATCCTGAGCAGAACGAGCGCATCCGCACCCTGTCGGCTGTCTTCGCCGACGTTTGCCATCGGGCCGGCGTCTCATTCGTAAGCGTCGTGGAGCCGCTGCTTGCTTTGCAGGTGTGGATGGCGGAGGTCGCTGCGGACGACGGCGCTCATCCCGCCGCCGAGGGCTATGAAGCTCTGTCCCAACTCGTGATCGCCGCCGGCTGGGCTGACTGGCTGCGAGGAGCGTAGACGGGCGTGGAGCTTGTGATCTTCGACTGCGATGGCGTCTTGGTCGATAGCGAGACCATCTCCAACCGGGTGCTCGCGGCGATGCTCACCGAGCAGGGACTACCAACCACGCTGCCGCAGGCACGCCGCGAATACCAAGGGCTGCTCCTCGCGGACGTACTCGCAAACGCGGAGGCCAAGCTGGGCCGATCGTTGCCGGCGGATTGGCTCGCTCACTATGAGGTCGAGCGCTCGGAGGCTTTCCGCCGTGAACTAGAGCCGGTCGCCGGGGCGGCCGAGGCGATTGAGTGCCTGCGTGCCGCTGGGCTGCATGTGTGCGTGGCCTCGCAGGGGAAGCTAGAGAAGACGCGGCTCTCGCTCGCGCTCACCGGCCTCGACCATCTATTCCCCGAGCACGTCCGGTTCTCCGCGTACTCGGTTGCCAACGGCAAGCCGGCACCCGACCTGTTCCTGTATGCGGCGGCCACGATTGGAGTCGAGCCCGCCGCCTGTGCCGTGGTCGAGGACACGCCATCCGGCGTCGAAGCCGCGGTTGCGGCAGGGATGCGTGCCCTTGGCTACACCGCCGACAGCGACGAGTCGGCACTGCGCGAAGCCGGCGCCGAGCGGCTGGGCTCGCTCGATGAACTACCCCGCCTACTCGGACTAGAGGCCGAACCGACTGCGGCGAGACCTGAGAAGCACGCGCCAATCGCCGAGTAACGGAATCGGCGAATAAGCTGCCGTTCGGTGTCCGGGCTTGCCGACCGCATCTACGAGCGCGCCCGCCTCACGGGCGAGTTCCGGCTGCGCTCGGGTGCGACAAGCAGCGAATACTTCGACAAGTACCTGTTCGAGTCAGACCCTCGCCTGCTGCGCGAGATTGCCGAGGCGTTGGTCGGCCTGCTGCCCGCCGGGGTGGAACTGCTCGCTGGCCTTGAGCTTGGCGGCGTGCCGCTGGCCGTCGTCGCCTCCCAGGTGTCGGGGCTGCCGAGCGTGTTCGTTCGCAAGGCAGCGAAGACCTACGGAACCTGCCGGCTGGCCGAGGGCGGCGAGGTCGCCGGGCGCCGGATCGCGGTCATCGAGGACGTGGTGACCTCTGGCGGCCAGGTGATCGAGTCCTGCCGGGAGTTGCGCGACCGCGAAGCGGATATCGCGGCGGTGCTGTGCGTGATCGACCGCGAAGCCGGCGGCCGGGAGAACCTTGCTGCCGAGGGCCTTGACCTGCGCGCGCTGTTCACGATGAGCCAGCTTCGAGAGAGCCGAGCGACCGACCCCGCTCGCTCGTGAGCACGCACCATCGAAAGCGCGCCTTGATCGTGCTCGGGGTCGCCACCGTCGCGTTCACGGTGATCCTCGAAGTGATCGACCCCTCGCACGTCTCGCACGGGCCGACGATCCTCGACTTCGAGTTCGCCGGCAGCTACGCTCGCGCTGCGCAGATCATCGCTGAATGGGGACCGAAAGGACGCAGCGCCGCGCACCTCTCGCTGCTGCTCGACTACGGCTACATGCTCTCCTACGGCCTGTTCTTCGCCCTCGCCGGCTTCGCAGTCCGCGACACGGCGCGAGCGCACGACTGGCGGCGCCTCGCAGCCATCGGTGCAGTTGTCCCGTTCTTCGCGCTCGCCGCTGCGAGCTTTGACGCGAGCGAAAACGTCGCGCTGCTGCTCGCGCTCGCCGGCCACGGTGGCAGCTTCGCGCCGCCGTTCGCTGCCGTCTGCTCGGCGATCAAGTTCACGCTTATCGCTATCGCCATCCTCTACGCGGTATGCGGCCTCGTGTTCTGGCTCAGAGCGCGCCGCCTACAGCCGAGCCAAGCCGCATAGGCCGTCATCGACCGCCGTGCAGGCACCGCGCAGAAACATCGAGTTGAAGGCGACCGACCCGGACCCGTCCGCATCGCTTGAGGTATGTCGGAAGCTCGGGGCCGAGGACCGCGGCACGATCGCGCAGCGCGATACCTACTTTGAGGTCGCACGCGGCGGGCTCAAGCTCCGCGAGGAGCAGCCCGGCCGTCCGCACTTGATCCAGTTCGAGCGCGCCAGCGAACCACAGCAGCGCGAGAGCCGCTACCGCATCATCGAGGTCAGCGACGGCACAGCGCTGTGTGCGGCGCTCGCCACCGCGATCGGCATACGCGGGGTCGTCGCCAAGCGCCGCCATCTACTGCTCTGGCAGAACGTCCGCATCCATCTCGATGAGGTCGAGCAGCTTGGGACGTTCATCGAGCTTGAGGCCGTCGCACCGGCAGACTCCAATCTCGACCACGAGCATCGGCTCGTCGCCGAGCTGCGCGACGCGCTCCGGATCACCGACGAACGCCTCATCGCCCTCGGCTACGCGGCGCAGCTTCTTCGCACGAGCGGGGATCCCGACGCAAGCTGAACGATGGTCGCCAGCGCACACGCGCGGTCGCCTCAGCAGGGCTCGGGGGGAGGGTCGTGCTCGATGCCAAGCGCCCGCTGCATCCATGCGACGTCGTGCCATGCGCCGAACTTCCAGCCGATTCGACGGTAGACGCCGACCGGCTCGAAGCCCATCGCTCGGTGCAGGCCCGCGCGCGGGACGGTGGCGCTACTCGGCGACGCCGCTCACGCGATGGAGCCCAACCTCGGCCAGGGCGCCGCTCAAACTATCGAGGACGCCGAGGCGCTGCTCGTCGCGTTGCGCGCTGGCGGCGAGCTGCGCGGCGCGCTTGCCGCCTACGCGACAGCTCGGCGCCGAAGGGCACGCATGTTCCAGCAGGAGTCCTCGCGCTTTGCCCGCCTCGCGCTCTCAACCCATACCGGCCCGCGCGATTTGATGATGCGCCTGAGCCCGGAGACCGTTCGCCGTCGAGCGATGGAGCTTCTGCTGCGCCGCCACGCCCCGCCGCGTCCTGCGCCGTCCGGCTGAAGACGACGAGCGCTGCAACGGATTTGCAACGGATTCGGCGTCGCCTGCAACGGGTTTGCAACGGATATGCCGGCGAAAGTCCGCAAACACAGGCGAAACGACCGACGCCGATCCCCGTGTTCTCGGGGGTTTTCGCCCGTGTTTGCTGGCCTTCGCCAAACTCTAACCAATCGGGGCGCCCGGATTCGAACCGGGGACCTCACCGACCCGAACGGTGCGCGCTACCAGGCTGCGCCACGCCCCGATGTGCCGCCAGTATTCCATACGGCCGCGCATACAGCTGAATGCACGAGTATCGCCCGGCTCCGGCACGTCTCTCGCACCCGTCGCACCTCCGCACCGCTATCGTCGCCACGTGCCCGCCCCCGCCGCCGACATCCTCGCCGAGCTCGACCGCCTGCTAGACGCGGCCCGCTTCGAGGACTACGGCCCCAACGGCCTGCAGGTCCCAGGCGCCCCGCAGGTCGACACGGTAGCCACCGGCGTCTCGGCCAACCTGGAGCTGTTCGAGCGCGCGGCAGCCGAGAAGGCGCAGCTGCTGATCGTCCACCACGGCCTCTTCTGGGGCACCAGCCCCGGCCCGATCGACGCCGCCCTCAAGCGTCGTCTGAAGATCCTGTTCGACGCGGACATCGGCCTCGCCGCCTACCACCTCCCGCTCGACGCCCACCCAACGCTCGGCAACAACGCGCTGATCGCCAAAGCGCTCGGCGCCGGGTCGCTCGAGCCGTTCGCCCTGCACCACGGCGAGCCGATCGGCTTCATCGCGACCTTGCCCGGCGGCACCCCAGGCGAGGAAGATGGGGAGAGCAGCGCCGACAAGAACAGCGAGAGCGACGGCAGCGGCATGCCCGCCCAAGCGCTCTTCACGCGCGTGCGCGAGCTGACCGCCCGCGACCCGCTGATCTTCGACGCCGGCCGGGCCACTATCCGCCGCCTGGCGATCGTCTCGGGCGGCGGCGCGGACTACCTCGCCGCCGCGATCGAGGCGGGCGCCGACGGGCTGCTCACCGGCGAACCCGTCGAGCGGGTCATGGCCACCGCGCGCGAGGCCGGCATGCACTTCATCGCCGCCGGCCACTACGCCACCGAGACCTTCGGCGTGAAGGCGCTCGGCGAGCACATCGCACAGCGCTTCGGCGTGCGCCACGTCTTCATCGACGTCCCCAACCCGATCTGACGCGCACGCGTCCAGCGCCCCAGCGGTCCGCACCAGGCGCAGCGCCCCGATCCGTCCTCCGCGCCTCGCAAAGTGCGCGGTCGCGCTCTAACATGAGCTGGTCGGCTGGCTAGCCGGCGGAAAGCGTGATCTGTTCGACAGGAGGAGAGTCCTGATGGAGGCCACCGCGACGGCGTCGACCACTGGGTCGGCAACGGGTTCGCAGACGATTGCTGACCTGATTCCGTGCGCCGCCGCGGCGCACGGCGAGAACACGGCGATCCGCTACAAGCGCGACGGCGCCTGGCACGACGTGAGCTACTCGAAGCTCGCCGAGATCACCCAGGAGATCGGGCTCGGCCTGATCGACGTCGGCCTCGAAGCGGGCGAGCGCATCTGCATCCTCGGCAACACGCGTCCCGAGTGGTCCTACGCCGACATGGGCGCCACCTCGGCCGGCGCCACAGTCGTGCCGATCTACCAGACCAACTCGCCCGAGGAGTGCCTCTGGGTGATCTCCGACTCCGAGGCCTGCGCGATCGTCTGCGAGGACCAGGAGCAGCTCGAGAAGATCGCCGCCATCCGCGAGCAGGTCCCCAACCTGCGCACGATCATCGTGATCGACCCGCCCGAGCAGGGCTCGATCGCCGGCGGCCCGTCCGAGGCCGTGCGCGCGCTGAACGCGATCCCGCTCGACGAGGTCCGCGAGCGCGGCCGCACGCGCAACCCAGAGGAGCTCGAGGCGCGCCGCAGCGCCGTGCGCCTGGAGGATCCGTTTACGTTCATCTACACCTCCGGCACGACCGGCCCGCCGAAGGGCTGCGTGCTCACGCACGGCAACTACCGCGCGATCATCGACATGGTCGGCGAGGCCGGCGAGATCCAGGGCGACGAGGTGATCTACCTGTACCTCCCCCTCGCCCACTCCTTCGCGCTGTTGATCCAGCTCGCCGTGTTCGACCTCGGCGGCACGCTCGCCTACTTCGGCGGCGACACCAAGCAGATCATCGGCGAGCTGCAGGAGGTCAAACCGACCTACCTGCCTTCCGTGCCGCGCGTGTTCGAGAAGATCTACACGCTCGCCCAGGCCGCCATCCAGGCCAAGCCGGCCGAGGAGCAGGCCCAGGCCAAGGCAGCCATCGCGCTCGGCGCGAAGGTGCGCGACATGATCAACCGTGGCGAGGACGTGCCCGATGAGTTGCGGGGACCCTTCGAAGCGGCCGACGAGGAGCTGTACAAAAACGTGCGCGCCATCTTCGGCGGCAACGTGCGCCACGCGACCAGCGGCGCCGCGCCGATCGCCAAAGAGATCCTCGAATTCTTCTGGGCCTGCGGCGTGCCCGTACTCGAGGGCTACGGCATGACCGAGACGGCCACCGCCGCGACCACCTCGACCGTCGAGAACCACCGCTTCGGCACCGTCGGGCGCGCGCTGCCCGGCGTCGAGCTGAAGATCGCCGAGGACGGCGAGATCCTCGTCAAGGGTCCGAACATCTTCGCCGGCTACCACAACCGCGCCGACGCGAGCTTCGGCGCCGTCGAGGACGGCTGGCTGCACACCGGCGACCTCGGCTCGATCGACGACGACGGCTACCTCTCGATCACGGGCCGCAAGAAGGACATCATCATCACCGCCGGCGGCAAGAACCTCACACCGGCCAACATCGAGAACGACCTCAAGCAGTGCCGCTGGATCTCCCAGGCCGTGATGCACGGCGACCAGCGCCCCTACCCGGTCGTGCTGATCACGCTCGACGAGGAGGAGATACCACAGCTCGCCGCCCGGGTCGGCCTGCCGGGCGACTGCGACGTCGCGACGGCCGCCGGTGCGGCGGAGGTGCGCGAGCTGATCCAAGCCGAGATCGATCGCGCCAACGCCAAATACGCGCAGGTCGAGCAGGTCAAGAAGTTCGCCATCCTCGACCACGATCTTTCACAGGCCACGGGCGAGCTGACACCGACGCTGAAGGTCAAGCGCAACATCGTCAACGAGAAATACGCCGCGCTGTTCGACACGCTTTACGCGGGCTGACGCCGGCACCCGGCGCTTTAGCTGCGAACATACACTCAGATGCGCACCGATCCGACCGATAACGGGGGGCTGTTCGTCGGGCGACGTCCGGGCACGGCGCCGATCCGCTTCCGCGCCCTGCCCAAACGCGGCAGCGACGCGCGCCGGCGCGTCGACGGCTCGCTCGCCAATTCGATGCTGGCCGGGATGATCGGACTGAGCCTGCTCTGCTGGGGCCCGATCCCGATCGGCTGCCTGTGGGTCGGCTCGCAGATCAACTATCAAACTGGCAGCGTCGGCTTCGGCATCCTCGCCGCCTTCATCGCGCTGTTCGTATTCCTGTTCGGCGCGCTTTCGCTACTGCGTCGTCTCGACCACGCCTGGATCCTCGTGCGCCGCGCCGCCGGTCACGACCAGCGCAGCGGCGTGCTCGGCCGTGTGTTCGGCACGACCGCCGTGATCTGCGCCGTGGTCTTCGCCTTCTGGTTCGTCGTCATCCACGGGCCCGGCTCGATGACGATGCCGGGCAACGGCAAAGGCTAGACCGCAGGCCGTGGGTCTGCTCGACTACTACAAGCAGTTCGAGGGGATGTCCGAGGAGGAGGTCAACCGCGGCCTGCGCGAAGAAGCCGAAGAGCGCCGCCGCAAAGCGCTCACGCGCGTCGACACGCTCGACCTCTCGCAGACCACCTGGCCGGAACTGCCCAACCCGCGCATCGTCAACGCGATCACGTTCGTCGCGCGCCGCGGGCTGCACCGCTACCCGCACGTGCGCGGCACCGAGCTGCGCGACGAGCTCGCCGCGAGCCTGAAGCTCGACGCCGATCGGCTGATCCTCGGCAACGGCGCCGCCGAGCTGCTCAGCTCGGCCACGCGCGCGCTGATCGAGCCCGGCCAGCGTCTGCTCACGCTGTGGCCCTCCTACCCGCTCTACCCGATCATGGCGCGCCGCGCACACGGGCAGGCCACGCCGGTCACCGGCGGCGTCGATGAGCTGCTGGCCGAGGCCAAGGGCGACCCGAGCACGCGCGTGATCGCGCTCGCCAACCCCAACGACCCGACCGGCGAGCTGCTCTCGACGGCAGAGCTCGAGCGGCTGCTGAGCGGCCTGCCCGAGGGCGTCGCCGTGCTGCTCGACGAGTCGCTCGTCGAGTTCGTCGACGCACAGCCCGTGAGCGACTCGCTGGAGCTGCTCGAGCGCCACTCCAACCTGCTCGTGTTCCGCAGCTTCTCCAAGGCCTGGGGTCTGGCCGGCCTGCGCGTCGGTTACGCGATCGGCGGCCCGCGCTCGCAGGCGCTGCTGTCAGAGCTCGAGCCCGATCTCGGCGTCTCCGAGGTCGCCGAGGCCGGCCCGCTGGAGGCGCTGCGCACATGCACCCCGCTGCGTGACCGCCACGTGCAGACGATCCGCGAGGAGCGCCCCAAGCTGATCGCCGCGCTGCGCGAGCGCGGCTTCGACGTCAGCGACAGCCAGGCCAACTTCGTCTGGGCCGCTCACCCCGACGTGAGCGGCGGCGAGCTCGCCGCACGCCTCGAGCAAGCCGGCATCCTGATCGCCGAAGGCGACGCCCTCGGCGAGCCCCAGCACGTGCGCATCGCGATCCGCAACGCCGCCGCCACCGCGCGGCTGCTCGCGGCCATCGAAAAAGCTCTCTAGCCGGCGGAGCCGGACTGACGCAGCAACGTACTGGTCGTGCCTTCGAGGATCTTGCGCCATGCGCTGACCTGCTCGGGCTCGGCGTCGAAGTGCTCGACGACGCGGCGCAGGCGCTTGCCCGAGATGTCGATCTGGTGATCGTGGGCGATCTTCTCGTAGCGCTCGTATTCGCCGGCGAGGTGCTTGGTCACCGACTCGAAGCCGTGCCTGGCGATCTCCACGCGCGAGGTGAAGTTCATCATCGATGTCTGGAACATCAGCTCGTCGGTCGGTTCGGGCTCGATCAGCACGATGTCGACGCCCGGGTAGCGCTTCTCCCAGTTCTTGGCCAGTTCGTGCAGGCGCTGGTGGGCGACGAGCTTGAACGCCTGGTAGCCGATCTGCGGGAAGCCCATGTCCGAGACGCGCCGCGGGCGCGTGCCGCGGAGCGTCCTGACGGTGTCGGCGAAGTCGTTGACGAACGGCACGATCGGATTGATCACGATCACGAGCTTTGCGCCCGCCTCGACGGCGATGTCGAGGTTGGTCGTCGAGACCATGCCGCCGTCGATCAGCTCGCGCTCGCCGACCTTGACCGGCGCGTAGACCATCGGCAGCGCACCCGAGGCGCGCACGGCCGTCGAGATCGGCACATCGTCGGTGCCGTCGACACCGAACACGACGCGCTCGCACGTGTCGAGGTCGGTCGCCGTGAGATAGAGCTCGCAGGCGAGCTCGCGGAAGTCGTCGGTGCGCTCGGGCACGCTCAGCACCTCGTGCATGTAGCGCTCGATCCCCTCGCCCGTGTAGGCGCCCGAGGGCAGCCCCTCGGCGAAGCCGAGCAGCACGTCGAGCAGCGAGACCGCGCCGCGCTGGGAGACGACCTGGCGCGCGATGCCGAGCGCGCGCCACGGCAGCAACGCCCCCTTGCGCGCGAACTCGAGCACGTTGGGGCGCAGCAGGTCGCTGAGGTTGACGTCTTTGAACGGCGCCTGACCCTGGCGCGTGACGACGCGCATCATCTCCTCCGGCGTGACGCCGTTGGCACACAGCGCGGCGATGAACGCGCCCGCCGAAGTGCCGACGTAGACGTCGAACTGGTTGACGCTCGAGTTGACCGTCAGCAGGTCGAGCGCGCGCAGCGCGCCGATCTCATACACGCCGCCCGTGAAGCCCCCGCCGCCGAGCACGAGCGCCGTCTTGTGGCGGCGTGGACGGCGACGGCGGTCGACCGAGAACTGGCGTCCTACCCCGCGCGCGGCCGCGGCCTGCTTCTGCGCCCTACGCTTCTTGGCCGCAACCTTGGCCTCATCCGTCGGTTCCAGCTTGACAACGTTGCCCATCCTGACTCGATTCTAAAGTAGACATTGGCCGGAAGCCCAATATTTCGCTCCATGGGACGCTAAATGAGACAAAGGCCCGGTTTCCGGCCGATTGGCAGGGCCGGCGCGTCGCCCGTCACGACGCTCGCGATGCCGCGGCGTTCCTTTTTTCTGGCCGCCATGCTGATGACGCTCGCATTTGCCTGTCTGCAGGCGAGCGCGAGTGCGCAGGGCACGCCGGCCGGGCTACAGGGGGACCTGGCCCACCAGATGGCGATCTCGGGCTCGCGCTCGAGCGCATACGTATACGACATCACGACCAAACAGCCGCTCTACTCGGCGCGTTCGACGACGCCGCGCCCGCCGGCGTCGGTCGAGAAGCTGTACACCGCCGTGGCCGCGCTACAGCGTCTCGGCCCGACGGCGCGCTTCTCGACGAGCATCTTCGGCGTCGGGCAGCTCGCAGCGAACGGGGTCTGGGAAGGCGACCTCTATCTGCACGGCGGCGGCGACCCGACGTTCGGCGACAGCCGCTTCATCCACAGCCACTACTCCGGCCTAGGCACGAGCATCTCGACGCTCGTCTCACAGCTCGTGCTGAGCGACGGCATCCGCGCCGTGCGCGGCTCGATCTACGGCGACGAGAGCGTGTTCGACTCCCAGCGCGGCGAGCCCTCCAGCGGCTACCGCCAGGACCCGTTCCTCGAAGGCACGCTCAGCGGCCTCGCCTTCGACCGCGGTGCGAGTGGGAGCGAAAAGGTCGCCCACGCCCCGGCGGCATACGCCGCGCGAAAGCTGTGGGCGGCGCTGAAGAACGATGGCGTGAGCGTCCGCGGCCCCTCCGGCGCGGCGAGCACGCCTGCGGGAGCGACGCAGCTGGCGCAGGTCAGCTCGCCGACCGTCGCGCAGCTGCTCGCGCTGATGCTGCCGCCGTCTGACAACTTCTTCGCCGAGACGCTCGTCAAGGACCTCGG
Source organism: Solirubrobacterales bacterium (assembly GCA_044446425.1). Taxonomy (GTDB): domain Bacteria; phylum Actinomycetota; class Thermoleophilia; order Solirubrobacterales; family Solirubrobacteraceae; genus Palsa-744. The sequence goes on along the minus strand of JBIOEW010000004.1, from coordinate 54,105 downwards.
CGCGGCGGCCGGGGGCGCCGGCACGACCTCAGCCGGCGCCGCCGTCGTCTCAAAGACGATCGCCGAACTGCTCGGCATCCACCCGCGCGTCGTCGACGGCTCGGGCCTGTCCGAATCCGATCGCACCTCGGTCTTCGAAGTCACCGACCTGCTCGTCGAGCTGCAGCCGACGCCGGTAGGCGCGATCCTGCGCGGCAGCATGGCCGTCGCCGGGCGCACCGGCACGCTCGAAAAACGCATGCGCCACACCGCCGCGGCGGGACGCTGCCAGGGCAAGACGGGCACGCTGACGGGCTACTCCAACCTCGTCGGCTACTGCCAGGCCGCCAACGGCCACCTGCTTGCGTTCGCCTTCTTCAACGACGGCATCTCGACGACGACCGCGCACGTGATCCAGGACCACATGACGATCTCGCTCGCCGACTATTAATTATTAATTAATTAAAATAATCGAACGGCGAGGTCGACTAGGAGCCAAGCAACGCGCGCAACCCGGCTTCGTCGAGCACCGGCACCTCCAGGCGCTCGGCCTTGGCGAGCTTCGATCCGGCGCTCTCGCCGGCGACGAGGTAATCGGTCTTCTTCGAGACCGAGCCCGTGACGCGCCCGCCGGCGGCCATGATCTGCTCGGTCGCCTGCTCGCGCGACCACTCCGGCAGCGTCCCCGTGAGCACGAGCGTCTTGCCGTTGAGCGGTCCCTCCGATGGCGCCGGACCCTGCTCGGCGAACTGCAGGCCGAGGTCTTTCAGATCGTCGATCAGCGCGCGCATGCGCTCGTCGGCGAGCTGCGCCGAGATAAGCGCGGCCATCTTCTCGCCCACCCCCGGCGTCTGCTCGATCTCCTCGGGCCTCGCCGCCAGCAGCGCCTCGATGCTGCGGAAGCGCTGGGCGAGGTTGCGCCCCGTGACCTCGCCCACCTCCTCGATTCCCAGCGCGAACAGCACGCGCGCGAACGGGCGTTCCTTCGAGCGCTCGAGCGCCTTGCGCAGGTTCTGCGCCGAGAGCTCGCCGAAGCCCTCCAGCCCGACGAGCTGCTCCTCGCTCAGGCGGTAGAAGTCGCCCGCCGTGCTCACGAGCCCGCGTTGCTGCAGCATCGCCACCTGCTTCTCGCCGAGGCCGTCGATGTCCATCGCGCCGCGCGAGACGAAGTGCTTGAGCAGCTGCCACGCGCGGCCCGGGCACACCGGGTTGGGGCACTTCGTGAACACCGCCCCCTCCGGCTTGATCGTCGGCGTGGCGCAGAACGGGCACTTGGCCGGCGGCTTCGGGCGCCGTGGGCGGCCCTTCTGCTCGACCACGTGCGGCGCCGGCGAGACGACCTGCGGGATCACGTCGCCCGCGCGCAGCACGATCACGTCCTCGCCCGCGCGGATGTCCTTGCGCGCCAGGTCCTCCTCGTTGTGCAGCGTCGCCATGCCGATCCGCACGCCGCCGACCGTCACCGGCGAGAGCACGCCGTAGGGTCGCATGTCGCCGAACTTGCCGACGTTCCACATCACCTTCTCCAGGCGCGTCACGGCCGTCGTCGGCGGGAACTTCCACGCCACCGCCCAGCGCGGGTCGCGCCCGACCGAGCCCAAGCGGTGCTGCAACGCCAGCTCGTCGACCTTGATCACGACGCCGTCGATCTCGAAGTCGAGCTCGCCGCGGCGCTGCTGCCAGGACAGGCACTGCGCGATCACCTGCTCCTCTGAGTCGAGCACTTTGATGTCCGGGTTGACCGGGAAGTCGTGCTCGCGCAGCCACTGAAGCGCCTGCGAGTGGAGCTCGAAGGAAAGGCCCTCGGCCACGCCCACCTGGTAGGCCCAGAACGACAGCGGGCGCTTGGCCGCGTCGGCCGGGTCGAGCTGGCGGATCGTCCCCGCCGCCGAGTTGCGCGGGTTCATGAACGTCGACTCGCCCGCTTCCGCGCGGCGCTCGTTGAGCGCCGTGAAGTCGGCCAGCGCCATGTACACCTCGCCGCGCACCTCCACCAGCGGCGGCGCATCCTCGAGCTTCAACGGGATCGTGGCGATCGTGCGCAGGTTGTGCGTGACGTCCTCGCCGATCTCGCCGTTACCGCGCGTCGCGCCGCGCTCGAGCACGCCGTCGCGGTAGATGAGGCTCATCGCCAGGCCGTCGATCTTCGGCTCCACCGCGTAGGTGAAGCCTGGCGCCGAGATGCCCTCGCGCGCGAGGTGGTTGCGCATCCGCTCGACCCACGCGCGCAGCTCCTCCTCCGAGCGCACGTTGCCCAGCGAGAGCATCGGCTCGAGGTGGTGGACCTTCTCCAGGCGGCTGACCGGCTCGCCCCCCACCCGCTGCGTCGGCGAGTCCGGCGTGAGCAGCTCCGGGTGCTCGCGCTCGATCGCGCGCAGCTCGTCGAGCAGCGTGTCGTACTCCTCGTCGCCGATCTCCGGGTCGTCGAGGACGTAGTAACGGTGGGAGTGATATTCGAGCTGCTTACGCAGCTCCGCCACGCGCCGCTGCCGGTCAATCGCCGGCCCCCGACCCCCGGGGCCGCTCGCGCCCGTCGCCGGCTGCGCCTGCTCTGCGCCCGTGCGCCCGCTCACTGCGCCTCGGGCGCCGGCCGATCCCGACCGGGCCGCCGGCCGATCTCCGATCGGTGGGCCGGCGCCGCTCGCCGACCGATCGGTGCTGCGAGCAGCTCGTTCAAGTCGAAGCCCCGCAGCGCCTCCAGGCCCGAGCGGTCGGTCAGGTCGAAGTGGATCGGCGTGACCGCCACCTTGCCCGCCGCGACCGCCGCCAGGTCGGTGCCCGGCTCGTCGTGGAAGCCCGGATCGGAGCCGTAGATCCAGTAGCGGCGGCGGTGCTCCTCCTCGCGCTCGAGCTTCAGCTCGTCGCGATAGATGCGCTTGCCGAGGCTCGTCACTTCCACGCCGCTCGGCTCGCCCGCCGGCACGTTGACGTTGAGCAACGTCGTCGCCGGCAGCGGCACGTCCTCGATCCGCGCCACCAGGCGCGCCACGAAGTCCGCCGCCACCTCGAAGCCGAAGCCGCCGTCGAAGCGGTAGTCCAGCGCGCGCGCTCCCGACTGCTGGGAGACCGCGATCGAGGGCAGGCCCAGCACGACGCCCTCGAGCGCCGCCGCCACCGTGCCCGAGTAGGTGATGTCATCGCCCAGGTTCGCGCCGTGGTTGATCCCCGCCACGACCAGCTGCGCCTGGAAGTCCTCGACCAGGCCGAGGCTCGCCAAGCGCACGCAGTCGACCGGCGTGCCGTCCGTCGCGTAGCCCACCGTGCCGTCCGCGAACGGCGTCTCCTGCACCCACAGCGGCCGGCGCGTCGTGATCGAGCGCGCCATCGCCGAGCGGTTGCCGTCCGGCGCGATCACCGCCAGGTTGACGCCCTCAAGCGCCACCAGCGCGCTGCGCATCGCCTGCAGGCCGTCCGCTTCGATCCCATCGTCGTTTGTCAGCAGTACGTTCAACATCGTCCGGCGTCCAGCATAGGGGGAGCTGCGGCCCCCGGATGTGAAGCTCAGTAGGACACGCTCGCCAGCGCCAGCCCGTGCGCCGGCGCCGTGCGCCCCGCCTGCGCGCGCGGCCTGCCTTGCAGCAGCCCCGCGAAGCGCTCGACGCTCGTGCGCCCCGCCGCCACGTCGAGCATCGTGCCGACCAGCACGCGGTTCATGTGGCGCAGGAACATGTCCGCCTCGATCCAGAACGACAGCAGCTCGCCGTCGCTCAGCCACTCGGCTCGCTCGACCTCGCACTGAAACCAGCTGTGCTCCGTCTCGCGCGGCGTGAACGCCGTGAAGTCGTGCCTGCCGAGCAGCAGCCGCGCGCACTCGCTCAGCAGGTCGCGGTCGAGCTCGCCCGTGACCCAGAAGGCCGTGCCCCGCTCGAACACGCTGCGCGAGCGGCGCGCCAGCACGCGGTAGCAGTAGGTACGACTGCGCGCGTCGCGGCGCGCGTCGAAGCCGTCGTCCATCGGCTCCGCCGCGAGCACCGCCACGTCGTCGTCGAGCAGCCCATTCAGGCGCAGCGGGTCGAGCGCCTCGTGGCGGTAGCTCGCCACCTGGCCCCACGCGTGCACGCCGCGGTCGGTGCGACCCGCCACCGTCAGCTTGAGCGGCCCGCCGTCGCAGGCCGTGTCGCCGAGCACCGTGCGCAGCGCGCGTTCCAGCTCGCCCTGGACCGTCCGCTCCTCGGGCTGCACGCCCCAGCCGGCGAAGTCCGCGCCGTCGTACTCGAGCGTCAGCTTCGTCACCATCCGCGCGCGCCCGGCCCGATCCGCTCTGCCCCGCCCGCGCAGCCCGGCCGCGAGCGGGCGCCTCAGACGAGCTCGATGAAGACCATCTCGCTCGCGTCGCTTTTGCGCGGACCGAGCTTGAGGATGCGCGTGTAGCCGCCCGGGCGCTCCGCGTAGCGCGGCGCCAGGTCCTCGAACAGCTTGTGCACGGCGAACTTGTCCTGCGACAGCGTCGACAGCGCCTGCCGGCGCGCGTGCAGGTCGCCTTGCTTGGCCAGCGTGATCAGTTTCTCGACGTGCGGCTTGACCGCCTTGGCCTTGGCCTGCGTCGTTTCGATCCGCTCGTGCTCGATGATCTCCTTGCTCAGGTTCATCAGCAGCGCCTTGCGGTGGGCGCTGTCGCGGCTGAGCTGGTGTCTTTTACGCTGGTGTCGCATGAGGTGGGTGAGTTTAGACGTCTAGGAGGGGCGATGGTCAAGCGAGCCGCGTACGCAGGGAGCGTGGTGTGCGGACAGCGCACGAGCGACCGAGGACAACGGCTCGCGCCGGCCAGCGGCCCTCCTAGTCCTGACGGAGGTCCAAGCCCCTCGCGTGGAGCGTCTCGATCACCTCGTCGATCGACTTCTTGCCGAAGTTCGGGATCGCGTTGAGCTCCGCCTCGGACTTGGAGATCAGGTCGCCCACCGTCTGGATGCCCGCGCGCTTGAGGCAGTTGTACGAGCGCACGCCCAGCTCGAGCTCCTCGATCAGGATGCTGTACTCCTCGCCCTGCAGCGCCGGCGCCGCGCCGGCGCCACCGACCGCCAGGCCGTGGCCGTCGAGCTGGCCGCCCGGCGTCGCGCGCAGCTCCTGGATGCGGTCCGCGTCGGTGAAGATCGCGAGCTGTGAGATCAACAGCTCGGCCGCCTCGCGCAGCGCCGCCTGGGGGTCGATCGAGCCGTCCGTCTCGATGTCCAGCGTGAGCTTGTCGAAGTCAGTCTTCTGACCGACACGCGCCTGCTCGACCGCGTACGCCACGCGTCGCACCGGCGAGAAGATCGAGTCGATCGGGATCACGCCGATCGGCTGGTCCGAGGACTTGTTCTCCTCCGCCGGGCGGTAGCCGCGGCCGCGGCCGATCGTCATGTACAGCTCGAGCTTCGTTTTCTTCTCCAGCGTCGCGATGTGGATGTCCGGGTTGAGGATCTCCACGCCCGCCGGCAGGTCGATGTCCTTCGCCGTGATCTCACCCGGCCCGCTGACGACCAGCGGCGCCTCGACCTCGCTCGCGTCCGAGTGCATGCGGCAGACGACGCCCTTCAGGTTGAGGACGATGTCCGTCACGTCCTCCTTGACGCCGTTGATCGTCGAGAACTCATGTGCAACGCCCTCGATACGCACGCTCGTGACCGCGGCGCCCGAGAGGGAGGACAGCAGCACGCGGCGCAGCGAGTTGCCGAACGTGTAGCCGAACCCGCGGTCGAGCGGCTCAATCGTGAACGTACCGCGGTTCTGCTCCACGGACTCGCTGGTGATCCGGGGGATTTGGAAGTCGAGCATCAGGGTCCTAACGTCGTTTGGTGTCTCACCGGCGTCGATCAGACGGCGGCTCGGTAGCGCCGCCCGGGATCGGGCGCGCGCCTGGGAAGTTGCTACCTACTTCGAGTACAGCTCGACGATGAGCTGCTCCTGCACCGGTGCCGCGACCTCACGCCGCTCCGGCTTGCGCAGCACCTTGGCCGTGAGCGACTCGTGGTCGGCCTGGAGCCACGCGGGAATCTGTCCGGTGAGCTCGGTTGCGTCTCTGACCACCTGCGTGGCCGGCGTCTGTGCCTTGATGGCGATCACGTCGCCTTCGCGCACCTGGTAGCTCGGGATGTTCACCCGCCGGCCATTGACCGTCCAGTGGCCGTGACGGATCAGCTGTCGCGCCTGGCGCCGCGAAGCGGCAAAGCCGAGGCGCACGAGGACGTTGTCGAGACGGCACTCCAAGAGCGCCAGCAGGTTCTCGCCGGTGATGCCCGGCTGGCGCGAGGCCTTCACGTAGTAGCCCGCGAATTGGCGCTCGAGCACGCCGTAGTAGCGCTTGGCCTTCTGCTTCTCGCGCAGCTGCACGCGGTACTCGCTCTGTTTCAAGCGGCCGCGGCCGTGCTCGCCCGGCGGGTAGGCGCGGCGCTCGACGCCGCACTTGTCCGTCAGGCAGCGCTCGCCCTTGAGGAACAGCTTCTGCCCCTCGCGGCGACACTGCTTGCACTGCGGTCCCGTGTCACGTGCCATTAGACGCGCCTGCGCTTTCTCGGGCGGCATCCGTTGTGCGCCTGCGGCGTGACGTCCTTGACGCCCGTCACCTCGAGGCCGGCGGCCTGCAGCGAGCGGATCGCCGTCTCGCGGCCCGAGCCCGGGCCCTTGACGTAGACCTCGACCTTCTGTAGTCCCTGCTCCAGGCCCTTGCGCGCCGCCGCGTCGGCCGTCACCTGCGCCGCGAACGGCGTCGACTTGCGCGAGCCCTTGAAGCCCGCGCCGCCGGCCGACTCCCAGGCGATCACGTTGCCCGAGGTATCCGTCAGCGAGACGATCGTGTTGTTGAACGAAGTCTTGATGTGCGCCTGGCCGATCGGGATGTTCTTTTTCGGCTTGCGCCGGCCGCGGGCGCGTTTCGGGGCAGCCGGCATTACTTCTTGCCGGCTTTCTTCTTGCCGGCCACCTGCATCCGCTTGGGGCCCTTGCGCGTACGCGCGTTCGTCTTCGTCTTCTGACCGCGCACCGGCAGGCCGCGCCGGTGGCGCAGGCCGCGATAGCAGCCGATCTCCTGAAGCCTTTTGATGTCCTGCGAGCGCTCGCGCCGCAGATCGCCCTCGACGGTGAGGTTCTCGTCGATCGCGTCGCGCAGCTTGGCCACCTCGTCCTCGGTGAGGTCGCGGATGTAGGTGTCCGGGCTCACGCCGACCTGCGAGAGGACCTTGTTCGAGGTCGCACGGCCGATCCCGTAGATGTAGGTCAGCCCGACCTCCGAGCGCTTGTTCAAGGGGAGGTTGACCCCGGCGATGCGCGCCATTCAGCCTTGCCTTTGCTTGTGGCGCTTGTTCTGGCAGATCACCAACACCACGCCATTGCGGCGGATGACCTTGCATTTCTCGCACATCGGCTTGACCGACGGTCGTACCTTCATGATCCCTTTCGGACGCTTGTTCCGGCGACCCGGCTCTGGCTGCCGTTGCGGCCGCCGCTACCCGATCGTGGAGATTGCTCACGCGACGACATACGTCCCCAAGTGAGCAGGACCCCGGATGGTAGCAACTTCAGGGGGCCGGCGACCGGCTGCTTTACGGGCGCGCCGCCGGCTCGGGCGCGTGGCCGTTGGCGCGCGCCGCCGGGTCCAGATGCCACGGCGTGAGCACCTTCGGCCCCTCGCTCGTGATCGCCACCGTGAACTCGAAATGAGCCGCCGGCGAGCCGTCCTGGGAGAAGATCGCCCAGCCGTCCCCACCCACGCGTACGGCGGCGCGTCCGGCCGTCATCATCGGCTCGACCGCCAGCACCATGCCCTCTTCCAGCAGCGGCCCCTTGCCGGGCTTGCCGTAGTTGGGCACCTGCGGATCCTCGTGCATGTTGCGCCCCACGCCGTGCCCCACGAGCGAGCGCACGACCGACAGCCCCGCGCCCTCGGCGACGCGCTGGATCGCGCTCGACATGTCGCCCATGCGGTTGCCCGGGCGGCACTCGGCCACGCCCGCCAGCAGCGAGGCCTCGGTCGCGTCCAGCAGGTTCTGCTCGACCGCACCGATCTCGCCGACCGGCAGCGTGCGCGCCGCGTCGGCGACCCATCCGTCGAGCGTGACGCCTGCGTCGATCGAGATGATGTCGCCCGGCTTCAGGCGGTACGGGCCGGGGATGCCGTGCACCACCATCGCGTTCGGCGAGGCGCAGATCGAGCCCGGAAAGCCGCGGTAGCCCTTGAACGTCGGCACCGCCCCGCGCGAGCGGATGAAGCGCTCGGCGACCTCGTCGAGCTCCTGCGTCGAGACGCCCGGGGCGAGCATCGACTCGAGCTCTTCGTGCGTGGCAACGAGAATCGCACCCGCCGCCTGCATCTTCTCGATCTCCTCCGCTGACTTCTTGACGATCACCCGGGCAGCTTAGCTTGGCCAGAGCGGCGCCTGCGGAGCAGCGCGGCGGCGGGCGACTAGAGCTTCTTCTCCAGGCGCAGCGCGGCGATCGTCGCCCTGATCCGCGCGTGCACCTCGTCCGGATCGCGCGTGCCGTCGAAGTGGCGCAGCATGTCCGCCTCGTCGTAGTGGTCGATCAGCGGCTCCGTCTGGGAGTGGTAGACCTCCAGGCGCCGGCGGATCGTCTCCTCCTTGTCGTCGTCTCGCTGCATCAGCCGCGAGCCGTCCTGGTCGCAGACGCCCTCGTGCTTGGGCGGGTCGAACTCGACGTGGTAGATGTGGCTTGGGTTCTTCACGCACACGCGCCTGCCCGCGAGACGCCGCACGAGCTCGTCGTCGGGCACCTCGATCAAGAGCGCCGCCGAGAGGCGCCGGGCAAGCTCCTCGAGCGCCTTCGCCAGCGCGTCGGCCTGCTCGGCGTTGCGCGGAAAGCCGTCGAGCAGGAAGCCCTCGCTCGCGTCCGGCTCGCGCACGCGCTTTGCGATCATGCCGACGATCACCTCGTCGGGCACCAGCTCGCCCGCGTCCATGTAGCGCTTGGCCGCGAGGCCCAGCTCGCTGCCCGCGGTGACCTCCGCGCGCAGCATGTCGCCCGTCGAGATGTGCGGCAGCCCGAAGTCCTCGCGCAGGCGCTCGGCCTGAGTCCCCTTGCCGGCTCCAGGGGGGCCGAGCAGTATCAGGTTCAATTCGGACAAGTCCGAGGCAGCCTATCCGTTGCGCTGCCCCGCCGACTCCCCGGAATTACTTGAGGAACCCATCGCGCTAAAGGCGGGAAGGGGGCAAGCCCCCTCCCGACCACCCCCCGAATAACTACTTCAGGAATCCCTCGTAACTTCGCATCATCAGCTGCGCCTCGAGCTGCTTCATCGTTTCCAGCGCCACGCCGATCACGATCAGGATCGAGGTCCCGCCGAGCGGGATGTTCTGGTGCGTGCGCGCGATCAGGATCGTCGGCAACGCCGCCACCGCCGCGAGGAACAGCGCGCCCGGGAACGTCAGCCGAGCGAGGATGCGATCGAGGAATTCCGCCGTCGGGCGGCCCGGTCTCACCCCCGGGATGAAGCCGCCGTACTTCTTCAGGTTCTCCGCCTGGTCGACCGGGTTGAACGTGACCGCCGTATAGAAGTACGTGAACAGCAGGATGAAGATCGACTCGCCGACGATGTAGTGCCAGCCGTTGGGCGAGAAGAAGTCCGAGATCGACTGCCCCCAGTGCGTTTTCACGAGCTGGCCAATGGTCGGCGGGAAGGCCATGATGCTGGCCGCGAAGATCACCGGGATCACGCCGGCCATGTTCACGCGCAGCGGCAGGTAGGTCTGCCCGCCTTCGGTCATGCGCCGCCCGATCACGCGCTTTGCGTACTGCACCGGGATGCGCCGCTGGCCTTCCTGCACGAACACGATGCCGGCCACGACGGCGAGCACGAGGAACGGCATCATCACCTTGAAGACCTGGTCCTGAGAGGTCCACCACGTCTGGATGCCGCTCGGCAGGCGCGCCACGATCGAGGCGAAGATCAACAGCGAGATGCCGTTGCCGATGCCGCGCTGGGTGATCAGCTCGCCGATCCACATCAACAGCACGCAGCCCGTCGTCAGGCAGATCACGATCAGGAAGATGTGCGGCGCGTCGAAGTGCGTGACGACCGATTCGCCCGCTTTGGCTTGCAGCGTGTGGAACAGGAAGACGTAGCCGATCGATTGGGCGAAGGCCAAGCCGACGGTCAGGTAGCGCGTGTACTGCGTGATCCGCGCCTGGCCGACCTCGCCTTCCTTGGAGAGCTTTTCCAGCGACGGCACCGCGACCTGCAGCAGCTGCAGGATGATCGAGGCCGTGATGTAGGGCATGATGCCCAGCGCGAACAGCGCGATGCGCGAGAGGCCGCCGCCCGAGAAGAGGTTGAGCAGCCCGAGGATGTTGGAGCCGCCGAACTCCTTCTGGATGTTGTTGACCGCCGTCAGGTTGACGCCCGGCACGGGGATGTGCGAGCCGAAGCGGTAGATCAGCAGCATCGCCGCCGTGAAGGCGATCTTCTTGCGGATGTCCGCGACCTGGAAGGCGTTGAGGATCGTTGAGAGCATGGGCTTCGCTCCGCGGCTCAGAGCAGCGCTGCACTCCCCTCCGCGGAGCGGCGGATTCTAGTGGATGCGTGTCGGCGTGCCGGCGGTTGCACTGCCGGCTTCTCCGGCTAGAGCTCGACGAGCTTGCACGTGCCGCCGGCCGCCTCGATGCGCTCGCGCGCGCCGGCGCTGAACGCGTGCGCGTGCACCGTCAGCGCCTTTGAGATCTCGCCCCTGGCGAGAACCTTGATCGGGACGTCCTTGCGCGTGCCGAGGCCCTTCGCCTTCATCGCCTCGATCGTCACCTCGGCGCCTGCCTCGAAGCGCTCCTGCAGCGCTTCGATGTTGACCGGCTGGGTGTGCGTACGGAAGGGCTCGAACGGCATCGACTTCTTCATGTGCGGCCCGCGCAGCTTTCGCATGCGCATGTGAATCGGCATCTGGCCGCCCTCGAAGCGCGCGCGGCGCTTGGAGCCCGCGCGCGAGCCCGCGCCCTTCTGCCCGCGGCCCGAGGTCTTGCCCGTGCCCGAGCCTTCGCCGCGGCCGATGCGCTTGCGCGGACGGCGGCTGCCCGGCGCAGGCGCCAGGCTGTGCAGCCCGATGCGCTGCGGCTTCTCGCCGTCGGTCGGGCTCACGACTTGCCCTCCTTGACCTCGACCAGGTGGCGTACGGCGTGCAGCATCCCGCGCGCCTGCTCGCAGTCCTTGACCTCGACCGTGTGTCCGATTCGGCGCAGTCCGAGCGAGCGCAGCGTGTCGAGCTGTTTCTTGTTCGCGCCGTTGCGCGACTTGCGCTGGATCACCGTGAGGGCAGCCATCAGGACGAGGCCTCCTCGCTCGGAGCGCTCGCCGCCTCAGACTGAGCCTCGTCGGCTGGTGCGGCGTCCGCGTTGGCGGCGACGTCGGCTGCCGGGGCAGGTGCGTCCGCGGGCGCTGGCGCATCGGTCGGCGCAGCGTCGGTGGGAGCGTCGGCGCTCGCGTCCTCGGCCGACAGCATGGCCGTCGCGGCGCCGTTGGCAGCGTTGCCGCCGAGCCCGAGCACCTTGTCGATCGAAAGGCCGCGCAGCTCGCCGACCTCCTCGGGCGTGCGCAGGCCGCGCAGGCCGGCGACGGTCGCCTTGACGAGGTTGATCGGGTTCTGCGTGCCGAGGCTCTTGGAGAGGATGTCGTGGATGCCGGCGAGCTCGAGCACCGCGCGCACGCCGCCGCCGGCGATCACGCCCGTTCCGGGGGAGGCCGGCTTGAGGAACACGCGGCCGGCGCCGAAGATGCCCGTCGTCTGGTGGGTGATCGTGCTGCCGTGCTTGGGCACGCGGAAGAGATCCTTCTTGGCGCGCTCGACGCCCTTCTGGATCGCCAGCGGAACCTCGTTGGCCTTGCCGTAGCCGACGCCGACGATTTCGCGCTCGTCGCCGACGACCACGAGCGCCGTGAACGAGAAGCGCCGGCCGCCCTTGACGACCTTGGCGACGCGGTTGATCTCGACGACGCGCTCCTGGAGGTCCAGGCCGGCGGGGCTGACTGATCTGTCTACGGTTATCGACATAAGGGGGAGTGAGAGGGTAGCGGTCGCGCGGCAGCCGATGGCTAGACGGTGACCCCGGCCTCGCGGATTGCCTCGGCGAAAGCGCGCACGTGGCCGTGGTAGCGGTAGCCACCGCGGTCGAACACCGCTTCGGAGATGCCGGCAGCCTTGGCCCGCTCGGCGAGCGTCTCGCCCGCGCGCTTGGTGCGCTCCGGCTTCTTCAGGCCGCGCAGCTCCGGCTCGTACCAGTTGACCGCCGCCAGCGTGCGCCCGGCGACGTCGTCGATCAGCTGCGCCGAGACGCCCTGGTTTGAGCGGAACACCGAGATGCGCGGACGCTCGGCCGTGCCCGAGACCTTCGCGCGCACGCGGCGGCGCCGTTTGAGCCGGCTCTGGGGCCTGGTGATGACGGTCACGCCCGCTTTCCTACCTTCCTCTGGACATACTCGCCCTCGTAGCGAATGCCCTTGCCCTTGTACGGCTCCGGCGGGCGCTGCTTGCGGATGATCGCCGCCGTCTCGCCGACCAGCTGCTTGGAGATGCCCTTGACGACGACGCGCGTCGGCTGCGGCACTTCGAACTCGATCCCGTCCGGCGCCGGGATCGGCACCGGGTGCGAGTAGCCCACGGCCAACTCGAGGTTCTTGCCCTTCAGCTGCGCGCGATAGCCGACGCCCTGGATCTCCAGGCGCTTCTCATAGCCCGCCGTCACGCCCTGCACCATGTTGGCCACGAGCGAGCGCGTGAGCCCGTGCAGCGCACGGTGTTCGCCGCGGTCGGTCGGGCGCGACACGAGCAGCTGCTCGCCGTCCTGCTTGACCTCGATGTCGCGGTGGATGCGCTCCGCTAGTTCGCCTTTGGGCCCGTTGACGCGGACCTCGCCGGGCTCGATCGCGACCGTCACGCCGCTCGGCACCGGGATGGGCTGTCTGCCGATTCGAGACATGCTCAGCTCACCAGACCTGCGCCAAGACCTCGCCACCGACGCCCTCTGCGCGGGCGTCGTGGCCGGTCATCACGCCGTGCGAGGTCGAGACGATCGAGGTGCCCATGCCGCCGAGCACCTTCGGGATGTGCTTGGCGTCGACGTATGTGCGCCGTCCCGGGCGCGAGACGCGACGCAGCCCCGAGATCGCCGAGCGGCGGTCCTCGGTGTACTTCAAGCGGATCTGCAACAGCTGTCCCGCACCGCCGTCCGGCTGCGGCACGACCTCGAAGGACTCGATGTAGCCCTGCTCGGCAAGGATCCGCGCGAGCTCGCTCTTCAGTTTCGACGCCGGGATGTCCACCGTCTCGTGCGCAGCGTGGATCGCGTTGCGCACACGCGTGAGGAAGTCGGCTATCGGATCGGTCATGGACATGGCTGCTCGTTTGTCTTGAGGTGAGTTGCTTGAAAGATCGTGACGCCGGCTACCAGGAGGACTTCGTCATCCCCGGGATCTGGCCGTTGTGGGCGAGCTCGCGCAAACAGATGCGACACACGCCGAACTTGCGATAGACCGCACGCGGACGCCCGCAGCGGTTGCAGCGAGTATAGGCGCGCGTTTTGAACTTGGGTGTGCGCGCCTGCTTGACGCGCTGCGATGTCTTGGCCATCAGTCGCTGCTCTCTTTCTCGTCGCTGGCGTCCGGCTGCTGCTCCTCTGAGTCTGACGCCTGCTCGGCGCTTGCCTGCGGCTCGCTCGCCTCGGCGGCTGCCTCGGGCTCCTCTGCGGCAGGCTCCTCCGCCGCCGGCCCCTCGACTGCGGCCGTCTCGGCGCTCGCCTCCGGCTCCGCCGCAGCAGGCTCCTCGGCGGCCTCGACCCCTGCTGACACCTCGGGCTCGGCCGGCTCGGCGACTGCCTCGGGCTCGGCAGCCTCAGGCACGGCGGCCTCCTCTGCCGACGGGGCCTGTTTCTTGGCCGCTTTGGCTTTCGGCGCCGGCGCGGCAGCAGCTTCGGCCGCCTTGGCGGCCTCGGACTCGGCATGCGCCTTCGCCTCGGCCTCGTCGGCGGCCGGGTCATAGCCCTTCGGGCGCCCCTGCGGGGCGAACGGCATGCCGAGCGCCTGCAGCAGCGCGAACGCTTCGATGTCGCTCGAGGCGGTCGTCGTGATCGTGATGTCCAGGCCGCGCACCTGGTCGATCGCGTCGTAGTCGATCTCGGGGAAGATGATCTGCTCGCGTACGCCCATCGTGTAGTTGCCGCGGCCGTCGAACGAGCGCGGGTTCAACCCGCGGAAGTCGCGGATCCGCGGGATCGCGACCGACACGAGCCGGTCGAGGAACTCATAGGCACGCTCGCCGCGCAGCGTCACGGCGACGCCGACCGGCATGCCCTCGCGCAGTTTGAAGGCCGCGATCGACTTGCGCGCGCGGCGCACGCTCGGCTGCTGGCCGGCGATCGTGGCGAGTTGCTCGGTCGCAGCCTTCAGCACTTTGGAGTCCTGCTTGGCCAGGCCGACGCCCATGTTCAGCGTGATCTTTGCAAGCCGCGGCGCCTGCATGTTCGAGGAGAACTCGAAGCGCTCGATCAGCGCGGGGCGGATCTGCTCGAAGTAGCGCGCCTTCAGGCGGGCCGGCGGGGCCTCTGTCGTATCCGTCGCAGCCATCAGTCGAGCTCCGCTCCCGTGCTCTTGGCGACGCGCACGCGCGAGCCGCCGTCGCGCTGGATGCGCACGCGCGTCGGGTTGCCCTTGGCGTCGAGCAGCATCACGTTGGAGATGTGGATCGGGCCCTCGCGCTCGATGATCCCGCCGAGCTGGCCCGCCGCGTTGGGCAGCGGCGAGGTGCTCTGGTTCTGCTGCGGGCGCACCGCGCGCTTGACCATGTTCAGGCCCTCGACGTACAGGCGTTCCTTGGACGGATCGACGCGCAGCACCTTGCCCGTCTTGCCGCGGTCCTTGCCCGCCGTGATCTTCACGTGGTCGTTCGAGCGGATCTTCATCGAACGTCGCTTGGCGGTCTTGGCGGCCATCACAGGACCTCCGGCGCCAGCGAGACGATCTTCATGAAGTTGCGCTCGCGCAGTTCTCGCGCGACCGGCCCGAACACGCGCGTGCCGCGCGGGTTGTTCTGGTCGTCGATGATTACCGCCGCGTTCTCGTCGAAGGCGATGTAGGTGCCGTCGTCGCGGCCGATCGGCTTCTTCGTGCGCACGATAACCGCCGTGACGACCTCGCCCTTTTTCACGGCCCCCTGCGGGTTGGCCTGCTTGACGGTCGCCGTGATCACGTCGCCGACGAATGCGTAGCGCCGCTGCGAGCCGCCCTTCACGCGGATGCAGAGGATCTCGCGCGCGCCCGTGTTGTCCGCCACCCTGAGCCTGGTCTCGTTCTGGATCATCGCGCGCGCTCCAGCACGTCGACCAGCGCCCAGCGCTTGGTGCGCGACAGCGGGCGGCTCTCGATCACGCGCACCGTGTCGCCCTCGTGCGCGTCGTTGTTCTCGTCATGCGCGTGCAGCGTGCTTGAGCTGCGCACGATCTTCTCGTAGCGGCGATGGCGGCGGGCGACGTCGATGCGCACCGTGATCGTCTTCTCCGCCTTGTCCGAGACGACGATGCCCTGGCGCACCCGGCGCGCGCCCTCGACCGGCGCGTGCACCGGCGCGAGCGGCTCCGCAGCCGGCGCGGCCGCGCGGCGCTCGGCCGCTTTGGCGCGTTCCTGCAGGCGGCGCGCGCGGCGGCGCACGGCCTTGCGCTTGCGCTCGGCCACGCGCTCGGCCTGGCGCTCCTCCGGCGTGCGCGACGGTTTCGCCTCACCCTCGTGCTTGGAGCGCGCGCGGCGACGGCGCTCCTTCGGCGAGAGCACCTCGGCCGGCTCGCTCGGCTCGGGCTCGGCGGCAGGCGTCTGCGCCGATGCCTCTGCGTCCGCGTCCTCGGCCGGAGCCTCCTCGACAGCCTCGGGGGCGTCCTGGAGCGGAGCCTCAGCCGCGGCAGCCTCAGGCGCCTCGGCGGCCTGCGGCGCGTCCTCGGGGGTCTTGGGAGTCTCGTTGTCTTGCTCGTCAGCCATGTCTTCCGTTTCGTCTCAGCAGTAGGGGTGTCAGTTGCCCTCGCCGCGCAGCTCTTGCTCGCGCACGACGGTCAGGGCCCGGGCGAGGTCGCGCTTGGCGCGCCCCATGCCGGCAGTGTTGTCGAGTTCGCCCGTCGCGTTTGAGAAACGCAGGCCGAAGACCTCTTTGCGCAGCACCGCGATCTGCTTGGCCAGCTCGCCGGGCTCCATGTCACGCATCTCCTTGGCCTTCATCGCAGCATCAGTCCTCACGCAGCACGAACTTGGACTTGACCGGGAGCTTGTGCGCGGCCAGGCGGATCGCGTCGCGCGCGAGCGGCTCGGACACGCCGGCCAGCTCGAACATCACACGGCCAGGCTTGACCACCGCGACCCAGCCTTCGGGCGAGCCCTTGCCAGAGCCCATGCGCGTCTCGGCCGGCTTCTTCGTGACCGGCTTGTCCGGGAACACGTTGATCCACACCTTGCCGCCACGCTTGATCTTGCGCGTCATCGCGACACGAGCAGCCTCGATCTGGCGGTTGGTCAGCCAGCCGCCCTCGAGCGCCTTCAGCCCGTACTCGCCGAACTGCACCTTGACCTGGCCACGCGACATCCCGGCACGGCGCCCACGGTGCTGCTTGCGGTGCTTCACGCGCTTGGGAGAGAGCATCAGCGCCCACCTCCGCCGCCCGGACGCGAACCGCCACGACCTCCGCCGCCGCCGGGACCGCGTCCACCGCCGCCTCCGCCGCCACGACCGCCGCCGAAACCGCCGCCGCCCGGGCCGCGTCCACCGCCGCCTCCGGGGCCACCGCCGCCGGGACGACCGCGCCCACCGCCGCCGCCACCCGGACCGCCGCCGCCGCGACCGCGACCGCGTCCGTCACGACCGTCGCGCCCGCCGCGTCCGTCGCGGTCGTTGCTCGACGGCGCCGGCGCCGTGATGTCGGTCAGGTCGGCGCCGGTGTAGCCCTCGGGCATGATCTCGCCCTTGTTGATCCAGCACTTCACGCCGATCCGTCCGAACGTGGTGCGCGACTCGTAGAAGCCGTAGTCGATGTCGGCGCGCATCGTGTGCAGCGGCACACGACCGTCGGAGTAGCTTTCGGTGCGCGCCATCTCGGCGCCGCCGAGGCGTCCGGAGACCTGCACCTTGACGCCCTTCGCGCCCGAGCGCATCGCGCTGGTCAGCGCGCGCTTCATCGCGCGGCGGAAGGCGACGCGGTTCTGCAGCTGCTCGGCGATCGACTGCGCCACCAGCGAGGCGTCGAGCTCGGGGCGCTTGATCTCGAGGATGTTCACCTTGATCTGCTTGTTCGTCATCTTGTGCAGATCGCGGCGCAGCGCATCGACTTCGCTGCCCGACTTGCCGATCACGATGCCCGGGCGCGCCGTGTGGATGTTGACCTCGAGTTCGTTTGAGTCCTTGCGGATCGTGATGCTCGAGAGACCGGCGTGGGCGAGCTTGTTCGTGATGTGCTCACGGATGCGCACGTCCTCCGCGAGGTACTCGGCGAAGTGCTTTTCGTTGAACCAGTTGGACTTCCAGTCGTGGATGTAACCCACGCGCATGGCCTCTGGATGAACCTTTTGTCCCATTCTTCTTCTCTCTAGCCGTCTCTCTTGGTGGTCCGGGGCGCGGGGTCCGGGGTCAGCGCGATCGTCAAGTGGCTCGTGCGCTTGCGGATCGGCGTGGCGCGTCCCATCGCGCGTGGCCTGAAGCGCTTGATCGTCGGCCCCTCGTCGGCGAACGCCTCACGGACGATCAGGTCGTCCTCGACCAATTCGTGATTGCTCTCGGCGTTTGCCACTGCCGACTCGAGCAGCTTGCTCCAGTCGCGCGCCACGTCACGAGGGGTGAAGGCGAGGATAGCGCGTGCCTCCTGCACCGACTTGCCGCGCAGGTGCCCGCAGACCATGCGCGCCTTGCGCGCCGAGGTGCGCACGTAGCGTGCGTGCGCGCGGACGACTTTGCGCCGCGGTTTCGCCGGCGCCGCTTTGCCGCGGCTCGCTTTTTTCGACTCGCTCGCGACGGGCTCTTTCGCCACCGGCGCTTCGCTCGCAGCTTTTTTCGCCGCAGCTTTCTTGGCGGCTTTTTTGGCGGCCGGTTTCTTGCCCTGCTCAGCCTTCGCCTCGGCGTCTTTGCCGGCCGCTTTCGCCTCCGCGCCTTTGGCCGCTTTGGCCGGTTTTTTCGCAGCTTTTTTGGCAGCCGGTTTTTTCGCCGCGGGCGTGTCCGGCTCGGTCACGTCGTCCTGCGGCGCCGGCCCGGTCGTCTCCTGCTCGGCGCTCATCTAGCGGACCCTTCCGGAGCCTGCGTGACCGCGGAACACGCGCGTCGGCGCGAACTCGCCGAGCTTGTGCCCGACCATCGACTCGCTGACGAACACCGGGACATGCTTCTTGCCGTCGTGCACGGCGATCGTGTGACCGACCATCTCCGGGAAGATCGTCGACGCGCGCGACCACGTGCGCAGCATTTTCTTGTTGTTGGCCGCGTTGAGCGCTTCGATGCGGTTCATCAGGCGCTCTTCGACCCACGGGCCCTTCTTGGATGAGCGACTCATCGCTGCTTACCCTTCCCACGGCGACGGCCGCGCACGATGTACTTGCTCGAGTTCTTGTTCTTTTTGCGCGTGCGGTAGCCGAGCGTCGGCACGCCCCACGGCGTCACCGGGTGCCGGCCGGCGGTGGTCGAGCCCTCGCCGCCGCCGTGCGGGTGGTCGACCGGGTTCATCGCCGTGCCGCGCGTCTGCGGGCGCACGCCCATGTGGCGCTTGCGCCCCGCCTTGCCGATCTTCACGTTCTGGTGGTCGGTGTTGCCGAGCGCGCCGACCGTCGCGCGGCACTCCGCGCGGACCATGCGCATCTCGCCCGAGGGCAGGCGCAGCGTCGCCATCTCTCCGTCCTTGGCCATCAGCTGGACGGCGGCCCCCGCCGAGCGCGCCATCTGCCCACCGCGGCCCGGCTGCAACTCGACGTTGTGGATCACCGTGCCGACCGGCATCCGCGCGAGCGCCATGCAGTTGCCCACCGCGATGTCGGCGCCGTCGCCCGAGGAGACCATCATGCCCACCGTCAGGCGCTGCGGCGCGAGGATGTAGCGCTTCTCGCCGTCGACGTAGTGAAGCAGCGCGATGTAGGCCGAGCGGTTGGGGTCGTACTCGATCGCGGCGACCTTCGCCTCGACGCCATCCTTGCGGCGCTTGAAGTCGATCCGGCGGTAGGCGCGCTTGGCGCCGCCGCCGCGGTGGCGCGAGGTCTTGCGCCCGTGCGCGTTGCGCCCGCCGCTCTTCTTCAGCCCTTCGACGAGCGTCTTCTCGGGCTTTGACTTCGTGATCTCCGCGAAGTCCGGGTAGGAGACGAAGCGCATTCCGGGACTCGTCGGCTTTGGCTTGCGAATCGGCATCGGCTAGGACCCTTCCACCGCTTGCAGGCCCTGGAAGACGGGAATCGATTCGCCGTCGCGCACCTGCACGATCGCCTTCTTCCAGCTGCGCGTACGCCCGTTGGTCGTGCCCCGACGCTTGGGCTTGGACTTGACGCTGGAGGTGCGCACCTCGACGACGTGCACGTCGAACAGCGCCTCGATCGCCTGACGGATCTGCGTCTTGTGCACATCGTCGTGGACGCGGAAGGTGTAGCGGTTGGCCGCCGAAAGCACGTAGCTCTTCTCCGAGACGACCGGGCGGATGATTACCTGTGAGTGGTCCATCAGGCCGCCTCCTCCGCCCCGGCGCGCGGCTTGGCGGCGCGCTCGGTCAACTCGGCCAGCGCGGCCTCCGTGACGAGCAGCGAGGCGGCGCCGACGACTTCGGTGACGCCGACGTCGGCCGCGCTCAGCACGGCCACGCGCTCGAGGTTGCGAAACGACAGCGCCACGTCGGACTGCTCGGGAGCGAGCACGACGAGCGTCGGGCCATCCTGGCCCCAGTCTTCGAGCAGGTCGAGCGCCTGGCGCGTCTTCGGCGCCGTGAACGCGCCCGCGTCGAGGATCGCCAGCGATTTGCGCTCGGCGTGCAGCGACAGCGCGCTGCGCAGCGCAGCGCGCTGCTCCTTGCGGTTGACCTTGAACGTGTAGGAGCGCGGCTGCGGGCCGAACGTCACGCCACCGCCGGTCCAGATCGGCGAGCGGTTGGAGCCCGCGCGGGCACGGCCCGTGCCCTTCTGGCGCCACGGCTTGGCGCCGCCGCCCGAGACCATCGCGCGCGTCTTCGTCGCCGCCGTCCCGCGCCTGCGCGCCGCCTGCTCCGCGCGCACGCTCTGGTGCACCAGCGGGCCATGGAATCGTGCGCCGAAGGCGCCATCATCAAGTTTGACTTTCTTTGACTGACCGAGCACCGGGGCGTCAGGCATCGCTGCGCACCTCCACCACGCCGCCGCGCGGGCCCGGCACCGAGCCGCGCACCATCAGCAGGTTCTCCTTGGCGTCGACCGCAACGATCTCAAGGCCCTTCTGCGTGGCGCGCTTGTTGCCCATCTGCCCGGGGCCGCGAATGCCCTTCATCACGCGCGCCGGCCAGGCCGAGGCGCCGATCGATCCCGGCGCACGCTTGTTGTGCGAGCCGTGCGACTTCGGGCCTGAGGCGAAGTTGTGGCGCTTGATCGTGCCCTGGAAGCCCTTGCCCTTGGAGGTCCCCGAGATCTTCACGCGCCCGCCGACCTCGAAGGCCTCAACCGTCACGTTCTCGCCGAGTTGAAGCTCGCCCGCCTCATCGCGGAACTCCACGACGTGGCGAAGCGGCGGCGCGTCGACCTTCTTCAGGTGACCGAGCTCGGCTTTCGTCAGGTGCTTCTCCTTGGCCTGGCCGAACGCCAGCTGAACCGCCTCGTAGCCGTCGCGCTCGGGCGTGCGGATCGCCGTCACCGGGCACGGGCCAGCTTGCAGCACGGTTACGCGCGCCACGCTGCCGTCCTCCTGGAACAGTTGGGTCATGCCGAGCTTCTTGGCGAGGATCGCGGACATCGTGCGGGTCAGGTGGCCAGGCGGATCTCGATGTCCACGCCCGCCGGCAGGTGGTCGAGGCGCTGCAACGAGTCGACCGTCTTCGGCGTCGGCTGGTGGATGTCGATCAGGCGCTTGTGCGTGCGGATCTCGAAGTGCTCGCGCGAGTCCTTGTCCTTGAACGGCGAGCGGATCACGCAGTAGACGTTCTTCTCCGTCGGCAGCGGCACCGGGCCCGACACGCTCGCGCCGGTACGCGTCGCCGTCTCGACGATCTCCTTCGCCGCCGACTCGATCGCCGAGGTGTCATACGCCTTCAGGCGGATACGGATCTTGTTCTGGGTGGCCGATGCCATTGGTCTCTGCGTCTGCTCTCTGTTGTCTCTGATTCGTGTCGCTTGCGGCGCTGCGGATTACCCCGGGGTGGTCAGAGAAAGGGCGGACTCCGTGTCGTGGAATCCGCCTCCACCTCTCGCCACCGCGCCTTCCGGGGGCCTTCTAGTCGTATCGGACTGCAATATGAGAGCCGCCCCGAACTTCCGGGGCGGCGGGTGCTACTCGATGATCTCTGTGACTACGCCAGAGCCGACCGTGCGACCGCCCTCTCGGATGGCGAAACGCAGGCCCTGGTCCATGGCGATCGGCTGGATCAGTTCGATCTCCATCTGGACGTTGTCCCCAGGCATGACCATCTCGACGCCGTCGGGCAGCTTGGCCACGCCGGTGACGTCGGTCGTGCGGAAGTAGAACTGCGGCCGGTAGCCGGTGAAGAACGGGGTGTGACGTCCACCCTCCTCCTTCTTCAGCACGTAGACCTCAGCCTTGTACTTGGTGTGCGGCGTGATCGAACCCGGCTTGCACAGCACCTGGCCGCGCTCGATCTCCTCGCGCTTGGTACCGCGCAGCAGGCAGCCGACGTTGTCGCCCGCCTGACCCTGGTCGAGGATCTTGCGGAACATCTCAACGCCCGTGACGACCGTCGAGGTCGAGTCGTGGACGCCGACGATTTCGACCGTGTCGCCCGTGTTGACGATGCCCTGCTCGACGCGGCCCGTGGCGACCGTGCCACGGCCGGTGATCGAGAAGACGTCCTCGACCGGCATCAGGAACGGCTTGTCGAGCTCGCGCACAGGCTCAGGGATGTAGGTGTCCAGCGCCTCGGCGAGCTCGAGGATCTTGCCCTTGTAGGCCTCGTCGCCTTCGAGCGCCTTCAGCGCCGAGCCGGTGATGAACGGGATGTCATCGCCCGGGAAGTCGTATTCGCTGAGCAGCTCGCGAACCTCGACCTCGACCAGTTCGAGCAGCTCGTCGTCGTCGACCATGTCAGCCTTGTTGAGGAACACGACGATGTAGGGGACGCCGACCTGGCGCGCCAGCAGGATGTGCTCGCGCGTCTGCGGCATCGGGCCGTCGGCGGCCGAGACCACGAGGATCGCGCCGTCCATCTGCGCGGCGCCCGTAATCATGTTCTTCACGTAGTCGGCGTGACCCGGGCAGTCGACGTGGGCGTAGTGACGGTTCTCCGTCTGGTACTCGACGTGCGAGGTCGCGATCGTGATCCCGCGTTCCTTCTCCTCGGGAGCGTTGTCGATCTCCGCGAAGGTGCGAGCCTCCGCTCCTCCGTGCTCGGCCAGCACCGTCGTGATGGCAGCGGTCAGCGTCGTCTTGCCGTGATCGATGTGACCGATGGTGCCGACGTTGACGTGCGGCTTGTCGCGCTCGAACTTCTCCTTCGCCACTTTTGGTTCGCTCCTGGTATCGACTTGAATGTCCGCCCGTGAGGGCGAACCTGAGAAATCTATCTAAATGCGTGCTTCGATGACTGCTCGGTGTTCAGTTGCTTCGGTTGCGTGTGTTTGCTGAGATGATCGTGAGTCGAGCGAGACAAGGACGCAGGAAGCGTGGCGTACGTAAGTACGCGAGCGACCGAGGACGCAGTATCGCGAAGGCTCACGGTTATCTCAGGCGGGGACCGGCTCCCCCGTCCGCTGCTCGACGATCTGCTCCGCGATGTTCGCCGGAACCTCCTCGTAGGCGTCGAACTGCATCGTGTAATTCGCGCGACCCTGCGTGTTTGAGCGCAGGTCGGTGGCGTAGCCGAACATCTCGCTCAGCGGCACGCGCGCCGTGACGACCAGCGCGTTGCCACGCCGCTCGTTGCCCTCGACGCGTCCGCGCCGGCGGGACAGGTCGCCGATCACCTCGCCGAGGAAGTCCTCCGGCGTGATCACCTCGACCGCGAAGATCGGCTCCAGCAGCACCGGCTTGGCCCGCTTGGCGGCCTCCTTGAACGCGATCGAGCCGGCGACCTTGAAGGCGATCTCCGAGGAGTCCACGTCGTGGTACTTGCCGTCGGTCAGCGTCACGCGCATGTCGACCATCGGGTAGCCGGCCTTGACGCCGTTCTCGAGCGCCTCTTCGACTCCCTGCTTGACCGCCGGGATGTATTCCGAAGGGATGTTCCCGCCCTTGATCTTGTTGACGAACTCAAAGCCCTCGCCCGGCGCCGGCTCGAGGTTGATGTAGACGACGCCGAACTGGCCCGAGCCGCCCGTCTGACGGACGAACTTGCCTTCGATCTTCTCGACCGTTGCGCGCACGGTCTCGCGGTAGGAGACCTGCGGGCGCCCGACGTTGGCCTCGACGCCGAACTCACGCTTCATGCGGTCGACGAGCACCTCGAGGTGCAGCTCGCCCATGCCCGAGATCTCGGTCTGGCCGGTCTCTTCGTTGGTGCGCACCTGGAAGGTCGGGTCCTCCTCGGCCAGACGGCCGAGCGCGATCGACATCTTCTCCTGGTCGGCCTTCGTCTTCGGCTCGACCGCGACCTTGATCACGGGCTCCGGGAAGACGATCTTCTCGAGATGGACCGGAGCGTCCGGCGCCGCGAGCGTGTCGCCCGTGATCACCTGCTTGATGCCCACCGCCGCAGCGATGTCGCCCGCATAGACCTCCTCGACCTCCTCGCGGTCGTTGGCGTGCATCATCAGGATGCGCCCGATCCGCTCGGTGCGCCCGCTGCCGACGTTGAGCACGCGCGAGCCGGCCTCGAGCTTGCCGGAGTACACGCGGAAATAGGTCAGCTTGCCGACGTAGGGGTCGGCCGCGATCTTGAAGGCCAGCGCCGAGAAGGGCTCTGAGTCATCCGCCTTGCGCACGACCTGGCGCTCCTCCTCCTCGCCTTTGATCAGCTCGGTGCCGACGACCGGCGGCACGTCCAGCGGCGAGGGCAGGTAGTCGATCACCGCGTCCAGCAGCGGCTGCACGCCCTTGTTCTTGAACGAGGAGCCGCACAGCACCGGCGTCAGCTTGGTCGACAGCGTCGCCTTGCGGATCGCCGCCTTGAGCTTGTCCTCGGGGATCTCGCCTTCCTCGAGGATCAGCTCGAGCAGCACGTCGTCGTAGTGGGAGACCTCCTCGAGCAGGTGTTCGCGCGCGGCCTCGGCCGCTTCGAGCAGGTTCTCGGGGATCTCGTTCTCTTCCTGTTCGGTGCCGAGCTCGTCCTTGTAGACCATCGCCTTCATCTTCACGAGGTCGATCACACCGAGGAAATCG
This sequence comes from Solirubrobacterales bacterium, assembly GCA_044446425.1. Taxonomy (GTDB): domain Bacteria; phylum Actinomycetota; class Thermoleophilia; order Solirubrobacterales; family Solirubrobacteraceae; genus Palsa-744. Next base: position 29,713 of record JBIOEW010000004.1, on the reverse strand, counting down.
GCCTCGTTGCCGATCGGCAGCTGAATCGGCACGGGGTGCGCGCCGAGTCGGTCGATCATCGTCTGCACGCCGCGGTCGAAGTCCGCGCCGATGCGGTCCATCTTGTTGATGTAGGCGATCCGCGGGACGTGGTACTTGTCGGCCTGGCGCCAGACTGTCTCGGATTGGGGCTCGACACCGGCGACCGAGTCGAACAGCGCGATCGCGCCGTCGAGCACGCGCAGCGAGCGCTCGACCTCGACGGTGAAGTCGACGTGGCCGGGCGTGTCGATGATGTTGATCCGGTGGCCTTTCCACTCTGCCGTGGTGGCCGCCGAAGTGATCGTGATGCCGCGCTCCTGCTCCTGCTCCATCCAGTCCATCACGGCCGCGCCCTCGTGCACCTCGCCGATCTTGTACGTGCGGCCGGTGTAGTAGAGGATGCGCTCGGTCGTCGTCGTCTTACCGGCGTCGATGTGCGCCATGATCCCGATGTTGCGGGTCTTTTCGAGTGTGTACTTGCGTGGCATCAGTAAGTGGGTGGTCGTCGGGCGATGGGCTCTTCGGGCGAAAAAAATGGACCCCTCGGGTCCACGCGCGCTACTGGTCTTGTGTGGACCGTCCGCTTCGCTATCTGATCGAGGTCTCCATCTTGATTTGCGACTCCGTCGATGGCGCAACCGAACTGCATGCGCACACGCGCGACGCGGGGCCGACTATAGCAGAGCAATTCCGCGTGGCTACGGGCTATCGCGACGCCTGAGAGGCGCCTTGCACACCCCCCACGGGGGGCTCGCAAACGCCCTCCACAGGAGCATCTTCGAACATCTCGCCGAGCCTTTCGAGCACCCGCGTTGCGACCCGCAGATCGCGCTCTGAGACCTCGCCCAGCGCCGCCTGCCAGCGGCCCTGCCAGGCGGCGCGCTTGGCCTCGATCTTGCCCCGGCCCTGCCCGGTCAGGCGCGAGACGACGACGCGCCGGTCGGTCTCCGAGCGGACGCGTTCGACGTGCCCGGACTCGGCCAGGTGGTCGAGCATCTGCGTGACCGTCGCCGGCGTCAGCCGCGCCGCCGCCGCCAGCTCGCCGGCCGACAGCTCGCCACGCTCGTCGAGCTCGATCAGCAGCTCGAACTGCGCGTGGCTGAGCTCCGAGCCGACCAGGTGCGTGTCGCGCCCGCGCAGGCGGCTGACCGCGCGGAACACGTGGCGGAAGGCCTGGCCGAGCTCGCTCAGCGCCGGGCTCAGCTCGCCCGCCCGGGCCTGAGCGTCCTGCTTCGCCTTCGCGCTCTGCCCGGAAGCTCGCTTTGCGCTTGTCGTAACGCCCATCTCAGACCCCCAGCGGCTCGGCGCTCGCCTCGGCGTTGGCCGCGGCCTTGCTCAGGCGAGCGCGCGGGTTCTCGGCGCGCAGCAAGACAACGCACGGAATCAGCGAGAGCACGCAGATCCCGACCGACCACCAATAGGCGTCTTGGAAAGCGCTCGCCGGCTTCGTCAGGGCGTGCCCTGACGCGCGTTGCAGCACCACCGCGAGCACGGCCGTGCCGATCGCGCCGCCGATCCGCTGTAGCACGTTCAGCTGCGGCGTGGCGTCGGAGAGCTGGACGGGTCGCAGCGCCGAGAAGGCTGCCGTCATCGCCGGCATGAAGGAGAAGCCGATGCCGATGCCGCGCAGCAGCAGCACCACGGAGATGTAGGCAATCGACGTGCTCGCCCCGACGAACGCGAGCGGGATCGAGCTGAGCGAGAGCAGCAGCACGCCGCCGAGCGCCACGCGCCCGCCGCCGAAGCGCTGCGTCAGGCGACTGGTGAGCGGCATCACGAGCAGCATTCCGAGCCCCTGCGGACCGACGAGCAGCCCGGTCACGATCACGCTCTCGTGGCGGACTTCCTGGTAGTAGAGCGGCACGAGGATCATCGCGCCGAACAGCGCCGCGCCGAGGCCGAAGGTCGTCAGCGAGGCGGCGCCGAACACGCGGTTGGCGTACAGGCGCACGTCGAGCAGCGGGCGCTCTACGCGCAGCGCGTGCCGGATGAACACGCCCGAGAGCACGATCGCGATCGCGATCGGCCAGACGACGACCGGCGCGGTCAGGCTGCTGTGCGTGCCGAGCTGGCTGAGGCCGTAGACGAGCGCCGTCGAGGCTGTCGAGAGCAGCGCCAGGCCGAGCGCGTCCAAGGGGCCGGCCTCGCCGGAGTCCGTATGGGGAAGCATCCGCCAGGCCAGCGCGAAGGCGATCGCGCCGATCGGCAGGTTGACGAGGAAGATCCACGACCAGTGCAGGTTCTGCAAGATCGTGCCGCCGACGACCGGTCCGAGGATCGGCGCGAGCATCGCCGGCATCGAGACGATGCCCATCACGCGCCCCATCCGCTTGGGCCCGGCGACCTGCGCCATGATCAGCTGCCCCACCGGCATTATCATGCCGCCGCCCGCGCCCTGCAGCACGCGAAAGACGACAAGCGAGGTCGTCGAAGCGGCGACCGCGCACAGCCCCGAGCCGACCGTGAAGAGCACGAGCGAGGTCATGTACACGCGCTTGGCGCCGAAGCGACGCGCGGCCCAGCCGGTCACGGGGATGACGGCGGCCAGCGACAGCAGATAGCCCGTCACGACCCACTGGATCTGCGAGATCGAGCTGTGCAGGTCGTGGCCGAGCGTGCGCAGCGCGACGTTGACGATCGTCGTGTCGAGGATCGACATGATCATCCCGAGGATCACCACGCCCGCGATCTTCCACACGTAGGGCTCGATGCGGTCGTAGGCTTCCGGGCCGTGGTCGAGCGCGGCCGCTGCATTGCCTTGCCTCGCGGTCGCTGCTGTGCCCGAGCCGGGCGAGGTGCTGAGGTCTGTCATCTCCGTGGAAGCCATTCGGTACCTTAAGTTTAGGTACCGAAGCTTTCTTCTTCAAGGGGCCGTTGACATCTGGGTGAGGTTCCACCTGCTCGGCCCGCGGATCGAAGTACCGAGGCCGAGACGGGGCCAGTATCCGAACTGTCTAACTGCGCCTCGACGCGCGCTCGAGGCGATGCTTGAACTTCCCTTCCGGCGTGAAGCTGATGACGCCCTGCCCCTGCCGCCTCGCGGGGCGCAGATCATCGATAACCGAGTCGATGCCACGGTGCCCGCGACACTGATACGCGGTGCGTGCCTTTGCCGCAAGCCAGAGCAATGCTGCGCCCAAGCCAACGTAGAGCACATCTTCGACCTTGGAGTCCTTGACACCCGCCAGCAGCGCCAGAGCAATCGGGAGGACGACCGTTAGGGGAGGTACCCAAGCGTCCTTCGCTGACAGCGCCTCTAGATGGCTGTGAAGGATGTTGCGCATTACTGCCTCTGTCGTCTTGATCTCTACCTGCGCTGAGGTGTCCCACTGATCGCTAACGGGCACACTGTTTAGGGCCTCGAAAGTGTTTCCGCCGCTGACGGCGGTGGCCTCAGTGCCACCGGAAACCCGGACCGCTGACCCGCCCTCGGCTTGACCCGCGTCCGGGGGACTACTTCGCGACTGGCTCGCCACTGGTCGCCTCTTGAGCGGCTGTGTGAGCGAGGGCCGTAATGAACTCCTGTGCAGCTTCGTGGGCGAGCCCAAGGCCGACGCGCGTGAACTGACACGCGTCGAAGGAGCATCTGTCAAGCCGGATCGCGCCCAATACCCGCGTCCGCTCGGGCGGGATCTCCCAGATCAGCGTCTCGGGATCGCCTTCGAATGAGCAGCTAATGAACCTGCATTCGGCAGGAACCAAAATCGCCGGGCCCACGATGATGCACCGCTCGAAGCTCTTTTCCCGGAGGACGTCGGCATCGACTGCGAGATCCGCAATACGAAGGGTCTGGTCGGCGTAATCCGCCATACGAATAGGCTACTTCTTCGGCCGACCTGCTGCCGCCGGTGCCTATCGCATCCCAACACCTGCTCCCAGTTCTTGCGCGCAGGGGCATCTCGATTCGGCGGTCTCACAGCCTTCTCAAGAGCTACCTGCCGCAACGGGCCGAGGCGGGTCAAGGGCTCGCAAGCGAAGTGTGTCTCCAGGATGAGCGACCGCGGGCACCGGCTCGCGCCGGTCATCGGTCCGCTACCAGCGGTAATGCGCGAAGGCCTTGTTGGCCTGCGCCATGCGATAGATGTCGTCCTTGCGCTTGTAAGCGCCGCCCTGCTGGGACTGAGCATCCATCAGCTCGTTGGCGAGCCGCTGGGCCATCGTCTTCTCGCGACGCTGGCGGGCGAACTCGACGAGCCAGCGCACGGCGAGCGTGCGAGCGCGACGAGCGGGAACCTCGACGGGCACCTGGTAGGTGGCGCCGCCGACGCGGCGCGAGCGAACCTCCAGCGACGGGGTGAGTGAGCGGATCGAAGCCTCGAGCGACTCGATCGGGTCTTTGTCGGAGCGCTCGCCGATCAGCGCGAGGGCGTCATAGACGATCCGCTCGGCCGTCGACTTCTTGCCGTCGAGCATCACCTTGTTGATGACCTGCTGGACGAGCTTGGAGCGGTGTACGGGGTCCGGCTCAACCGGCCGGATCTGGGCGGCTGCGCGGCGGGGCATCTATTTCTTCTTCACGCCGTACTGCGAGCGGCCCTGCTTGCGGTCGCTCACGCCGGCGGCGTCGAGCGTGCCGCGCACGACCTTGTAGCGGACGCCGGGCAGGTCCTTGACGCGACCGCCGCGGACGAGCACGACGGAGTGCTCCTGCAGGTTGTGACCCTCGCCGGGGATGTATGCGGTGACCTCGATCGAGCCGGAGATACGCACGCGCGCGACCTTGCGCAGCGCGGAGTTAGGCTTCTTCGGGGTCGTCGTGTAGACGCGCGTGCAGACGCCGCGGCGCTGTGGGGCGGCGACCTTCTTCTTGCGCCCGGCGCCCGACTTCAAGCCAGGGGTGGCGAGCTTCTTCTTCGGGGCCACGCGACCCTTGCGCACGAGCTGAGAGGTAGTCGGCATACGGCCCGGGATGCTAGCAGCGCTAAGCGCTTGCGGCAGCGCCGGCAGCGCGCACCGGAGCGGGCATCATCGCGGCGGCGACGATCACGGCCACGAAGGCGATCGCCTGCAGCGTGATTCCGAGCGGACTGCCGGCCATCGGATCGCCGAACACGAGGATCCCGCCGGTGATGCCGGCGATGTTGGCGGCGGTGCCGGTGACGGCGATCACGGGGACTGCGTCTCCGTCCTGCAGCCCACGCGCGGAAGCGTAGAAGGCGACGATCGAGGCGGCCACGGCGACGATCAGCCAGGGGCTGAGCAGCAGGCCGAGGAAGCCGTGCGCGCCGGTGATACCGGTGAGCGCCTTGATCGCCGTGTCTGAGACGCCGAAGAGGATGCCGGCGGCGGCGCCGAGCATGACGCCGTGGTGCTCGACCGGGCCCCCCATGCGGGGCCCCATGATCAAGAGGCCGCCGATGCCGAACAGGCCAGCCTCAAAAGCGATCATCGCGGCAACGGAGAACTGCGAGTGCGCACCGTGCATCGCCGGCGCGGTGATCCCGAGCACGGCCAGGCCGACAGCCATCAGCGAGAGGCCGATCCACTGACGACGCCCGACCTCGAAGCCGAACAGGCGGTCGGCCATCACGGCGATGAAGACGACGCCGGCGGCGAGCGCCACCTGGATCACCGACATCGGCGCGAGCGCGAGCGCCCCGACGTGCAGGCCCCAGCTGGCGGTGGCCGTGATCATGCCGATCGTGAACCACTTCGAGGAGTAGAGCCGGCGCGCGGAGCGGAACGGGTGACGGACGTCGACCTTGGCTACCGAGTTGGCGCCTCGGTGCTTGTAGAAGAAGCCGAGGTTCGCGACGAAGGCGCAGGCGAGCGCTAGGAGGATGCCGAGGTCTAGGGTCATGAGGAAGTTGGGGGGTTCAGGAGCTGCGTAAGTGGGGATCGACGGTGGTCGCCGGCTGCTTTACTGCCTGCCCCCAACATTCGGCGTATCGGCCGTCGCTGGAGAGTACCCCCCAGAACCTTCGTGGGAACTAAAGAGACAGATAAAGAAATCTCAGGTTTCTCAAGCGCCGATTCGCACAAGGACGGAGCCGATCCGGCGCCGCAGGGCTGGGCGCCCGGGTCGCCGGCGGGAAAGCCGCTGCTGCTGATCGACATCGACGGCGTGATCTCGTTGTTCTGCGGCTGGGGCCCCTCGTCCGGGGCGATCTTCGCCGGGCGCGCCGGCTCTTTCCATTCGATCGACGGCATGCCGCATTTTCTTTCGGCCACCGCCGCCGCTCACCTGCTCGACTTGCAGCCCCATTTCGAGCTCGTCTGGTGCAGCGGCTGGGAGGAGAAGGCCAACGAGCATCTCCCCCACCTGCTCGGCCTGCCGCCTTCGCTGCCGTTCCTGCGCTTCGAGCGCAGCGTCGGTCGCGCCAACGCGCACTGGAAGCTGGCGGCGATCGACGACTTCGCCGGCGATCGCCCGCTGGCCTGGATCGACGACGCGCTCAACGAGGCCTGCCACGAATGGGCGCGTGCGCGCCCGGCGCCGACGCTGCTCGTACAGACCGAGCCCGAGCACGGGCTCACCCATCGCGAGGCCGAGCTGCTGAGCAGGTGGGCGGCGGAGCTGCGCGCAGCCGCCGGCTAGCGGGATGGCCTCCGGCCGGCTGAGAGCGCTCCCAGCCAGCCGGTATCCCGCCGTACTGCTTACTCGCCGCTCGGCTCCTCTGGAGGAACCTCGAGCTCGGCGAGCTCCTCGACGAAGCCCGGGTCGGTGTCGCCGGCGCCGATCTTCTCCAGCGATGCCAGGTCGGCGTCGAACTCCTGGCCGTAGCCGCCGCCGAAGCCCTCGCCTGACAGGCCGAGCTCGGCCGCGATCTCGTCCTGATCGAGCAGGCCGACATCGTCGATCGCGCGCGGCAGCGGTTCGGACGGTTCGATCTCGATCCGCCGGTAGCGCTTCAGACCCGTGGCCGCCGGGATCAGCTTGCCGATGATCACGTTCTCCTTGAGCCCGTTGAGGCGATCCGTCTTGCCCTCGAGCGCCGCGTCGGTCAGCACCTTGGTGGTCTCCTGGAAGGAGGCCGCCGAGAGGAACGAGTCCGTGTTCAGCGAGGCCTTGGTGATGCCGAGGATGATGTCCTCGAACTGCGCCGCCTCGCCCTTTTTGTTGACGATCTCGTCGTTGACCTTGGCGAATTCGAAGCGGTCGACGAACTGGCCGGGCAGGTAGTCGGTGTCGCCCTTCTGGTCGACCCGTACCTTCTTCAGCATCTGACGCACGATCAGCTCGATGTGCTTGTCGTTGATGTCGACGCCCTGTGACTTGTAGACCTCCTGGACCTCTTTGACCAGGTAGACCTCGGTGTCGGTGCGCCCGCGGATCGCCAGCAGCTCGTGCGGGTAGACCGACCCCTCGTTGAGCTGCTTGCCGGCGACGATCTTCTCGCCCTGAGTGACGAACAGCCGCGTGCGGCGCGGGAAGGAGTGACGGTGCTCCTCGCCGGCCTCGTCGGTGATCACGACGCTCAGCGCCTTGTCGGTCTCCTCGATCGAGACGACGCCGTCCTGCTCGGCGATCTTCGCCAGGCCCTTCGGCTTGCGTGCCTCGAACAGCTCGACCACGCGCGGCAGGCCGTGTGTGATGTCCGCGCCGGCGACACCGCCGGTGTGGAACGTGCGCATCGTCAGCTGCGTGCCGGGCTCGCCGATCGACTGGGCCGCGATGATCCCGACGGCGTCGCCGATCTGCGCGAGCGCGCCTGTCGCCATCGCCCGGCCGTAGCAGGCCTGGCACACGCCGCTCTGCGCCTCGCACTTCAGCACCGAGCGCACGGGCACCGTGACCACGTTGCCCTTCTCGTGGTCGTCGGCGAACGCGCTGACGATGTCCGCGAGGTGCTCGCGGCCGATCTCCGCGCCCTGCTCGGCGAGCATGCGGTTGCGCTTGGTCGTGATGTCCAGCGCCGCGACACGCCCGACGAGTCCGTCGTTGGGCTCGCCGCCGTCCTTGAACACGGGCATCTCGATGTGGTCCTCGGTGCCGCAGTCGGCCTCGCGGATGATCACGTCCTGGGCGACGTCGACCAGACGCCTCGTGAGGTAGCCCGAGTCGGCCGTGCGCAGAGCCGTGTCGGCCAGGCCCTTTCGCGCGCCGTGCGTGGAGATGAAGTACTCGAGCACCGACAGGCCCTCCATGAAGTTGGCCTTGATCGGGCGCTCGATGATTTCACCCTTCGGGTTGGCCATCAGACCACGCATGCCCGCGAGCTGGCGGATCTGCTTGAACGAGCCACGCGCACCCGAGTTGGCCATCATGAAGATCGGGTTGAGCGTCTCGAGGTTCGCGACCATCGCCTCGGCGACCTCGTCGGTCGCCGCGTTCCACTTCTCGACGACCGCCTCGTGGCGCTCCTCCTGCGTGATCAGGCCCATGTCGTACTGGTCTGAGATCTCGCCGACCTGCGCCTCGTAGCTGTCGAGGATCTTCTGCTTGCTCGGCGGCACGACCACGTCGTTCTTGGAGATCGTGATCCCCGCCTGCGTGGCGTACTTGAAGCCGAGGTCCTTGAACGCGTCGAGTACGAGCGAGATCGTCGTCGCGCCGTAGGTCTGCACGAGCACGTCGATCAGCCGCGTCGTGTCGCGCTTCTTCATCGACTGGTTGACGAACACGTACTTCGACGCGTCGAACTCGTCGCCCAGCGCCTCGGCCAGCGCCCGCTCGATGCGGTCGTTGTAGATGATCCGCCCGATCGTGCTCAGCACGTGGCCGCCCTCGCGCCCGTAGGGGCGGAACTCGGCGATGTCGTGCAGCTTGACCACGCCGCCCTCGTAGGAGAGCTCGGCCTCCTGCGCGGTGCGGAACACGTGCGGACGCGGCTCGTGCGTGGCGCGGTCGATCTTCGACAGCTCCTCCGCTTCCGGACCATAGGTCAGGTAGTAAGCGCCGAGGATCATGTCCTGCGTCGGCGTCGCCAGCGGCGCGCCGTGAGCCGGCGAGAGGATGTTGTTGGAGGAGAGCATCAGGATGCGCGCCTCCGCCTGCGCCTCGGCCGACAGTGGCAGGTGCACCGCCATCTGGTCGCCGTCGAAGTCGGCGTTGAAGGCGTGGCAGACGAGCGGGTGAACCTGGATCGCCTTGCCCTCGACGAGCAGCGGCTCGAACGCCTGGATGCCAAGGCGGTGCAGCGTGGGCGCGCGGTTGAGCAGCACGGGGTGCTCGTGGATGACCTCCTCGAGCACGTCCCACACCTCGCCGATCATCGAGTCGACCATCTTCTTGGCGGCCTTGATGTTCTGCGCCGACTTGCGCTCGACCAGACGGGCCATGATGAACGGCTTGAACAGCTCGAGCGCCATGATCTTCGGCAGCCCGCACTGGTGCAGCTTCAGGTAGGGCCCGGCGACGATCACCGAGCGGCCCGAGTAGTCCACGCGCTTGCCGAGCAGGTTCTGGCGGAAGCGCCCCTGCTTGCCCTTGAGCATGTCCGAGAGGCTCTTCAGCGGGCGGTTGCCCGGCCCGGTGACCGGGCGGCCGCGGCGGCCGTTGTCGAACAGCGCGTCGACCGCCTCCTGCAGCATGCGCTTCTCGTTGTTGACGATGATCTCGGGCGCGCCGAGGTCGAGCAGCCGCTTGAGGCGGTTGTTGCGGTTGATCACGCGGCGGTACAGGTCGTTGAGGTCGGAGGTCGCGAAGCGCCCACCGTCCAGCTGCACCATCGGGCGCAGCTCGGGCGGGATCACGGGCACCGCGTCGAGCACCATCATCTCCGGCTTGTTGCCGGACTGGATGAAGGCCGAGACGACCTTCAGGCGCTTGACCGCGCGGGCCTGCTTCTGGCCTTTGCCCGTCTTGACCTGGTCCTCGAGCTCGATCCTTTCGGCCTCGAGATCGACCTGCTGGAGCAGGTCGCGGACCGCTTCGGCGCCCATGCCGCCGCGGAAGTACTCGCCGAAGCCGTAGGAGGAGCCGAAGCGCTCCTTCAGCTCGCGGAAGGTCGCCTCGTCGTGCTCGATCTGCTTGGGCTCCATCGTCTTGAACAGCTCCCACACGTTGCGCATGCGCTCGGCGGCGTCCTCGATGTAGGCTTCGGTGTCGGCGATGTCGGCCTCGAAGGCCTTCGTCAGCTCCTTGGTCAGCTTCTCGCGCTCCTCGTCGGAGATCTTCGAGAGGTTGACGTCGAGCGAGTCCGCCCACAGGTGGTCTTCGTCGTTGAAGTGGGTCTGTTTGCCGTTCTGCAGGTACTTCTCGCGGCGCTTGAGCGACTCCTGCAGCTCCAGCACGCGCTCCTCACGCTCGGCCGTGTAGGCGTCGAGCACCTTGTTGACCTCCTTCTCCAAGGAGTCGACGTCCTTCGTGCGGGCCTCGTCGTCGACCCAGGTGACGATCGATGCGGCGAAGTACAGGACCTTCTCCAGTTCCTTGGGCGCCATGTCGAGCAGGTAGCCGATTCGGCTGGGGACGCCCTTGAAGAACCAGATGTGGCTGACGGGGGCGGCCAGGTCGACGTGGCCCATGCGCTCACGGCGGACCTTCGAGCGCGTGACCTCTACGCCGCAGCGCTCGCAGACGATGCCCTTGTAGCGGACGCGCTTGTACTTGCCGCAGTAGCACTCCCAGTCCTTGGTCGGACCGAAGATGCGCTCGCAGAAGAGCCCGTCCTTCTCGGGCTTCAGCGTGCGGTAGTTGATCGTCTCGGGCTTGATCACCTCGCCGGAGCTCCAGCTGCGGATCTGCTTGGAGGAGGCGAGTGAGATCTCGATGGCGTCGAAGTTGTTGATGTCGATCATGTGGCTCTAGCTTTCGCTCGCGGGTGAATCGGATCTGTTCGGTGCTGCGGTGCTGCTGCGGGGCTGCTGAGAACCGCCTGCCGGGGCCGCCCTGGCCCCGTGCGCCGCGCATCACGCGGCGCCGGCGCCATCGACTACGTCTCTGCCACCTCTGGTGCGTCCTCGCTGAGCTGCTCGAGCGCCTCGAGGTCGAGCGGCGCCTCGGCGCCGTCCTCCTCAACTACTGCCTCGGGGTCGGAGCCGTTGGCGGACGGCTCGGCGTCGCCGGCGTCCTCGCCCTCGACCGCCTCGTCGGCCGCGTCGCCGCTCAGGGCGCGAACGCCCGAGAGGTCGATGCCGAGCTCCTCTGCGGCGCGCAGGAGGTCGTCGTCTTCGTCGCGGATCTCCGCGCGCTGGCCCTCCTCGGAGACGACGTTCACGTCGAGCGCGAGCGACTGCATCTCCTTGAGCAGGACCTTGAACGACTCGGGGATCGACGGCTCGGCGATGTTCTCGCCCTTGACGATCGCCTCATACGCCTTCACGCGCCCGACGGTGTCGTCGGACTTGATCGTGAGCATCTCCTGCAGCGTGTAGGCGGCGCCGAATGCCTCGAGCGCCCAGACCTCCATCTCGCCGAAGCGCTGGCCGCCGAACTGCGCCTTGCCGCCCAGCGGCTGCTGGGTGACGAGCGAGTAGGGGCCGGTCGAACGGGCGTGGATCTTGTCGTCGACGAGGTGCAGGAGCTTGAGGATGTACATGTAGCCCACCGTCACCTGCTCCTCGAACGGCTCGCCGGTGCGGCCGTTGAACAGCGTCATCTTGCCCGAGGCCTGCTCGCCGTCGCGGCGGGACTTGTCGACGTCCATGCGAATGCGACCGGTGTGCGCGTCCTGCCACTTGACCAGCGCCGTGTCGACGTCTGCGACGGTCGCGCCGTCGAACACCGGCGTGGCCACGTAGACCTTGCCGTTGCCGCCGTTCTCGTGCGCTTCCTTGTAGGCATCGGTGCCGTCGTCGTACCAGCCCTGCGCCGCCGCCCAACCGAGGTGGGTCTCGAGGATCTGCCCGACGTTCATGCGCGAAGGCACGCCCAGCGGGTTGAGGATCACGTCGACCGGCGTGCCGTCCTCGAGGAACGGCATGTCCTGCTGGTCGACGATCTTCGAGATCACACCCTTGTTGCCGTGACGGCCCGCGAGCTTGTCGCCCTCGGAGATCTTGCGCTTCTTGGCGACGAACACGCGCACGAGGTCGTTGACGCCCGGCGGCAGGTCGTCGCCGGCGTCGCGGCTGAAGGTCTTGACGTCGATCACGACGCCACCCTCGCCGTGCGGCACCTTCAGCGAGGTGTCGCGCACCTCGCGCGCCTTCTCCTTGAAGATCGCGCGGATCAGCTTCTCCTCGGCCGTCAGCTCGGTCTCACCCTTCGGCGTGACCTTGCCGACGAGCAGGTCGCCCGAGATCACCTCGGCGCCGACGCGCACGATGCCGCGGTCGTCGAGGTTGCGCAGCGACTCCTCCGAGCGGTTGGGGATGTCGCGCGTGATCTCCTCCTCGCCGAGCTTGGTCGTGCGGGCGTCGATCTCGTACTCCTCGATGTGGATCGAGGTGAGCTCGTCGTCCTGCACGAGGCGCTTGGAGAGGATGATCGCGTCCTCGAAGTTGTAGCCCTCCCAGGACATGAAGGCGACCATCAGGTTCTTGCCGAGCGCCATCTCGCCGCGGTCGGTCGAGGAGCCGTCGGCGAGCACGTCGCCGGCCTTGACCTTCTGGCCGCTGGAGACGCGCGGCTTGTGGTGGATCAGCGTGCCCTGGTTGGAGCGCATGAACTTCTGCAGCTCGTACTCCTGCTTGCCAGAACCGGTAGACGTTTGCACGACGATCTGGTCGGCGTCGACGTACTCGACCGTGCCGGCCGCCTTCGACAACAGCACGTCGCCGGTGTCGAGCGCCGCGCGGCGCTCCATGCCGGTGCCGACCAGCGGTGCGTCGGTCTTCAGCAGCGGCACCGCCTGGCGCTGCATGTTCGAGCCCATCAGCGCACGGTTGGCGTCGTCGTGCTCGAGGAAGGGGATCATCGCCGTGGCGACCGACCAGATCTGCTCGGGCGAGACGTCGACGAGGTGGACGTCTTTCGGCCCGACCGTGACGTACTGACCGGCCTGCGTGCGGCAGAGGATCTCCGAACCCTTGAGCTTGCCCGTCTTGGCGTCCACGGGCGTGTTCGCCTGGGCGATCAACAGCTCCTCTTCCTGCGTGGCGTCCAGGCGTACGACCTGCTCGGTGACGACGCCGTCCTTGACCACGCGGTAGGGGGTCGTGACGAAGCCGTACTCGGAGACCTCGGCGAACGAGGACAGCGAGCCGATCAGGCCGATGTTGGGACCCTCGGGGGTCTCGATCGGGCACATGCGCCCGTAGTGGGTCGGGTGCACGTCGCGCACCTCGATCGGCGCGCGCTCGCGCGTGAGGCCGCCTGCGCCGAGCGCCGAGAGGCGGCGGCGGTGGGTCAGCCCGGCCAGCGAGTTCGTCTGGTCCATGAACTGCGAGAGCTGCGAGGAGCCGAAGAACTCCTTCAGCGCGGCCACGACGGGACGGATGTTGATGATCGTCTGTGGCGTGATCGTGTCGGCGTCCTCGGTCGTCAGGCGCTCGCGCACGACGCGCTCCATCCGGTACAGGCCGATGCGGAAGGCCTCCTGGATCAGCTCGCCGACGGTGCGCAGGCGGCGATTTCCGAAGTGCTCGTACTCGTCGAGGTGCTCGGCGACCGGCTCGCGCGGCATGCTCATCGCCTCAGCCGCGTAGTCCTTGATCTCGACCTCTCCGTCCTCGGGCAGGCCGAGGCGCTTGGGCAGCGAGACGAGCTCGCGTACGAGCTGCAGGATGTCGTCCTGGGTCAGCGTGCGGGTGTCGATGTCGACGTCCAGCCCGAGACGTGAGTTGAGCTTGTAGCGACCGACGCGGGTCAGGTCGTAACGCTTCGGATCAAAGAACAGCTGGTTGAGCAGCGCCTTGGCGTTGTCGACGCTCGGCGGCTCGCCCGGACGCTGCTTCTTGAACAGCTCGATCAGCGCCCCCTCTTCGGTGCGCGTGACCTCGGTGTCGGCATCGATCGTGTTGCGGATGTACAGCGAGTTGTCGAACAGCCGCAGGATCTCGTCGTCGGTCGCGTAGCCCATCGCGCGCAGCAGCACCGTGACGGGCAGCTTACGCTTGCGGTCGATGCGGACGAAGACCTTGCCCTTCTTGTCGATCTCGAGCTCCAGCCAAGAGCCGCGCGCGGGCATCAGGTTGGCGATGAAGACCTGCTTCTCGCGGTCCTTGGGCTCCATCAGATAGGCGCCCGGAGAGCGCACGAGCTGCGTCACGACGACGCGCTCGGTGCCGTTGATCACGAACGTGCCGCGCTCGGTCATCCACGGGAAGTCGCCCATGAAGACGGACTGCTCGCGGATCTCTCCGGTCTCGCGGTTGATGAAGGCGACCGTGACGGTCAGCGGGCGCGCGTAGGTGAGGTCCTTCTCGCGGCACTGCTCGAGTGATGCGACCGGCTCGTCGAAGACGAACTCACCGAACTGAACGGCGAGGTTGCCGGTGTAATCCTCGATCGGCGAGATGTCGTCGATCGTCTCGCGTAGGCCGCCCTTCTGCGGGTCGGTCAGCCACGCAAACGAGCGGCGCTGGATGTCGATCAGGTTGGGTACATCAACGGTCTTGTTGAGGCGCGCGAAAGTACGGCGCGTCCGGAGAGCATCTGCAGCGGCCAAGAAACGACTCCTTCGGAGGGCGAGAAACGGGCAGAGGAGCGCGGCGAAGCGCGACTCGTAAAGATAGCACAGACCATCGGCGCCCTGAAGTGGGCTGCCGACGCTCACGGACCCCGCCCTCGACTTCCGCGTATGTGGCGCGGCGTCGTGCCTCTGGACGGCTGCGGCTATTGGTCAGCGGGTGGGACTTTACCGGAAAAACGGCGGTTTTGTTAAACATGGATAAAGAAGCGGGGCTGGGTTGGACAGGGCCGCTCGCTTCAAAGCGCGACGGCTAAACCGATTTGGCGGCATCCTGCCTTCTGGCCGAGCCGAGCTCCGCTTCGTGATTGAAACTTGAGACCGCTCCGCTCGCCACGGCAGCTACCTGGCCGGCCGTCCGGGCCGGCTGTTCTCGAGCCACGACCGAAGTCGACCCGAGCAGACGAACGGCCCCGCGTTGGCGAGGCCGTCCATCCAGCTTTGGCGCCCAGCGGCCGGCGAGCGGCAGGCGGAGTCGACCGTCTGAGGGTCGCCCGCGAAGCCGCGACCCTCAGACGGTCGGCGCAGCCCTACTTCAGCTCGACGGAAGCCCCAGCCTCCTCGAGTTCCTGCTTGAGCTTGTCGGCCTCGTCCTTTTCGATGCCCTCCTTGACCGGCTTGGGAGCATCGTCGACGAGCGCCTTGGCCTCTTTCAGGCCGAGCCCTGTGGCGGCGCGGACGACCTTGATCACCTGGATCTTCTTGTCGCCGGCGCCGGCGAGGATCACGTCGACGGTGCCGCCCTCTTCCTCGGCTGCGGCGTCGCCACCGCCACTGCCGCCGCCGGCAGCGGCGACGGGCGCGGCGACGGCGGCGGCGGAGACGCCGAACTCCTCCTCGAGCGCCTTGATCCGCTCGGCGAGCTCGAGCACCGAGATGCCCTTGAGCTCCTCGATCCAATCTTGGGTGCTGGTTGCCATCTTCGTCAGTCCTCCTTGGTGGGATTCGCATCGGCGGGGTCCTGCTCGGCCTCGGCCGATGCGTCCGCCTGGTTTTCGTTCTCTTGCGCCGGCTCACTCGCCGGCTCAGCTTGGTCCTGCGGAGCGTCCGCGTTCTCCGCGGCGGGCTCATCTGCCGGCGCCTCGGGCGCGGCCTCGGTCTCGCTCACAACCTCGGCAGCGGGCTCCTCGGCAGGCGCGTCGGCCTGCTCGGCAGCGGGCGCGTCCTCAGCCGCGGGAGTCTCTGCCTCGGCGGCGGGCTGATCTGCGGGAGCGTCCCCTGCGGCGGCCTCCTCTGCGGCAGGAGCCTCAGCCTCGGCGGGGACCTCCTCGGCAGCAGGCGCCTCGGCCACAGCGGCGGGCGCCTCGCCGGCGGGGATCTCGCCGGACTCCTTCTTCTGCTGCACCTGGCCGAGCGCGGAGGCGAGGCCACCGAGCAGGGCGGCGAGGCTGCGCACGACGCCGGTGACGGGCGAGGCGACGACGCCGACGAGCTGGCCGTAGAGCACTTCGCGCGAGGGCAGGCGCGAGAGCGAGCGGAGCTGATCGATGTCGAGCACGGCGCCGTCCATCAAGCCGCCCTTGAACGGGAGCAGCTGGGTGGCTTTGGCGTAGTCGGCGATCGCTTTGGCGGCCATGGCGACGTCGCCGCGCACGAAGGTCAGCGCGGTGGGCCCGGCGAGGTACTCCTTCAGCGTCTCGGCGCCGGCTTGGTCGGCGGCGCGTTCGGTGAGCGAGTTCTTGACGACCTTGAAGCTGGCGTCGGCGTCGCGCAGCTTGGCGCGCAGCTCGGCGACCTGGGGCACGGTGATGCCGCGGTAGTCGACGGCGAAGATCGCGTGCGACTCGTCGATGTGGGTCGCGATCTCCTCGATCGCCACAGCCTTCTGCTCTCGGTTCATTGGTTCCGTCGCTCTCGAAGTTTCGGTGTGCCCATGCAGGCAGACGAGAGAGCGCGGATGCGACCGCGGCTGCTACTCGCTCCAACCTGCCCCGGTCTTCCCCGTCGATCGAATCGATCGGCGGCGCCGAGGGTCTCGGGCGGTGCGTTTGCTCGGCGGAGTGTAGCCGCTCGCAGAGGGCGGCGCAGGCGCCGCTAAGCGGCGGCGGGCTCGCCGGTCAGTTCGCGCGTGCGGCTGGTGTCGACCTTGACGCCGGGGCCCATCGTCGAGGTCATCGTGATCGAGCGCAGGTAGCGGCCTTTGGCGGCGGACGGCTTGGCGCGCACGAGCTCTTCGACGACGGCTGCGTAGTTCTCGAGCAGCTGCTCCTCGCCGAAGCTGGCCTTGCCGATCACGAGGTGCACGATGGCGGTGCGGTCGGTGCGGTACTCGACCTTGCCCGACTTTGACTCCTCGACGGCCTTGGCGACGTCCATCGTGACGGTGCCGACTTTCGGGTTGGGCATCTTGCCGGACGGCCCGAGGATGCGACCGAGGCGCCCGACGACGGACATCATGTCGGGCGTGGCGATGGCGACGTCGAACTCGTCGAAGCCCTCCTCGATCCGTTTGGCGAGGTCATCGCCGCCGACGACGTCGGCGCCGGCGCCTTCGGCCTCGGCGACCGTGGGGCCCTGTGCGAAAACGGCGACCTTGACGTCCTTGCCGATGCCGTTGGGCAGCGCGATCGTGCCGCGCAGCTGCTCGTCGGCGTGGCGCACGTTCAACCCGGTGCGCACGTGGATCTCGATCGACTCGTCGAACTTGGCGTTGGCGAGGCTGCGCACGAGCGAGACAGCCTCGGCCGGCTCGTATTCGCGCTCGCGATCGACCTTGCCGAGATCCTCTGAGTAGCGCCTGCCGTGCGCGCTCATGAGGCCACGTCCACGCCCATGCTGCGGGCGGTCCCGGCGATGATCTTGGCGGCCTGGTCGACGTCGTGCGCGTTGAGGTCGGCGAGCTTTCGCTCGGCGATCTCGCGCAGCTGGGCTTGGGTGATGGTGCCGACCTTGACGCGGTTGGGCTCGCCCGAGCCCTTGTTGATCTTGATCGCCTGGCGGATCAGCACGGCGGCGGGCGGCGTCTTGGTGATGAACGTGAACGAGCGATCCTCATACACGGTGATGACGACGGGGATTACGGTGCCCGTTTCGCTCTGCGTCTGCGCGTTGAAGGCCTTGCAGAACTCCATGATGTTGATCCCGTGCTGGCCGAGCGCAGGACCGACGGGCGGCGCAGGGCTGGCCTGGCCGGCGTTGGCTTGCAGCTTGATCGTCGTCAGAACCTTCTTTGCCATTACTGATTACCTCCGCGGACCATCCCGGCCCGCGTATTGAAGCAGCGCCCGCCGTCCGGGCGTGCGATGTCTAGAGCTTCTTGACTTGGTCGAACGAGACTTCGACGGGCGTCTCGCGACCGAAGATTGATACCAGCACCTTGAGCTTGGCGGCGTCGTCGTTGATCTCGGAGATCTCGCCGGAGAAGTCTGACAGCGGCCCGGAGACGACCTTGACGGACTCGCCGATCGTGAACTGGGCGCGCGTGCGGGTGGCGGTGGCGACCTCCTTGTGCAGCAGCCGGTCGACCTCGACCTGGGTCAGCGGGACGGGCTCCTGGGAGGCGCCGACGAAGCCGGTCACGCCGGGGGTGCCCTTGACGACGCCCCAGGAGTCCTCGTTGAGCTCCATGTTGACGAGCACGTAGCCGGGCATGGTGCGCTTCTCGACGGGGTTCTTCACGTTGTCCTTCATCTCCATGACCGTCTCAGTCGGCACGACGACGTTGCGCACGGCGCGCTGCTGCCCGAGTGAGACAACGCGGTGCTCGAGGTTGTGCTTGACCTTGTTCTCGTGACCTGAGTAAGTGTTGACGACGTACCAGCGAAACATTCAGAAGCTCCTGAGAGGTGTTACGGGAAGAATTTGGACGGAGTTGAGGCCGTCTGACGTTCGAGGACCAAGCAGCTCAAGGACGCAGGGGGCGTGGCGTGCCGGCCGATCAGTCGATCGCATTAGATCGTCGATCGGCGCGCAAGCGAGCGAGGACGCAGAGATGCGCAGGTCATCGGGCGTCAGATCAGAGGATGAATTCGACGAGTTCCTTGGCCACATAATCGGCCAGGCCGAGGTAGGCGCCGGCGACGGCGACGAAGCCGAGCACGACGGCCGTGGCCTGCGTGACCTGACGGCGGTCGGGCCACTGGACGCGCTGGAGCTCTGCCCAGCTGGCGCGGAGGAAGGCGAGCACGCGGTTGCCGCCGCGGATCGGCGCGCCGGAGGCCTGCTCGGGCGTGACGCCGCTGCCGGCGCCGCCGCCGGGAGCCCTGCGCGCGGTGCTGCCGGCCGGCTCCTGCAGCTCGTCGGCGCCGAGATCGCCCTCGGAGAGAGCCTCGGCCTCGACTTCGCCCTCGGAGAGGTGCTCGGTGTCGACGTCGCCGTCGGAGGCGATGCCGGCGTCGACGTAATCGCCGGCGGGCGCGTCGGGGTCGACGGGGACGCCGCCGGCGCCGGCGACGAGCGCGGCCTCGAATTCGTCGGCCTCGCCGGAGGCGTGGTCGAGCGCGCCGGGCACGTCCGAACGGGTCGGCTGGGTGGCCGGAGAACGGCGCGAGCCGGGGGCGCGCCGTTGGCGACGCTGCTTTGCACGTTTGCGGTCACGAGCCACGAGCTGCGCTCCCGCGCTAGCGAGTCTCCCGATGACTGGTGTGCTTGCGACACCAGCGACAGTACTTGCGCAGCCCGATGCGATCGGGGTTGTTGCGCTTGCTCTTATTCGTCTGGTAGTTGCGGTGCTTGCACTCCTCGCAAGCGAGGGTGATAGCGATCCGAACGTCTCCGCGGGCCATGTTCAATCCCTGCGTAAAAGGTTTGCATTCCGGGTCCGGACGAAGAAAAACCCCGCCCAGACGCGAGGTGGGAGCCAGTTTAGCGCGGTTGGCAGGCCGGCGGGTCGCGCTTGTCTCGCGCGCTGCCCTTACGCCCCCGACGGCCCGCGCGCGGTGTTTCTCTCGGCCGAGTCGAAACGGCGAGGCCGGCGGCGCGACAGCGGGTGACGACGATTTTTATGAGAGGGAGATGACCGCTACTCGTACAACGTGAGCGTGCCGAGAATGACATAGAGCGCGACGAGCGCCCAGCCCTCGAACTCTGCCGCCTCGCCGTCGCCGGTGATCTGGGAGAGCGCGAGCACGGTGAGCACGAGCGCGCCGATGTAGACCGGCGCGAGCGTGAACGTCAGCGTCGTCGAGAGCGCGAAGGAGATCAGCACGAGCAGCGGGAAGAGGAAGGCCGCGATCTGGGCGACCGAGTTTTTGACGACCGAGATGGCGAGGTCGGAGCGCCCCTTCCAGGCGAGCACGATGCCGGCGGCGTTCTCGACGGCGTTGCCTGCGATCGCCACGATCACGAGCCCGGCGAAGGCCTGGGAGATGTGCAGCTGCTCGATCGAAGGCTTCAGCCCGTTGACGAACCAATCGGAGACGAACGCCGAGGCGCCGCCGCCGGCGAGCAGCATGCAGAGCACGAGGCCGAGCGGCAGCCGCGGCGCGTGCGCTTCGGCCGCGTGCGTGCCCGCGCCCGTCGCGTCGGTCGGCGCGGAGCCGGCGCCTGCCGAGCCCGGCTCGCGCGCGGCGCTGCGCTTGGCCACGATGCCATCGCCGTCCCCCGGCGCGGAGTCCGAGCGCAGGTAGGGAACGACCCAGGAGACGTAGACGAGCAGCAGGCAGCCGGCGCCGACGATCGAGATCGCCTTGACGTGGTGGCTGGCCGGGTCGTGCGAGCTGAGCGAGAGGCCGAGCAGCACGATGATGAACACGGTCACCTGCAGGAGCGTTGCCGTGTCGCGCGGCAGGCGCTTGGAGAAGCGCATGACCCCGTCGTGCGAGCGGCGCGCGCCGACGACGATCACGAGGCCGAGCACGAGCAGCGCGTTGGCCAGCACCGAGCCGACGATCGCTGTCTGCGCGACGATCAGCTCGCCCTTCTGCAGCGCGAAGATCACGACGAACAGCTCGGGCAGGTTGCCGAGCGTCGACTGCAACAGGCCCGTCACGCCCGCGCCGAAGCGCTCGCCGAGCTGCTCGGTGGCGAACGAGACGATCCAGGCGAGCCCCGCCAGCGCCAGCGTCGCCAGCAGGAAGGCGAGCAGCGGCGCCCAGCCGCCGTAGTCGGCCACGCCCGCCAGCGCCGTCGCCAGCGCGATCGCGAGCAGCGCCAGGCGCTCGAACGGGGTCAGGGCAGACACGACCGGGGCGAGCTTAGCCATCGCCGCAGACCGCAGCGCGCGCCGCAGGCGCGCCCAGCCCGCGGCCATCTCGCGGCCGCCAGGCCGCCATCATCGAAATCGGCGAGAGCCGCGCGCTAGTGACTCTCGAGCACGCGGTCGATCAGGCCGTAGTCCTTGGCCTGCTCGGCCGTGAAGAAGCGGTCGCGCTCCATGTCGGCGCGCACCTCGGCCGTCGGTTTGCCCGTCGCTTCGGCGTAGATCTCGTCGATCCGCTCGCGCACCTTGAGGATCTCGCGCGCGTGGATCTCGATGTCCGTCGACTGACCCTGGAAGCCGGCCGAGGGCTGGTGGATCAGGATGCGCGAGTTCGGCAGGGACGCACGCTTGCCCTTCGTGCCGCCGGCCAGCAGCAGCGAGCCCATCGACATCGCCACGCCGACGACCATCGTCGCGATGTCGGGCTTGACGAAGTTCATCGTGTCGTAGATCGCCAGGCCCGAGTAGATCGAGCCGCCGGGCGAGTTGATGTAGATCGAGATGTCCTTCTCCGGGTCCTGGCTCTCCAGGTGAAGCAGCTGCGCCACGACGAGGTTGGCCACCTGGTCGTCGATCGGCGTGCCCAGGAAGATGATCCGCTCGTTGAGCAGGCGCGAGTAGATGTCGAACTCGCGCTCTCCGCGCGCAGTGCGCTCTATCACCATGGGGATCAGCGGCATGCCACGCCACCCTAGCGTCACGGTGCGCCGGAGCCCGCCCGCGGGCGCCCGGACGCGGAGCCCGTCCGCCGCGGCCGCCACGCCGAGCGCGCCTGGCCCACGAGTACGCAAATGGCCGCATGTCCGAGTGATCCCGCGCGTTCTCCTGGGTAACTGCTGCGAGGACGATGACCAGGCGCGTGATCGCATACCTCCCCGCCGGGCTTCGGCCCGCAGTGCTGCTCGCCGTGCTCGACCTGCTCGTGCTGGCCCTCGTCGGCGTGCTCGCCCAATCGGCCCGCGCCATGACCAGCCACGCCGGTTGGCCGTCGGACGAGCACCTCGTGATGGACCGGGGCCCCGCCGGGCAGTCGCACACGCTGACGGGCGTCGACGGCAAGCACAACTACCTGCTCGGCGGCTATGGCGATGACACGATCTACGGCGGCGACTCGGGCGACGTGATCTGGGGCGACTATCACCCTTCCGGCTGGCCTGCGCGCCAGACGGCCGTGATCCATGCCGGCAACGGCAGGAACTACATCTACGCCAATGACACCTACAACTACGTGTGGACAGGCACGAACCCGCTGACGGTCGTGCACGCGCATGAGAACTCCGGCGTGATCCACTGCGAAAACCCGCAGCAGACGGTCTACACGAGCCACCACGCGCTGCCGCACTACAAGCTGCACGGCTGCCGCCACATCAGCTTCTACTCGGTCGGCTACTGAGAGACGACGCCGGCCGAGCCCCCTCGTCCGGCCGGTTCGGGGACGGCAGGCTGGGTCTCTGTCTGTCCTCGAGCTTGCGATAGCGATGGTATGTACGCCGGTGCCGCTCGCTCAGAGGTTCACCGACTTCATCACCGCCTCCGGGTAGCGCTCGCCGGCGGCCGGCGGCAGCGCACGGGCGATCGCCTCGGCTTCGGCCTCGCTCAGCTCGACCTCGGCCGCCGCGAGGTTCTCTTCGAGGTAGGCCACGCGCTTGGTCCCCGGGATCGGCACGACATGCTCGCCGCGGCTCAGCACCCATGCGATTGCGAGCTGCCCCGGCGTGATCCCGCGCTCCTCGGCGAGCTCGCGCACGAGCGCGGCAAGGGCCAGGTTCTGCTTCAGGTTCTCGCCCGTGAAGCGCGGGCCGGCCAGTCGGTAGTCACCCTGCTCGAGCTCCTCCTCGGAGCTGAAGCGCCCCGAGAGGAAGCCGCGGCCGAGCGGCGAGTAGGCGATGAGCGCGATGCCGAGCTCGTTCAGCGTCGGCAGGATCTCGGCCTCGACATCGCGCGTCCACAGCGAGTACTCGCTTTGCAGCGCCGCGATCGGGTGCACCGCGTGCGCGCGGCGGATCGTCTCGGCGCTCGCCTCCGAGAGGCCGATGTGGCGCACCTTGCCGGCGGCCACCAGCTCGGCCATCGCGCCGACGGTCTCCTCGATCGGCGTGTGCGGGTCGACGCGGTGCTGGAAGTAGAGGTCGATGTGCTCCGTGCCGAGGCGCGTCAGCGACGCCTCGCACGCGCTGCGCACGTAGGCCGGGCTGCCGTCGATCACGCGGTCGATCAGATTGCCCTCTTCGATCAGCTTGATGCCGAACTTGCTCGCCAGGAAGACCTCGTCGCGCTTGCCGGCGATCGCGCTGCCGAGCAGTTCCTCGTTGGTGTACGGGCCGTACATGTCCGAGGTGTCGAGGAAGTTGCAGCCGAGCTCAAGCGCCCGGGCGAGCGTGGCGCGCGCCTCGCCCTCGTCGGCGCTGCCGTAGAAGGCCGACATGCCCATGCAGCCGAGGCCGATCTCTGAGACCTCTGGGCCGCCGGGGCCGAGCGTGCGGGTCCTCATCGCGCCGTCCTCTCGTCCGCTGTCCGTATCCGCCGCTCTGACATGGCGCTGTCCTTTCGACCGGGCCCGCGCTGCCGGGATATCGTGCTCTTTCGATGTTCCCGCTGAACCTACCCAATCTGCTGACCGTGCTCCGGATCATGCTCGTGCCGGTGCTCGTGGTGGCGCTGCTCGGCAACACGCCGGCCGGCGACGTGCTCGCTGCGATCGTCTTCGCGCTCGCCTCGCTGACGGACTTCGTCGACGGCTACCTGGCACGCGCGCGCGACTCGATCACGAACTTCGGCAAGTTGATGGACCCGCTCGCCGACAAGCTGCTGATCGTCGCCGCGCTGATCGCGCTCGTCTCCCAGCAACGACTGGCGGCGTGGATCGCGATGGTGATCATCACGCGCGAGCTGGCCGTGACGGTGCTGCGCATGGGCGCCACCCAGTTCGGCGTCGTCGCCGGCGCGAACATGCTCGGCAAGATCAAGACCTGCCTGCAGATCGCGGCGATCCTCGCCGTGATCGCCGTTCACGGCAACCCCGTGTGGGTCACGGCGCTCTTGTACGTGACGGTCGCCGTGACCGTACTCTCGGGCCTGGACTACTTCTTCGGCCTGCGCCGGCAGATCGCACAGGCGCAAGCTCAGGCGCGCACGCGCGCGAGCAGCAGCGAGGGCTGAGCCGGTCCGAGAGCCGGGTCAGGCCGGGCGGCCGGCGTCGAGCCACTGCTCGAGGCTCGTCTGGCGCGGCGGCAGCTCGCCCGTCTCGACCTCGCTGCGCAGCTCGGCGAGCGTGCCGTGGCGTTCGGCGACGACGTTGTGCTGGTGGATCGTCTCGAGGTTCTCCTGCCGCGCCGAGACGAAGCTGCGGCCGTCGAGCTGCGGCAGCTCGCGCACGACGCCGGCGACCATCTCGCGCACGCAGTCCTCGACGAAGCGTGGGCGCCGGTGCGCCTTTTCGACGACCTCGACCTCGTCGGAGCGCTTCATCAGCTCGTAGATCTCCGAGGACATGCTCGACTCGGCGATCGCCAGCAGCGTCGAGGCGTCGATCTGCTCGACGCACTCCTCGATGCAGCCGATCTGCAACGTCGCCAGGCCGCGCTGGTTGTGCGTGGCGACGGGCACGCGGTCGAAGATCCGCTCGATCTGCTGCTCGTCGAAGCCGTCGGCGAGCAGGCGCTCGCGCGCGCGGCCGGCGACGAGCTCCTGCGCGCACGGGCACGCCGTCATCCCGGTCGCCGAGACGCCGACGATGCGGCGCGTGCCGCGCTCGTAGGCAACGGCGCGACCGTGCAGCGTGTAGATCTCCTGCGTCTGGATGCCCGACACGGGCGCCGGCTTGTGCTCGGGGTAGCGCGCCGCGATCGTCACCTCGGCGCGCTCGGCGCCCTGGCGCGTGCGCACGAGCTCGGCGATCTGCTGCGCGAGCGTCTCCGCGCGAAACGGCGACTCGCTCAGCACGACCTCGCCGATCGCCTCGTTCACGACCTCCTCGAAGCGCGACATGTGCGCGCCCTTCTGCTCGCGACTGAGATCGACGAAGCACTCCAGGCGCGCGAAGAACAGCTCATCGCGGATGTGGATGACCTTCTCCACGCCCGTCACGCCGACGCGCGAGAGCCCCACCTGGACGCGCGGAGCGCGCGACTGGACGTCGTCGCCGTGGCCGTCGAGGGCGGGAGGCGCAGTGCTCGAACCGATCGCCTGCACGCCGGCCAGCGTAGCGCGGAGCAGGCCGGAGGCTGCCCCAGGCGCGGTCGAGCACCCGCTCCCCCGCGTCCGCGAAGGTGCCCGTCCGGCGGGTTGGAGACAGGTTGGAGACGCGTTGGAGACAGCCTCCCCTTCTGGCCGCCGGCCGCCGGCCGACTCGCCGGCGCGCGGTCCTCCGCGTCCCGACAATAGTCCAGCGATCGGCCATCGAGAGCGCGCGACCGCGACTCCGATGGGTCGCTTACAGGACTCATTCGAGACACCGGCACGCATCTCTCGCTGATTCTGGTATCAATCCGCACTCGGCCAAACGGACGATCAAACGGCGGGAGCCGGTGATCTGGGGGTCCAGGTTGAGAGAGAAGTCAGAGGGTGCAGTGATCGCCACGGACATCGTGGTCGAGATGGAGGAGCTGCAGGGCTTTCTCGCGGCCGCACGTGAGAGGGGACTCGTGACGGCCGCGAGCCTGCGCAGCGCGATCGAGGAGGCAGAGCTCTCCAGCGAGCAGGCACACGACCTGCTCAGCTACTTCGAGGAGCACGGCATCGAAGTCGTCGAGGCCGAGGAGGCGAATGTCGAGCTGCACGTCGTCTCGGGCGACGCCGACACCCGGGCCGCCGCTACTGATGCCGCGCTGCCGGAGTCCGAGGGGCTCGACGAGCAGGAGCGCGGGGACGAGGAAGCCGGCGACGTCAGAGCGCGCCTGCGCGAGCTCAAGCAGGCCGAAGCCGACCTCAGCGTCGACCCGAGCCTCGATTCGCTGCGGCTGTACCTCCGCTCGATCGGCCGCGTACCGCTGCTCAACGCCGCCGAGGAGGTCTCCCTCGCCAAGCGCATCGAGCGCGGCGACATGTCCGCCAAGCAGCACATGGTCGAGGCCAACCTGCGCCTCGTCGTCTCGATCGCCAAGGGCTACGTCGGTCGCGGGCTGACGTTCCTCGACCTGATCCAGGAGGGCTCGCTCGGGCTGATCCGCGCCGTCGAGAAGTTCGACCATCGCCGCGGCTACAAGTTCTCGACGTACGCCACCTGGTGGATACGCCAGGCCGTCAGCCGCGCGCTCGCCGACAAGGCACGCACGATCCGTATTCCCGTGCACATGGTCGAGCGCCTGAACAAACTGATCAGCGCCGAGCGCATGCTGATCCAGCAGCTCGGGCGCGAACCGACCGCCGAAGAGATCGCCAAGGAGCTCGAATGCGAGGTGCGCGA
Organism: Solirubrobacterales bacterium; assembly: GCA_044446425.1. Classification (GTDB taxonomy): domain Bacteria; phylum Actinomycetota; class Thermoleophilia; order Solirubrobacterales; family Solirubrobacteraceae; genus Palsa-744. Next base: position 3,693 of record JBIOEW010000004.1, on the reverse strand, counting down.
GGTACGCGACGTGCTGCGCCTCGCCCAGCAGCCCGTGTCGCTGGAGAAGCCGATGGGCGAGGAGGACGATTCCGCGCTTGCCGACTTCGTCGAGGACGTCTCCGCCGAGTCGCCCTTCGAGATCGCCTCCGAGGCGCTGCGCCGCGAGAACATCAACCGCGTGCTCGCCTCGCTGCCGCGCCGCGAGCGCGAGGTGCTCGAGCTGCGCTACGGCATCGTCGGCGGTCGCGCCCGCACGCTCGAGGAGGTCGGGCGCGCCTTCAACATCACCCGCGAGCGCGTGCGCCAGATCGAGAACCGCACGTTGAAGAAGCTACAGACGCTGCCCCAAGCGCAGCAGCTGCGCGAGGCTTCGTAGCTCTCTCGTCGCTATCCTCGGATCGTTCTAGGCGGGGTACCCGAGCGGTCAAAGGGACCAGACTGTAAATCTGGCGGCTCAGCCTTCGCAGGTTCGAATCCTGCCCCCGCCATCGCAGGTCACGCCCCCTCGATCTTCACCGGCACACCCGGTCCAATGCGCTTGGCCAGCCAATCGATGCTCGCCGTCGCCAAGCGCATGCAGCCGTGCGATTCGGCCGCACCCAACGTACCGCCGAGGCCATCTCGCCCGTGCAGGGCGATCTGCCCCGGGCCGCCCTCGAATTCCTGCAACGCGTTTGAGCGGGCGCTGAGCGCCAGTGCGAATGGCCCGCCGGGTTCGGCCGCGGACATCTGCAAGGTCTCCTCTACGAAGTAGGAGCCAGTCGGGGTCGGCGTCGAGGGCTTGCCGACTACCGCGGCAAAGCGCTTGACGAGCCGGCCGTCGCGATACACGAGCACCCGGCGCGCGCCGAGGTGGACGATCAGACGCCACGAGGTCGACAGTTCGCGCGTGCCCTGCCGGGCAATCCACCCGGTCGACCCGTCGGGCCGACCGGGGAGCATCACGTGCAGCCACGCGATTCCGTCGGAGCCCTGCGAATGTCCGATCACCGGCAGCACGGTGCGCTCGCCTGTGATCGGCCTGAGCTTCGCGACGGAAGACACCCGTCGCGATCCGGCCCGAGGGCGAGCGTGGGCACCGTGGCCCGTCAGCAACTGCGCGAGCCGCTGAGTCCTCGGCAGGCCTTCCGGGCGCGAAGCCGCGGACGCCATGCTGGACGCCGCGCTGAGCCCGCACGCGAGCACCAGCACGGCGATCGCCGCTCGACCGCCGCGCGACGCGCTCACAAACGTCCGTCGCGCGGTTGACAAGCAGCAGATCATCGAACTGAGCCGCTCACCGTCAGCCGGTAAACGACCCTCGCCGGCTGGGGGTCGGCGGACGCGCCTGCGTGCGCCTGGGTGTCTGGAGGCGACGCCTGCGCGCCGCTCGCCTTGTCGCCCTCCGTTTGGCCGCGCGTTTCGCAGCCGCGCGTTTGGCGGCCGCGCGTTTGGCGGCGAGCTGTTGGGCCGGCGACCCTGTCGTATTGGGTTTAGCCGGCGTTGCAGCGACCGTAATGGCCGCGGCGGCGAGTGCGCTCGTTTCGGCCGCAGTCGTCGTTTCCGTGCCTCCGCCGGCGCACGTGGAGTTGGTGATCGTGTTCGTATCGAGGTTCACCGCGCCCGTCTGTGCCAGCAGGCGGCCGTGAATCGTGGCGGCCGTGTTTGCCGTGATCGTCGCCGCTGCCATCACGGTGCCGACGAAGCGCGTACCGGTCCCCAGCGTCGCCGAGGAGCCGACCTGCCAGAAGACGTTGCAAGCCTGCGCTCCGTTGATCAGGCTGACGCTCGTGTTCGAGGCAGTCGTCAACGTGGTGCCGATCTGGAAGATGAAGACCGCGTTCGGATCGCCTTGCGCGTCGAGCGTCACGCTGCCCGAGGAGAGCAGCAGCGAGCTGCTCGCCGTGCGAACGCCGGCAGTGAACGTCTGGCCGGTGAGATCGGTTCCGGCCGATCCGTTCGTCGGGCGTGACGCCGCATCGTTGTAGGCGGTGGTCAGGGAGCTCTTGGCACCGATCGCGACAGCGTCGTCGACGTGCGTGGCGCCGAGCACGTGGGGAGCGCCCGTCACCGAGGATCCGGGGCTGAGCCCGAGATCGCCGAACATCGTCGTCGGACCGGTGTTCGTGACCGTCGAGCCGGCCAGCACGGAGAAGCTGTCCGCGGTTCCGAGCCCAACTGTGGCGGGCGCCGCGAGCGCCGAGGAAGAGAAGAGCATCATCAGAGTCAGCAGCCCGAGCGCCGAGAACAGCAGCGCGCGAAGGTTCATGGCAGCTACACGCTGCTGCGGGCAGCTTGCTGCGAGAGGGTCGCTCGTGGGCGACGATTGCTTCGATGGGACGCCCCGATTCATGGCGTCTCCTGACTGCGGCAGCGAGCGCCGCGATAGAGGGGGAATGGCTCCCCGGCCGTAGTCGGCCTGCTTTCCCTTACGACGCGCCCACAGCACAGCGTGAGCCTTGGCCTCCTCTGTAGACGAAAGGCGAGAGCCGACACCGCGCCACGCTCGTGTGGCCTAGCTGCGAGAGCGAGCGCGCCACGCCAAAACGGCTTGGCCCAGCCACTGCTCCGTGCGCGCACCTCGGCTAGAACGTCACGCGGAAGTAACCGACGATGCGGGTTGCCGACTTCACGGGCACCGGAAGGCCCGCCGGGTAGGTGTATCTGGGCGTACGGCGGCGAGCGACCCCGCACACCGGGTGTCCGGATTCGGTGTTGAAGCAGCTGCTCCCTTGACCTTCTTCAGCCGGACAGGGGTAGTGGGCTTCGCACGGCGGCGGGCTGGGCACGGCGTAGATCGCGCCGGCGTAGCTGCCGCCCCGGCACCACACGTGCCGGCGCGAGCCGGTGCGCGTGAGCACGAGGCTCACCGCACGCCCCGCATGCGGGTAGCCGTAGGCCGTCTTCTTCATGTCGCTCGAGACGGCACATGGCGGCGGCGCCATGCTCGTGTAGTGCTTGTACGGCTTCAGCACGATCACCGCGTAGTAGTAGCCACCGGCCGGCAACGGCGTACGCGGGCGGAAGCTGACGCGAACACTGTCGGTGATGCTCGGCTTCGGCTGCACTTGCACGGCGACTTCGCCGGGCCGACTGCTCGCCGACGCGGGGAGCGCGTCCGCCAGGCCGAACGCCGCGACGAGGAGCGCTGCCAGGTAGAGGCTCGATCTCATCCCAGCCGCGACCGTAACCGATCGGTGCGTTGCGTTCCACCGCTCGGCACCGGCACGACGCTTCCGCGGTGCTTATACCGCGAGCGAATCCTGCGCGCGAGCTCCTTCGCATCGGGCGCGCTGACGAGCACGCGCTCGAGCGGCCGGTGGTTGCGCACGGAGAACGACAGCGCCGGCAGGCCACGCTTGAGGATGAACGCATGGTCGAGGCGGATCGTGCGCGCGACGAAGTACACGCCGGGCAGCCTCAGCCCGGCTTTCAGCCCCGTGCCCCTCGCCTCGCGCATGGGGTCCTCGACGACGCGCACGTCGGCGACGTCGGCGAGTGGCACGGTGAGGTCTTTCATCAGCCCCACGATCTTCTCCCAGCGGGCAAGCCGCACCTCGATCGAGTCGCCTGTCACGCGTACACGCATGCGTTGCTCCTATGTCAAGTCCAGCCCTGCGACTGGACGCAAATTGGGTGAATAGGTCAGGTGCGATGCGGGGACGCTCGGGTCTCTTCCCTCGGCGCTGCGTAGAGCTTGCCAGACCGCGCGGGCGAGGTGGCGCTTGAGGC